>NZ_JBSGYT010000025.1:0-103219 GCF_053610645.1 Streptomyces sp. NPDC054883 | reverse complement strand
AACTGAAACCGCACCGGCCAAGGGCCTCACCACACCGGACAGCGCACCGGACAACGAGACGGCACCCCCGCGCCCCAGATCGCTACGCGCTCCTCATCCCCGGCGCCCAACCCCCGTCTGGGGCTGGTCGTAGCCACCAACCTCGATCTCCGGCGCTCGATTCGTAATTGCGTTCGCATGAACACCCACACGGATGTACGTATCGACGTCTTTATGGTCATCGTGCACCCGGCCACCCCCTCCGCCCCCTTTCCTTCGCGATCACAGCACTGGATGGATGACTACTTTCCGTGCTCAGATAGATACGTTCCGTAATCACCGCGCGAAGGGACCCGTCCATGAGTGAGCCGCAGGCCACCGAGCAGCAGATCCGTGAGGCCCTCGCCTCCTCGCCCATCATCCTGGCCCCCGGGCCCCAAGAGCCGCCCACCCAGATCCCCCCGGTCCCGCATGACGTGTGGGACCTTCCCGGTGGCACTGCCTGGGTCTACTACGCCGAGGGCGGCGACCGGCTGACCAAGCCCGTGATCGCCGCCGACGGGTTCAACATGGGATCGAGCAGCATCGACATGCTGTGGCAGGGCCTGGACTGGGGGGAGTACGCCTTCTTCAGCGAGCTGCGCCGCCGCGGGCACGACGTCATCGTCCTCGGCTTCCACGAGCGCAGCGCCGCCATCCAGCAGAACGCGGACGCCGCGATCGAAGTGATCACCCGCGCCGGCAACGAGCGTCAGGGCAACCACCGGCTCGCCGTCGGCGGCTTCAGCATGGGCGGCCTCGTCACCCGCTACGCCCTCGCCAAGATGGAGGACCAGCAGATCGACCACCAGACCGGCCTCTACTGGTCGTACGACACTCCGCACCGTGGCGCCTGGATCCCCCTCGGCCTGCAGGCGTTCGCGCACTACTCGCGCAAGCTCAATGACGCCTTCTCCCGCCAGATCAACAGCCCGGCCGCCCGACAGCTGCTGGCCTGGCACATCGAGGAGTGGGACAGCAAGCCCGGCGTGGACGAGATGCGCGAACGGCTCCTCGCCGAGCTGAACCAGATGGGCAACTGGCCCGCGATCCCGGTCAAGATCGGCGTCGCCAACGGCGTCGCGACCGGTCAGGGCAACGGCATCAAGCCCGGCGACCACGCGGTCGAGGGCAAGGGCCTGTCCATCCTGGGCACCAACCTCTACGCCCAGCGCGGCGGCGACAACCAGATCGTCGCGACTCTGCGGCTGGTGACCCCGCCGCCGGCCAAGGAGGTACCGACCGACGACCTCCCCGAGATCGACGGGGCGCCCGGCGGCACCCTGGAGGGCTTCGGCATCCTGGCCGACAAGCTCAACGAGCAGCCGCCCATCCTCGGACTCAAGACCAACGCCCACGTCCGCCACCACTCGTTCGTCCCCTCCGTCAGCGCCGTCGCCATCCGCGACGTGACCACCGACGCCGACCTGTACGTGAACATCGGCGGCCTCAAGCCAGAGACGAGCGAACTCGACGACTTCAAGCTGGCCTCGCACAACGAGCCGCACACCCTGATGACCACGGAGCTCGGCGGCTGGATCGTCGAGCAGATCGTGAACCAGGGCTAGGAAAGTGCTGGTCGCAGCCGCTCGTTGAGGGCTGCGACCAGCCTGCTCGCCGCGTGGCGGACGACCCTCTGTGGGCACGGAACATCGCGGTAGGCGGCCTGACGGGTACGCCCAGCCCCGGACGGCCGTCGGCCGCCGAGACGGGAGAAGCGCGTAGCGATCTGTCGCGGTGGGCGAAGCCCCTGCCCTGGAACCGTGAGACGGCTGAGCCGAAAGAAGGACCGGCCCGTCCCTTTGGGGGGTTCCCGGCAGTCTTCGTTGATCCGGGGCGGGCCGGTCGGTCAAGGGTGGCCGCAGGCCATCGCGTAGCGACGCGACGAAGGAGCGCCCTTGAGGGACCGGTCCGCCCCGGGGAGACGATGGGACTGACGGGAACCCCCATACCCTCCCCGATCCGGTCCAGCGGACATCCCGCCCCCCGAAGCCCCGCCCCGCAGAGCCCGCCCCCTCCCATGGGTGCCGCTCGTCGGTGGCCGCGTTCGTCCGCGCCGCCGAGCCCGTGACCTTCGGGGCGCCGAGGTCCACGAGGCGGACTCCGAGCAGAGCACGCCCCACGCGCTGCTCAAGATGCTCGCCGCGCAGGAGAAATGAGGCACTGGAGCCAGCCCGGCGCCCCGGCGGTTCCTAGTCCTCCGGGGGGAAGACCGCTTCGCCCGTGGTGAGGAGGGTGATCGTGATGGCTTCCACCGGGCAGCCCTCGGCCGCCGTCAGGACCGGCTCGTTGGCGTCCGTCTGCGCCTCGCGGGGGTGGGACTGGCGGGCCGAGTCGAGGGTGAAGCCCGCCGGGGCGTGGTTCACGCACATGCCCGAGCCGATGCAGACCCCGCGGTCGACTTCGATCCGCCAGCGGTCGCCCATCACGCACCGGCCCCGGGGGCCTGGTATCCCGCCGGCAGGTGGATCATCTTGTGCTCCAGGTACTCGCTCAGCCCCTCGGGGCCGAACTCCCGCCCCACGCCGCTGTTCTTGTAGCCGCCGAACGGCCCCAGCATGTCCAGGCTGAAGGTGTTCACGTTGAAGGTGCCGGTGCGCACGCCGCGGGCGAAGTCGAGGCCGTGCTCCACGTCGGCGGTCCAGACGCTGCCGCTGAGGCCGAACTCCGAGTCGTTGGCCACGCGTACCGCCTCGGCCTCGTCCCCGTACGGGATCAGGCAGACCACGGGCCCGAAGATCTCCTCCTGGGCGATCCGCATCGAGTTGTCGACGTCCCCGAAGAGGGTGGGTTCGACGTACCAGCCCTGCTCCAGGGCGGCCGGGCGGCCGCCGCCGGTGAGGATCTTGGCGCCTTCCTCCTGCCCGATGCGGATGTAGTCCAGCGAGCGCCGCTGCTGCCGCTCGGCCACCAGCGGCCCGAGTTGCGTCGCCGGGTCGAGCGGGTCGCCGACGACCAGCGCCCCGGCGGCGGCGGCGAGGGCCTCGGCGATCTCCCCGTAGCGGCTTCGCGGCGCGAGGACCCGGGTCTGGGCCACGCAGGCCTGTCCGTTGTTCATCCAGGCGGCCGGGACGATCCCGGCGATGGTGGTTTCCAGGTCGGCGTCGGGGAGGATCACGGCGGCGGACTTGCCGCCGAGTTCGAGGGTGACCCGGGTCAGGTTGCGCGCGGCGACCTCCATGACGCGCTTGCCGGCGGCCACCGATCCGGTGAAGGCGACCTTGTCGATGCCGGGGTGGCCCACCAGGTACTCGCTGACCTCCCGGTCGGCGGGCAGGATCGACAGCACGCCCTCCGGCAGGCCGGCCTCCCGCGCGATGTCGGCCAGGATGTAGGAGTCGAGCGGGCACTCCGGCGAGGGCTTGAGGATCACCGCGGACCCGGTGAGCAGCGCGGGCGCGAGCTTGGCCGCGGCGACGAACTGCGGGACGTTCCACGGGATGACGGCGGCCACGACGCCGACCGGCTCGCGCCGCACCAGGATCGGCCCGAGCGCGCCCTGGCGGTGTTCCTCGTACGGGTAGTCGCGTGCGACGGTGATCGCGCCGTCGTAGACCATCATCGGGCCGAGCGCCTGGGCGAGGACGCTCCAGGAGTACGGGGACCCGTTCTGGGAGCTGATCGAGCGGGCTATCTCCTCGTGCCGGACGGCGATGGCGTCCTTGATCCGGGAGACGACGGCGATCCGCTCCTCCAGGGTCGTCCGGGGCCAGGGTCCTTCGTCGAAGGCCTTGCGCGCGGCGGCGACGGCGCGGTCCACGTCCGCCGCCGAGGCGTGCGGGACGCTGCCGATGACCTGCTCGGTGTGGGGCGAGACGACGGAGATGGTGGCGTCGCCCAGCGGATCCGTCCACTCCCCGCCGATGAACAGCTGTCCGTGTTCCACGAGCTCGGTCATGGCAAGGCCTCCTGCGGCTACCAGCGGGCTGGGCGTCGAAGAACTGATACCAGTTCTAGTTCCAGGAGTCCACGGCGCGGACACGACCGCCGGGACGGGGATCCGACGACTAGTCAGAACCCCTCCTGCAATGGTGGACTGGGGCGACCAATGCAACACGTTCTCGTTCCAGGGAGCCCGCATGACGCCCCTCGCCCCACCTCAGGTCACCGACCACGGCGGAGGCGTGTGGGGCATCAAGGTCCCCATCCCCGACAACCCGCTCGGGCACACCCTCGTCCACGTCCTCGACACCGGCCGCGGACCCGTCCTGATCGACACGGGCTGGGACGATCCGCAGTCCTGGGACACCCTCGTGGCCGGGCTCGCCGCGCTCGGCATCGCCGCCGCCGACGTCCACGGCGTGCTGATCACCCACCACCACCCCGACCACCACGGCCTGTCGGGGCAGGTCAGGGAGGTCTCGGGCGCCTGGATCGCCATGCACGCCGCCGACACCGAGGTCGTCGTACGGACCCGTTCCGCCGAACCCGGCGTCTGGTTCGACTACATGAGCGGGAAGCTGGCCACCGCCGGCGCCCCCGAGGAGCACATCGCCCCGCTGCGGGCGGCCCGGGCGAGCGGGCGGCTGCGGACCCTGCCCGGGCTGCGGTCCGCCGTCCCCGACCGGGAGATCGTCCCCGGCGAGCTGCTGCCCCTCGCCGGGCGCGCGCTGCGCGCGATCTGGACCCCCGGCCACACCCCCGGGCACGTCTGCCTCCACCTGGAAGAGGCCCACCCGGGGAACCTCCCCGGCAACGGCCGCCTCTTCTCCGGCGACCACCTGCTGCCCGGGATCTCCCCGCACATCGGCCTCTACGAGGACCCGCAGGACGAGCGGGTCACCGACCCCCTCGGGGACTACCTCGCCTCCCTCGAACGCGTCGGCCGCCTGCGCCCCGCCGAGGTGCTCCCCGCCCACCAGCACCCCTTCACCGACGCCCCGGCCCGGGTCCGGGAGCTGCTGGCCCACCACGAGGAGCGGCTGGCGGGGCTGTGGGAGCTGCTCGCCGAGCCCCTGACACCGTGGGGGCTGGCCGAGCGGATGCAGTGGAACCGGCCCTGGGAGCAGATCCCGTACGGGTCCCGGAACATCGCGGTCTCGGAGGCGGAGGCCCACCTGCGACGGCTGGTGAAACAGGGCCGGGCGGAAGCGGTCCCGGGCACGGACCCGGTCACGTACCGGGCGGTGTGACGTACCGGCCCGGCGCGGTGTAAGGGGCGCTCCCGGCCGGCGCCCCCCGCAGGCGGCTCCGGGCCGGCCCGGGACGGGCCGGTACAGTAAGGCCGTCGTCCACACTCCGTACGGGGGGAAGCCGGTGCGAATCCGGCGCTGACCCGCAACCGTGACCCGCACCGGCGCCGCCGGGGCGGGGAGCCGGGATGCCCCGTCGGGAGTGCGCGGCTCGTGCCGCCGGGCCCCCCGGCGGCCGGCACCGTCGAGGCATGCGGAGCCGGAGCCCGGTACCCGCGTGTGCCTGCCTCCGCTCCCCCAGCACGAGAGGCACCCGCCCCGCCATGAACGTCCGCCGCAGCGCCGCCGCGCTCGCCGCCTCCGCCGTGCTCTGCGCGGGCGCCGCCCCCGCGGCCCTCGCCGCCCCCTCCCCCTCCCCGGCGCCGGTCATCCCCTCCGGGCTGTTCGGCCAGGCCGACCCCACCTACGACGGCGTCTGGCGCCAGTCGTTCGCGCTGCTCGCCCAGCACACGGTCGGCCTGCGGCCCGCCCCGCAGGCCGTCGACTGGCTCACCGGCCAGCAGTGCGCCGACGGCGGCTTCGCCTCCTTCCGCGCGGACGCGACGAAGGCGTGCGACCCGGCGGCACCGCTCGACACGAACGCCACCGCGGTGGCCGTGCAGGCCCTCAAGGCGCTCGGCGGCCACGACGCGGCCGTCAAGAAGGGCGTGGACTGGCTGCGGTCCGTCCAGAACGAGGACGGCGGCTGGGCGTACGTCCCGGGCTCCCCGAGCGAGGCGAGCTCCACCTCCGTCGTCATCAGCGCGCTCGCCGCGGCGGGCGAGAAGCCGGCCGACGTCAAGTCGAAGGCGGGCAAGTCCGCGTACGACGGCCTGCTCTCCTTCCGG
The DNA here is from genome assembly GCF_053610645.1 of Streptomyces sp. NPDC054883. Classification (NCBI taxonomy): domain Bacteria; kingdom Bacillati; phylum Actinomycetota; class Actinomycetes; order Kitasatosporales; family Streptomycetaceae; genus Streptomyces; species Streptomyces sp. NPDC054883. The sequence goes on along the minus strand of NZ_JBSGYT010000025.1, from coordinate 97,182 downwards.
CTGGGCTGCGCCGCCGAGCCGGCCTCCGACCGGGGCGCCTTCGGGTACCAGCCGGCCGACGGCAAGCTCCCCGCCAACGCCGACGCGACGGCCGCCGCAACCCTGGCCGGCCTCGGCAAGGGCGCGGTCGTCACCCCGGCCGCCACCGACACCCCGGCGACCGCGTCGGCCTGCCCGGCGGGCGCCGCCGACCCGGCCGCCGCCGCCCAGGGCGCGGCCGGCTACCTGGCTGAGGCCCTCAAGAAGGACGGCCACCTCACCGCGGCCACCCCGGGCGCCGACCAGCCGACCCCCGACACCGGCAACACCGCCGACGCCGTCATCGCCCTCGCCGCGGCCGGCCACAAGCAGTCGGCGGCGGGCGCGCTGGAGTGGCTCAAGGCCAACTCGGCGCAGTGGGCGAAGGGCAACCCGGCGGCCCTGGGCACCCTGGTCCTCACCGCGCACGCGACGGGCACCGACCCGCGCGCCTTCGGCGGCACCGACCTGGTCGCGGCACTGAACGGGACGGGCCCGGCCCCGCAGACCCCGGCGACGGGCGGCATGCCCAAGGCCGGGGACAAGGACGGTTCCGGCAACGGCAACCTCGGCTGGATCATCGGGGCCGGCGCAGCGGCCGGCGTCGGCATCGGCTTCCTGCTGAGCGGCCGCCGCAAGAAGAACCAGGCCTGATGCGCAGGCTGGCCGCTCTCGCCGGCGCGCTCGGCGTCCTGTTCACCCTGCTCGCCGCGTCCCCGGCGCTCGCGTCGAGCTACCGCTACTGGTCGTTCTGGGACGGCGGCGCCAAGGGCCCCTGGACGTACGCGACCCAGGGCACCTCGGCCCGCCCGGCGGACGGGACCGTCCAGGGCTTCCGCTTCGCGGTGAGCAAGGACGCCGGGGCCGAGGCGTCCCGGCCGCGTACGGAGCCCGACTTCGCGGCGCTCTGCGCGGACACCCCTGCGGTGGCCGGCAAGAAGCGGGTGGCCCTGGTCATCGACTTCGGTCTGCCCGGCGACTCGCCCTCCGGCGAGGCCCCGCCGCAGGGCGGCCCGCGCACCGCCTGCGCGCAGGTGGCGCCGGAGGCCACCACCGCCGAGGCACTGGCCTCGGTGGCGAAGCCGCTGCGCTACAACAACGCGGCGCTGCTGTGCGCGATCTCCGGCTACCCGGGGCAGGGGTGCGGCGAGCCGCTCGCCGAGGGCGCGCAGGACGCGCCGAAGACCGCCCCCACCGGCGACGGCGGGCCCTCGGCGGGCCTGCTCGCGGGCATCGCGGCGGTAGCCGCCCTCGCGGCGGCCGCCGTCTGGCAGTCCCGCCGCCGCTCGCGATGAACCGCCTCCCGCACCCGCGCGCCGCAACCACGCACGGCGCCGCAGCCGGGCACCGGACCCCGGCGCGGGGCGGTCCGGTCGCGGCCGGTGGGCGCTCGCGCGTGCCGACGTACGAAAGGAAGGGCCTTCGCGCCGCCCCCGAGGCGCGTCGCGGCAACGCCCTGCACGCGGGGGCCTGGTGGGTGTGGGCGCTCGGGCTCGCCACCGCCGCCTCGCGGACCACCAACCCGCTCCTGCTCGGGCTGATCGTCGCCGTCGCGGGTTACGTCGTCGCCGCCCGCCGTACCGCCGCGCCCTGGGCGCGCTCCTACGGCGCGTTCCTGCGGCTCGGCCTGGTCGTCATCGGCCTGCGCCTGCTCTTCTCCGCCCTCCTCGGCTCGCCGGTCCCCGGGGCGCACACCGTGCTCACCCTCCCCGAACTGGCCCTGCCCGCCTGGGCGCAGGGCATCCGCCTCGGCGGCCGGGTCACCGCCGAGCAACTGGTCTTCGCCTTCTACGACGGCGCGAAGCTGGCCGCCCTGCTGGTGTGCGTCGGCGCCGCGAACGCGCTCGCGAACCCGGCCCGGCTGCTCAAGTCGCTGCCCGCCGCGCTGTACGAGGCGGGCGTGGCCGTGGTCGTCGCGATGACCTTCGCGCCGAACATGGTGGCCGACGTGGCCCGGCTGCGCACCGCCCGGCGGCTGCGCGGGCGCCCCACCGGCGGGGTGAAGGCCGTCCTCCAGATCGGCCTGCCGGTGCTGGAGGGCGCCCTGGAGCGGTCGGTGGCGGTGGCCGCATCGATGGACGCCCGCGGCTACGGCCGCACCGCGCAGGTTCCGCCCGCCGTCCGGCGCACCACCAACACGCTCACCCTCGGCGGGCTGCTCGGCATGTGCGCCGGTACGTACGGGCTGCTCGCGGCGGAGGGCGCCGTGTTCGGCCTGCCCGTCCTCATCCTCGGCCTGGCCCTGGCCCTGGCCGGGCTGCGCCTGGGCGGGCGGCGCAGCGTCCGTACCCGGTACCGGCCCGACCGGTGGGGCGGCCGGGCCTGGCTGGTCGCCGGTTCGGGTGCGGCGGTGGCGGCGCTGCTGGGCTACGCCGGGGCGCTGGACCCGGAGGCCCTGCGCCCGGGGGTGGTGCCGCTGGTCGCCCCGGCGCTGCCGCTCTGGCCCGCGGCGGCGATCCTCGTCGGCCTGCTCCCCGCCCTCGTGGCACCCGTACCGCCGAAGGAGGCGTCGTCGCTGTGATCCGGTTCGAGCAGGTGTCGGTCACCTACGAGGGCGCCTCGGCCCCTGCCCTGCGGGACGCGGACTTCACCGTGCCGGAAGGGGAGCTGACGTTGCTGGTCGGCCCGTCGGGAGTCGGCAAGTCGACCCTGCTGGGGGCCGTCTCCGGGCTGGTCCCGCACTTCACCGGCGGCCGGCTGCGGGGCCGGGTCACCGTCGCGGGCCGGGACACGCGCACGCACCGGCCGCGGGAGCTCGCGGACGTGGTGGGCACGGTGGGGCAGGACCCGTCGGCCCACTTCGTGACGGACGTGGTGGAGGACGAGCTGGCCTACGGGATGGAGTCCCTGGGGCTGCCACCCGCGGTGATGCGGCGCCGGGTGGAGGAGACCCTGGACCTGCTGGGCCTGAACGAACTCCGCGACCGCCCGCTGGCCACGCTGTCCGGCGGCCAGCGGCAGCGGGTGGCGATCGGCTCGGTGCTGACCCCGCACCCGCGCGTGCTGGTGCTGGACGAACCGACGTCGGCGCTGGACCCGGGGGCGGCGGAGGAGGTGCTGGCGGTCCTGCAACGCCTGGTGCACGACCTCGGCACCACCGTGCTGATGGCGGAGCACCGGCTGGAGCGGGTGGTGCAGTACGCGGACCGCGTACTGCTGCTGGACTCGCCGGGCGCGGCCCCCGTCCTCGGCAGCCCGGCGGAGATCATGGCGGTCTCCCCGGTCCACCCCCCGGTCGTCTCCCTCGGCCGCCTGGCCGACTGGTCCCCGCTCCCCCTCTCCGTCCGCGACGCCCGCCGCCTCTCACCCGCGTTGAAGGCCCGCCTCACGCACCTCCCGGCCCCGCCGGCCCACCCAGCCCCGCCGGCCGCTTCAGCCGCGCCGGCCCACCCAGCCCCGCCGGCGTTTGAGGCGCGGGGCGCGGGGCGGAGCCCCGAAAACCCGGCGCAGCCGGAGCCGCGCGGCGGGGCGGCGCCGCACACCTCCCGCTGGGCCCGGCTCCGCCGCAAGCGCGCCGGCGACTCGGAGCCGGCCGCGGCCCCGCCCCCCACCACCAACCCCGCGGAGCAACCGGCGCGCACCACCGACCTCACCCTCCGCCGCGCCCGCACCGAAATCCTCCACGGCATCACCCTCACCGTCACCCCCGGCGAAACCATCGCCCTCATGGGCCGCAACGGCGCCGGCAAGTCCACCCTCCTCGCCACCCTCGCCGGCACCCTCGCCCCCACCACCGGCGAGGTGCTCGTCGGCGGCCGCACCCCCCACCGCACGCCGCCCCGGGAGATGATCCGCCGCGTCGCGCTCGTCCCCCAGGACCCCCGCGACCTCCTCTACGCCGACACCGTCGCCGCCGAGTGCGCCGCCGCCGACGCCGATGCCGGGGCCGCCCCCGGCACCTGCCGCGCCCTGGTCACCTCGCTCCTCCCGGGCGTCCCCGACGACACCCACCCCCGCGACCTGTCCGAGGGCCAGCGCCTGGCCCTCGCCCTCGCCCTGGTCCTGACCGGCGAACCGGCCCTGCTGCTGCTCGACGAGCCGACCCGCGGCCTCGACTACGCCGCCAAGGCCCGTCTGATCGAGATCCTGCGCGCTCTGGCAGCCGACGGCCACGCCATCATCCTGGCCACCCACGACGTGGAGCTCGCCGCCGAACTGGCCCACCGCGTGCTGATCCTGGCCGGCGGGGAGATCGTCGCGGACGGCCCGACCGCCGAGGTCGTCGTCTCCTCCCCCGCCTTCGCCCCGCAGGTGGCCAAGGTCCTGGCCCCGGGCCGCTGGCTCACGGTCTCCCAGGTCGCCGCCGCCCTGTCCCGGGAGGGCCGCCCCGCATGACCCCGGCCCGCCCCCTGCGCGTCGGCCCGCGCGCGGCCGCCGCGCTGGTCCTCGTCACCCTCATCGGCATCGCCGCCTTCGGCTGGCCGCTGCTCGCCGGCGGCACCTCCGGCCTGTCCCACTCGCAGGACGCCCCCTGGCTCTTCGCGGCGCTCCTGCCGCTCCTCGTGGCGGTGGTCGTCGCCACGATCGCCGACCAGGGGATGGACTCCAAGGCCGTGGCGATGCTGGGCGTGCTCGCCGCGGTGGGGGCCGCGCTCCGGCCGCTGGGCGCCGGCACGGCCGGCCTGGAGCCCATGTTCTTCCTGATGGTGCTCAGCGCTCGCGTCCTGGGTCCCGGATTCGGTTTCGTCCTCGGCTCCGTGACGATGTTCGCGTCCGCGCTGCTCACGGGGGGTGTGGGGCCGTGGATGCCGTTCCAGATGCTGGCGCTGGGCTGGTTCTCGCTGGGCGCCGGGCTGCTGCCCGGGCCGGACCGGATCCGGGGGCGGGCCGAGCTGTGGCTGCTCGCCGCGTACGGGTTCGTCGGGTCGTTCGCGTACGGCACGCTGATGAACCTGCAGGGCTGGGTGCTCCTCCAGGGCATGGGCCAGGGCATTTCCTTCCACCCGGGCGAGCCGGTGTCCGCGAACCTGGCGCGTTTCCTCGCGTACTGCCTCGCCACCTCGGTCGGCTGGGACCTGGGCCGGGCCGCCCTGACCGTCGTGCTGACCCTGACGCTCGGCGGGACGCTGCTGAAAGCGCTCCGCCGGGCGACACGGAAAGCGGCGTTCGATGTCCCGATTTGCTTCGATATGCGTTGAAAGTGGCCCGGACCACACGCTATTTCGTTGTACGCTCGGTCACTCTGCGTGAGATTCGGGCCCTTCCGGGGTGAGGCGGCCCACAGGACGCACGTCACATACGGCACTCTTTAGTAGCCTCCGCGGGCCCGCTACAGGCGCCCTCAAACCGGCCCTGAGCTGGCCGGATGCGCCTGGCGGTCGCCAGGGGCCACAGGGGGCCGACTATGAAAGTGCCTAGTACCGGGGGCCGTTGCCAGGGCCGCCCGGACCTGGCTAACTGGTTGATGTCGCCACGGCGGCAGGGGCAACCGCCCCCCGCCCGACGAACCCCTCTCCTTCGCGTGAGTGGCTCACGCATGCTCCGGCATGCCGCGACCACCCTTGTCCCCTTCGGAAGGTTTCCTCCGTGTCCAACGCCGTCATCCGCCGCATCGCCGCTTCGAAGAAGACCCTCGCGGGTACCGTCGTCGCCCTCGGTGTCGCCGGTTCCATGCTCGCCACGGTGCCCGCCCAGGCGGCCCCGACGAGTGCCAAGGCGATCGCCCAGCAGATGATCAAGGACCCGGCGCAGTTCGCGGCCTTCGACCACATCGTTTCCCATGAGAGTGGCTGGGACCACACCGCCACGAACTCCGCTTCGGGCGCGTACGGCCTGGTCCAGGCCCTGCCGGCCTCGAAGATGGCTTCCGCGGGCTCCGACTGGAAGACGAACCCGGCCACCCAGATCAAGTGGGGCCTGGACTACATGAACTCCCGCTACGGCAGCCCCGTGGGCGCCTGGAACTTCTGGCAGTCGCACCACTGGTACTAAGCCGCCAGTGGCAGCAGACGCCGCACGACGCACCCCGGTGCGTGCGAGGGCCCCGGTGGCCGGCCTCCCCAGGCCGGCCACCGGGGCCCTCGGCTTTTCCCCATCCCACTGGGTTCAGTGGCCGCGCACCCGTACCGGGGCCCGGCCGCGCACCATCACAGCCGCTGGATGATCGTGCCGGTGGCCAGCGCGCCGCCCGCGCACATGGTGATCAGCGCGAATTCCTTGTCCCGCCGCTCCAGCTCGTGCAGCGCGGTGGTGATCAGCCGGGCGCCGGTGGAGCCGACGGGGTGGCCGAGCGCGATGCCGCCGCCGTTGACGTTGACCTTCTCCAGGTCCTGGTCGAAGACCTGGGCCCAGCTGAGGACGACCGATGCGAACGCCTCGTTGATCTCGACGAGGTCGATGTCCCTCAGGGACATCCCGGCCTTGCCGAGGACGGCGCGCGTCGCGTCGATCGGCCCGTCCAGGTGGTAGTGCGGGTCCGCGCCGACCAGGGTCTGGGCGACGATCCTGGCCCGCGGCCTGAGTTTGAGGGCGCGGGCCATCTTGCGAGAGGCCCACATCACGGCCGCGGCGCCGTCGGAGATCTGCGAGGAGTTCCCGGCGGTGTGCACGGCGGTCGGCATGACCGGCTTGAGCCGGGCGAGCGCCTCCATGGAGGTGTCCCGCAGCCCCTCGTCCCGGTCGACCAGCCGCCACATCCCCTGCCCGGCCGCCTGCTCCGCCTCCGTGGTCGGCACCTGCACCGCGAAGGTCTCGCGCTTGAAGCGTTCCTCGGCCCACGCGGCCGCGGCCCGCTCCTGGGACAGCAGGCCGAGCCGGTCGACGTCCTCGCGGCTCAGGCCCCGGCGGCGGGCGATCCGCTCGGCGGCCTCGAACTGGTTGGGGAGGTCGACGTTCCACTCGTCCGGGAAGGGCTTGCCGGGGCCGTGCTTGGAGCCCGAGCCGAGCGGGACGCGGCTCATGGCCTCGACGCCGCAGGCGATGCCGATGTCCATGACGCCGCCGGCGATCATGTTGGCGACCATGTGGTTGGCCTGCTGCGAGCTGCCGCACTGGCAGTCGACGGTGGTGGCGGCCGTCTCGTACGGCAGGCCCATGGCCAGCCAGGCGTTGCGGGCCGGGTTCATCGACTGCTCGCCGGCGTGGGTGACGGTGCCGCCGACGATCTGTTCGACGCAGTCGGGCTGGATCGCGGTCCGGGCGAGCAGTTCGCGGTACGTCTCGCCGAGCAGGTAGGCGGGGTGGAGGTTGGCGAGCGAGCCCCCGCGCTTTCCGATGGGGGTGCGTACGGCTTCGACGATGACGGGTTCCGCGGCCATGAGCTCGTCCTCTCCTGCACGGTGCCGGCGCGGCGGGCCGTCCCGGCGCCCCGCCCGAACTAGTACGCGTTCTACTTCTCTGCGCAGTCTTATGACCTGGGGGCCCGGCACGCAAGGGTCTTGCACGTTGCTTACACGGATTCCACACGCAACAGTTGACGCCGAGGCCCTTGCGACTTCTAGAACTCGTTACTACCTTCGAGCCATCTTCTGATGGGCCGTCAGACCTTGGAGTCGCCCGATGTCGTGTCCCGCGCTGCCCGAAGGCTTCGACGCCACCGACCCCGACCTCCTCCACGACCGGGTCCCGCTCCCGGAGTTCGCGCAGCTGCGGCAGACGGCCCCCGTGTGGTGGTGCGCCCAGCGGCGGGGCGTGACCGGTTTTGACGACGAGGGGTACTGGGCCGTCACCCGGCACGCGGACGTCAAGTACGTCTCCACGCACCCGGAGCTGTTCTCCTCGACCCTCAACACGGCGATCATCCGCTTCAACGAGCACATCCGGCGTGATGCCATTGATGCCCAGCGCCTCATCATGCTGAACATGGACCCGCCGGAACACACGCGCGTGCGCCAGATCGTGCAGCGCGGTTTCACCCCCCGGGCGATCCGCGGCCTGGAGCAGGCCCTGCGCGACCGGGCGCGGAAGATCGTGGAGGAGGCGCTGACCGCCTCCGCCGACGGCAGCTTCGACTTCGTCACCCAGGTCGCCTGCGAACTCCCCCTCCAGGCCATCGCCGAACTGATCGGCGTGCCGCAGGAGGACCGCTCGCGCATCTTCGACTGGTCGAACAAGATGATCGCCTACGACGACCCGGAGTACGCGATCACCGAGGAGGTCGGCGCCAACGCGGCGATGGAACTCATCGGCTACGCGATGAACCTGTCCGCCGCCCGCAAGGAGTGCCCGGCCAAGGACATCGTGACGCAGCTGGTGGCCGCCGAGGGCCAGGGCAACCTGGGCTCGGACGAGTTCGGCTTCTTCGTGCTGCTGCTGGCGGTCGCGGGCAACGAGACGACGCGCAACGCCATCAGCCACGGCATGCACGCCTTCCTCACCCACCCCGGGCAGTGGGAGCTGTACAAGGCGACGCGCCCGTCGACGACGGCGGAGGAGATCGTGCGCTGGGCCACGCCGGTGGTGTCCTTCCAGCGCACCGCCACCCGGGACACCGAACTCGGCGGCCAGAAGATCAAGGCGGGTGACCGGGTGGGGCTGTTCTACTCCTCCGCCAACCACGACGCGGAGGTGTTCGAGAACCCGGACGTCTTCGACATCACCCGCGATCCCAACCCGCACCTGGGGTTCGGCGGCGGCGGACCGCACTTCTGCCTCGGCAAGTCCCTCGCCGTCATGGAGATCGACCTGATCTTCAACGCGCTCGCCGATTCCCTGCCCGACCTGCGCCTCGCCGCGCCGGGCCCGCGGCGGCTGCGCGCGGCCTGGCTCAACGGCATCAAGGAACTACGGGTCGGCCACGGCCGCGGCTGAGCCGCGCTGCCGGCCCGGGACCCAGGGCGGCAGGGGCCGCTCCCGCCCACGCCCCGGCCCCTGCCGTCCGCTGGTCTACCGGTTCGTGACCTGCGAAACCGTTGTCCTGGCGGCGTCGGGGCAGCACACTGCGCGGATGAACCTTCAGGAACGCGGGACCGCCGACGCGGTGGAAGCCCGCTGGCAGCGCATGCCCTTGACGTGGCGGCTGGTACGGGACCGGGCCGAGTCCAAGACGCTGAGCCAGGGCGTCCTGTCACTGCTGGCGGCGGCCTCCGCCGAACCGCGGCTGCGCCGGCTGTACCCGTTCACCAAGCAGTGGACCCTGTGGTTCAGCTCCCGTACCAGCCCGCCGTTCAACGTCGACGTACCGGCGGTCGAGCCGCTGCCCGACGGCCGGTTCCGGGTCGGCGGTCCGCGTCCGGCGCAGGTGCTCGGCGAGGCCGACACCGCCGAGGCCGCCATCGCGCTCGTGGTGGCCCATCTCCCGGCGGACGCGCGGCCGTAGCCGGTCGTGTCCCGGGTGGCGGGCACGACTGCGGGGCCCCATCCTGGACGGACGCGGCGATCCACCGAAGGGGTGCCGGAGCAGAATCGATTCTGCTCCGGCACCCCTTCGGCCCGCGCGCCGTCGGCGTACACCCGCGTACGCGCGCGCGGGTCAGGCGCTGGTGCGCTCCCCCGACGGGCTCGCACTGCCCAGCCGCTCCGGCGTGCGCGGGCGCGGCACCGTGAGGCTGACGTCGGCCGGCGCCAGCGCGCCGCGCGGCCCGGAGAGTACGTAGACCAGCCCGAACCCGGCGGCGACCACGAGGGCGCCGCCGACGGCGTCGAGCACCCAGTGGTTGGCGGTAGCGACGATCGCGCACACCGTGATCAGCGGGTGCAGCGCCCCCAGCAGCTTCTGCCAGGTCTTGGGCGCCAGCACGACGATGACGATCCCGCACCACAGCGACCAGCCGAAGTGCAGCGAGGGCATCGCCGCGTACTGGTTGGAGATGGCGGTCATCGCCCCGTACTGAGGGTGCGCCAGGTCCTGCACCCCGTGCACCGTGTCGACGAAGCCGAGGTCGGGCATCAGGCGCGGCGGTGCGAGCGGGAACAGCCAGAAGCCGACGAGCGCGAGGACGGTGGCCAGGCCCAGCGAGGCGCGCGCCCAGCGGTAGTCGCCGGGGCGGCGCCAGTACAGGACGGCCAGGATGGTCAGCGGGACCACGAAGTGGAAGGAGGTGTAGTAGAAGTTGAAGAACGCCTTCACCGGGGGCGCGTTCACCACGGCGTGGTTCACGGCGTGCTCGATGTCGATGCCGAGCGCCTTCTCCATGCCGTGGATGAGGCTGCCGTTGCTCTCGGCGAGGCTGCGGCTGGTGGGTGCGGCGGCCCGGATGTGCGAGTAGAGCGAGTACCCCACCCGTATCAGCAGCAACTCCAGCAACAGGTTGGGGCGCGACAGCACGCGCCGCCAGAACGGCATCAGCGGCACGCGCGACCAGCGGGCGGCCGCGGGCCGCCCGTAGGCCGTCGGGACGGGCTCGCGCCAGTACGGGGACGACCGCGGGAGGAACGGTACGGCGCAGGCCGCCGCCAGCGCCGTCAGCAGCAGCACGTTGTCGCGTACGGGGGCCAGCGCGGCCAGGTTCGGCAGCAGCACGTCCGCGGACAGGGTCATGGCCAGGACCACGGCGACCGGCCACACCGTGCGGTCGGCGGCCCGCTTGCCGACCTTGCCGGCGACCGCGAGCAGGACCCACAGCAGCTGGTGGCGCCAGCCGGCCGGGGACACGGCGACGGCCACGCATCCGGTGATCGCGGCGGCGAGCAGCAGCTGCCCGTCGCGGGCGTAGCGGGCCGCGCGGCGCAGGCCGGTCCACATGACCGCGGCGGCCAGGGCGGCGTAGAGGACGATCTCGCCGGGGCCGCTCAGGCCGAGCCGCAGCAGGGCGCCGTGCAGGGACTGGTTGGCGAGGCTGTCGGGGGCTCCGCCGAGGCCGGTGCCCGCGATGTCGTGCACCCAGTACGTCCACGAGTCGCGCGGCAGGGACGCCCAGGACAGCGCGGTGGCGCCGGCGAAGGTCACGGCGGCGGCCTTGGCCCCGGCGCGTCGGCCGGTGAGCCACAGCAGCGGCGCGAAGAGCAGCAGGCCGGGCTGCAGCGCGGCGGCGAGGCCGACGAGGAACCCGGCCGGCCGCTCGGCGGGCACCCGGAAGACGGCCAGCAGCACCAGCAGGACGGGCAGCACGGCGGTCTGCCCGGGCGACGCGGCCTCCCGGACGGGCAGCGAGACCATCATCAGCGCGACCAGCACCGGCGCCGCCAGCAGCGCGGTGCGGCGGGGCACCGGATCGGGCAGCGCCCGGGCGGCCACCAGGCCGATCGCGGCGACGAACAGGAGGGTGACGCAGGTCCACGCCACCTCCAGCGAGGGCGCGGCGAACCCGGCGAACGGCTTGAGGACCAGCCCGGCGAAGGGCGTGCCGGTGAACTGGCCGGAACCGCTGTCGTAGAGCGAGCCGGGCAGGCTGCCGGGGAGGTGGAAGGCGCTGAGCCATTCCCCCGGTGGGACGCGCAGCACGACGGCGGCCTGTCTGACGGCGAGCACCGCCGCCAGCGCCCACAGCAGGAGGCGCGCCGCCCCGAGCCTTCCGCCATCGCCTATGACCCCGGCATGTCCGGGTCCACCCCTGTGCTCCGCCGCGTTAGCCACGCCTCGCCGGCCTCCCGCCCTGTTGACCGCAACCCTGACTTCGCCTGGCTGCCGCGTTTCATGCACCACTTGATTGCCTGGGGACGACGATATCCCGCGCACGATCCCTAGGATGGCGGGCATGAGCATCGTGAAGATCAACGCGCTGACCGTTCCCGCCGAGCAGCGGGAGGTGCTGGAGCGGCGTTTCGCCTCGCGGGCGGGGGCCGTGGAGGGTTCGGACGGGTTCGAGTGGTTCGAGCTGCTGCGTCCGGTGGAGGGCACGGACCAGTACCTCGTGTACACGCGGTGGCGTTCCGAGGAGGACTTCCAGGCGTGGATGGAGGGGCCGATGAAGGCGGCGCACCAGGGCGGTGGCGGCGGCGCGGGCGGTGAGCGGCCCAAGCCGGCGGCGTCGGGTTCGTCGGTGTGGTCGTTCGAGGTCGTGCAGCAGGCGGCGCCGAAGCCGCAGGGCTGAGGCGGACGGGCGGCCGCCGGGTCCTGCCGCGCGGCCGCCCGGTCTTGCTCGGGGCGGGTGTGGTCAGCCCCAGAAGGTGTTCTCCTCGTCGATGTCCTGGGTGCACTGGTCCATGTCGCTGACCTTGCCACCGACGATGGTGAAGAAGATGCCCTGGTGGATCTCGATGCCGCGGTCGGCCCGGTCGGCGCGGGTGGTGTGGAAGGCCATGGCGTGGCCGCGGCCGTCCACGAGCACGGACTGCAGCTCGACCCGCATGGTGCCGCCGGTCTCCTCGGCGAAGGCCCGGTAGAGGTCGAGGACGGCTTGGCGGCCCTTGTGGTGCCCGGAGAGCGGGTTGTCACCGGGCATGTGGTGGATGACGTCGGCGGTCAGGAGGGAGCCGAGCGTCTCCATGTCGCCCTTGTTGAAAGCCTCGTAGCCACGGCGGACCAAGGCCGCGTCGGGGTGTTCGGACATGGCGCCCACATCCTCTGATCGAAGCGATTTACCCCTTTTCACATCATCAGGCCGTGCCTGTGGATATTCCAGCGCGGCCGTCCGGTGGCCGCCCCAGAATGACGCCATGACCAGCGAACAGATCACCGCCACGGGCACCTGGCAGGTCGCCCCCGAACCGTTCACCACCGCCGACGCCACCGCCTTGCGCCGCGCCTACTACGCCGAGGTCGCCGGCCGGTACTGGCGCAGGCCCGTCACCGAGGCCGAGATCGACCAGGGCCTGTGCGACGACCCGGCCGACGGACTAGCCCTGCCGACTGGCGCGTTCCTGGTCGGACGGTACGACGGGCGCCCCCTGTCCTGCGGCGGGATACGCCTCCTGGACCCGGTGACCGCCGAGCTCACGAGGGTGTACGTCGACCCGCGCGCCCGCGGCACCGGCGGCGGGGCGGCCCTCCTCAGCGCCCTTGAGGACGCGGGCCGGGACCTTGGCGCCGCCCGGATCCGCCTGGACACCCGCTCCGACCTCGTCGAGGCCCGGCGCTTGTACGCGCGGCAGGGGTACGCGGAAATACCGGCCTACAACTCCGGTCCGTATGCGGAGCACTGGTTCGAGAAGCGGATATAGCGCAGCGACATGCCCGGCCGCGGCTCCGGCGGCCCCGACGTCGCTGACGCCGGCCTCGCTCAAGCGCACGGCGGCATCGGCCGCATTCGCCGCCTCCCTGCTGATCGGTGCCACGGCCCTTTCGGCGGGAACCGCGGCGGCTGCGGACGCTCCTGACCTCGAAAGGGTCTCCTGCGGTTTTCGACGCTGCGCGGGCTGCCCCGGACGGGCCTGATCGACGCCGCGACCTGGGCCGAACTGCGGTACGGCTGACGGCGGTAGCACCGGTCAGTGGTTGGAGTGGTCGCGGCGCGCGGAGGCGCCGTAGGGCTCCTCGGCCTCGGAGCCGCAGAGTTCCTCGTTGAGCTCCCTGACCAGGTCGGCCAGGTCGGTCGGCCGGTCGGGACCCCACCAATCACCGAGCAGCTCGGCGAGGGACTCCTGCCTGGCCTGCGCCAGCCGGGCCGCGGCCTCGCGGCCCCGGTCGGTCAGGATCAGCGGCAGTCCGTCGCGGACGGCGAGCCCGCGTTCCTCGATCTGGCGGGCGGCCTCCGTGACGGTCTTGATCGGGACGGTGGTGCGTTCCGCCAGGACCGCCGGCTCCACCGATCCGTACCTGTTGATCCGCAGCAGCATCCAGCTGGCGGCGGGCAGCAGATCGAAGCCGGCCTTCTCGGTGATCTTCTCGTAGACGTGACGGCGGCCTTCGCGACTGCCGAGCACCGACAGCGCCCGGGCCACCTCGTCCCGTGACGAGCGCTGGACCGGGTTGGTGGCTAGGGTCTCGCTCGCGTCGGGTGCGGTGACCGAACCGCGCAGCTTGTCCTCCTTGAGGAACCAGGCGACGACGAAGGCGACGAGGACCACGGGCACGGCGTACAGGAACACATCGGTGATGGCCGACGAGTAGGCGTCGAGGACGCGCGGCCGCAGATCGGCCGGCAGCTTCGCGATCGCCCGCGGGTCGGCCTCCAGGCCGTTCACGCTCACCCCGGGCGGCAGGGGAACCCCGGTGAGGGTGGCGGAGAGTTCGTCGCCCAGCAGGCTGTTGAAGATCGTGCCGAAGATGGCCACGCCGAAGGAGGCGCCGATGGAGCGGAAGAAGGTGGCACCCGAGGTCGCGACGCCCAGGTCCTCGTAGCGGACGGAGTTCTGCACCACCAGGACCAGTACCTGCATGACCAGGCCGAGGCCGACGCCGAACACGAAGAAGTAGAGGCTCATGACCAGGTCGGAGGTGGTGCGCTCCAACTGGTGCAGGAGCAGCAGCCCGACGGTGGTGACGGCGGTGCCCGCGATCGGGAAGACCTTCCAGCGGCCGGTGCGGCTGACGACCTGGCCGGAGGCGGTGGAGGAGATCAGCAGACCGAACACCATCGGCAGCATGTGGACGCCGGACAGCGTCGGCGAGACGCCCCGGACGACCTGGAGGAAGGTCGGCAGGTAGACCATCGCACCGAACATCGCGAAGCCGATGACGAAGCTGATCACCGAGCAGAGGGTGAAGGTGCGGATCTTGAACAGGCCCAGTGGCAGGACGGGTTCGGCGGCCCGCCGCTCCACGGCGATGAAGGCGACGAGCAGCACCGCGCCCAGCGCCAGGAGACCGATGACCTGGGCCGAGCCCCAGGCCCAGGTGGTGCCGCCGAGCGAGGCGACGAGCACGAGGCAGGTGGCGACGGAGGCGATGAGGAAGGTGCCGAGGTAGTCGATGGTGTGCTTCGAGGAGCGCCTCGGAATGTGCAGGGCGGCCGCGATGACCACGAGCGCGACGAGACCGATGGGGAGGTTGATGTAGAAGACCCAGCGCCAGGACAGGTGGTCCACGAACAGGCCGCCCAGCAGCGGGCCGAGGACGCTGGTGGCACCGAAGACCGCACCGAAGAGGCCCTGGTACTTGCCGCGCTCGCGGGGCGTGACGATGTCGCCGACGATCGCCATGGACAGGACCATCAGCCCGCCGCCGCCCAGGCCTTGCAGGGCCCGGAACCCGATGAGCTGCGGCATGTTCTGGGCCAGCCCGCACAGTGCCGACCCGATGAGGAAGATGACGATGGCGCCCTGGTACAGCTTCTTGCGTCCGTACTGGTCACCGAGCTTGCCCCACAGTGGAGTGGCGGCGGTGGAGGCGAGCATGTAGGCGGTGACGACCCAGGACAGGTGCTCCATGCCGCCGAGCTCGCTGACGATGGTCGGCAGCGCGGTGGAGACGATGGTCTGGTCGAGCGCCGCGAGGAGCAGGCCGAGGAGCAGCGCGCCGATGGCGACGAGCACCTCCCGGGAGGTGTGCTCCGAGCCCGGGCGGGGGCCCACCGACGTGGTCACTTCCTGTGCCATCGGCTCCTCCGTAGGTGTCGGGGCCCTCGGGCGGCCCGAAGGGCGGCCGTCGGCCACGGCGGACGGCCTGCCCCCGGGCCGGGCCCCTCGGGCGGGATCAACATTTCCATCCTGAGCGGTGTGTCCGGTTATGGCCTCTCGGGAGGTTGGGCGCGGCCTGGCGGGTCTGCATAATCGCTGGCATTGGCCAGGGAGGGTTTTCCAGTGAGCGCTGAGCGCTGTCCAGATTGCGGCGCCCCGGGCGCCGGCTGCGGGTGTGCTCCGGCGGCGGGTTTCGACCCCCTGCGCATCCGTCCGTACGTCAGCCTGTCCGAAACCGGCCAGCCGGGTGACGCGGGGCCGCACCCGCAGCCGGTGCTGGGCGCGATGGCGCAGCCGGGTGACGCCGACGCGACGCAGCTGCTGCCCCCGGTCCCGCCCGCACCGCCGGCAGGAGAGGGCACTCCGGCGTACGGCACCCCCGTACCGCCGCCGCAGCCCTGGCCGGACCACACGGTCCCGCTCCTTGCGGTTCCCCCGGCGCCGGTCAGCACGAAGGCCATGGCGGGAGGTGGGGGCGGGGCCGGGGGCCCGGAGAAGCGGCGAAAGCTGCCCCTGCTGCTGGCCGGCGCCGCCGCACTCGTCGCCGTCGGCGGGGTGGCCGTGGCCTTCGGCGTGTCCGCCGGTTCCGGATCGGGCGACGCGGCGCTGCTCGACGCGAAACCGTCCGCGCCGGCGGTGGACGTGGCCCCCGCCGAGCCGTCGCAGGGTTCGCCCAGCGCGTCGGCCGGCCGCTCGGCTTCGGCGTCCGCCTCGGCTTCGCCCTCGCCCAGCGCGTCGCGTTCGCCGTCGCCGTCCGCGTCACCGAGCGCGTCCCGTTCCTCGGCGGCGCCGTCCCGGACTCCTTCCGTCACGCCGAGCCGCACCTCTGCGGCCCCGCCGCCTCCGCCCGCCGCCCAGGGCCCGACCCTGCGCTACGGCGATTCGGGCCCGGAGGTGAAGAGGCTCCAGCAGCTCCTCGCCGGGCAGGGCCTGTACCGCGGCAAGCCCGACGGCAGGTTCGGCAAGTCCACGGAGGACGCCGTGTCGGAGTTCCAGTGGTACAACGACATCACCGCGGACCCCTGGGGCGTCTACGGCCCCGCGACCCGCAAGGCCCTGGAGGGCTAGCGTCCCGGGCACGAGCGGGGCCCCGCGCCCGGATTCACCATTCCCGGGTCGCGATGAGCTCCTCGATGTCCGCGTCCGCGAATCCGTAGGCCGACGCCACGAACCAGAAGTCCTCGGCGATCTCCTCGCGCGCGACGGTGTCGATCCCGCTCCCGGCCGCCTCGAAATCGGCCTCCAGCAGGTTGAAGGCCTCCGTCGCCGCGTGGGTGAGTACGTACAGGGCCGCCAGGTCCGGCGGCCGCTCCGCTTCTATCCGCTCGCACAGCCCCATGAGGATCGCCCGGCCCCTGCCGAGGACGTGATCCGGGAAGTACGGATCGTCGTACAGCCGCCGCAGCATGCCGTGCTCCGCCACCTGCTGGTTCGTGATGGACATGGCGCCTTCCCGTCGTCTTCGCCACCGATGGGCCGATGGGCCGATCATGCACCGCAGGTCTGACAAAGCACCGCGAGGTGCGCCTCCATGCGTCCACGCCCACGGCCGGCGCGAGCGCGGACGGCACCGCGCCGGAGGGCGGTGGCGCGAGTCCCGCCAGATTTTGTATAGTGAGGGAACAAAGTGGTTCCGTCCTCACTCCCTGACCGGTGGACGGAACCACTTGTTCTCTTTTGCCCCTTTGTCTGGAGTCCCGCCGATGTCGGCCAGCACCACCAGCAACGCACCCGTCACAACCGTCGCCCTCTCCGCCAAGGCCCTGCTCCTGGACATGGACGGCACGCTCGTCAACTCCGACGCGGTGGTCGAACGGTGCTGGCGCGACTGGGCAGTGGCCCACGGACTGGACCCGCAGGAGGCGCTCGAGGTCGTGCACGGCCGCCAGGGCTACGCCACGATGGCGATCCTGCTGCCCGGACGCCCGATGGAGCTCAACCACGCGGAGAACGCCGAGATGCTCGCCCGCGAGACGGCCGACACCGACGGCGTGGTCCCCGTCGAGGGCGCCCCCGAGTTCATGGCGGCCATCGCCGGCCTGCCGCACGCGCTGGTCACCTCGGCCGACGCCGCTCTGGCCCGGACCCGCATGGCGGCGGCCGCACTGCCGATGCCCCGCGTGCGGGTGACCGCCGAGTCGGTCGGCGCCAGCAAGCCCGACCCCGAGGGCTTCCTCAAGGGCGCCGCCGAGCTGGGCGTGGAGCCGGCCGACTGCATCGTGTTCGAGGACTCGGCCGCCGGGATCGCCGCAGGTCAGGCGGCCGGAATGCGGGTGATCGGGATCGGCCCGCGCGCGGCCGCGCACGCCCCGACGGCCCATGTCCCGGACCTGCGGTCGGTACGCGTCGACACCGCGCCGGACGGCGCCCTCCGCCTCACGCTCACCACGACTGCCTGAGCGCCACCGGCCCCGCCCGCTACGCCACGGGCCGGAACCGCGCGACGCCATCGGCCGCCGCCGCGTGCGCGGACGGGCCGACCCCGCGACCGGGCCGTACCCGCGGCCCCACGCCGCCACCAGCGGCCGCCGGCCGGGCGCGGGCGGCGCACACCGCCGGCGGCCGCCGCGCCCGGCCTCCGCCTCAGCCCGTGATCGCCTCGTACAGCGAGAACCCGGCCAGCGCCGCCATCACGCCGGCCGCCACCTTGGTGATCAGCCTCAGCGGCACGTACTTCATGAGCGTGCGCCCACCCAGGATGCCGATGCCGGCGACAGCCCACAGGGCGAGCACGGCTCCGATGCCGACCGAGACGGGGTTGCCGTACCGCGCGGCGAGGTTGGCGGTCATGATCTGGGTGAGGTCACCGAACTCCGCCACCAGGATCAGCATGAATCCGGCGCCCGACACCTTCCAGAAGGACTGGTCGGCGGGCGGCTTGACCTCTTCCTCGTCGTCGCTCTTCTTCAGGAGCAGCATCGCCGCGCCCGCAAGGAAGAGCACGCCCACGACGGCCTGCACCAGCCGGTGCGGGAGCAGCGTCAGCACGCTGCCCGCCGCGATGGCGAGCCCGACGTGCAGGGCGAAGGCGGCGGCGACGCCCGCGAAGACGTAGGACGCGCGGTAGCGGGTGCCGAGCATCAGTCCGGCCAGGGCCGTCTTGTCGGGGAGTTCGGCGAGGAAGACGACGCCGAAGGCGATCGCCAGGACGCTGAAGCTGAACACTGGGGCAGAACCTCAATCGGTCGGGCAGGACGCCGTCGGCACCGAGAGACCTGGGGTGGATCAGGGGTCGCTTCGGCTCGGCGGCGCCCTGATACGGCACCACGCGGTATGCGCGGCTCCAGGACACTGCGGCCGAAGGTCTCGCTGGCCGACCGCTGACGCGGCCTGCCTCCGGGCGCCGGCTGGTGTGACCCAGCAGTATGTCGACGGTCCGGCGAAGAGCTACTCCCCTTCTGCGTCTCCAGGGTACGTGATGCCCGTCGGCGAGCGCGAGCGTCCGGAATGTGATGTTCGCCCCAGCTCGCCCAGCCGCTCACCCCGATATGTCAACTTCCCTGCCGACCATGCGGCTTGAACACCTTGATGTGACGTGCCCATGTCGAGAACCTGTCATCTGGCGCCCACCCGTCGGACATCTGGCGCCACCACGATGACGGCGACCCGCCGGGGTCGCACGCCCCCCACCCATCAAGGGAGCCTCCCATGGCGCTCATACCCTCCGTCTACGCGCGTCGGGCCGGCCGGATCGGCGTCCTCGCCGCGGCCGCCGCGCTCGCCGCCCTCACCTCCCTCGTCAGCGCCCCCGCCGCCCAGGCCTCCCCGCCCGCGCCGATCAGCGCCGCGGCGGCCCGTTCGTACCTGGCCACGGTGACGCCGGTGGCGGAAGGTTCCCTCACCGGCTACAGCCGCACCCTCTTCCCGCACTGGATCACCGTCTCCGGCAGCTGCGACACCCGCGAGACCGTCCTCAAGCGGGACGGCTCGGGCGTGGTCGTCTCCTCCTCCTGCGCGGCCGTCAGCGGCAGCTGGTACTCCGAGTACGACGGCGCCACCTGGACCGCCGCCTCGGACGTCGACATCGACCACGTGGTGCCGCTCGCCGAGGCCTGGCGTTCGGGCGCCTCCTCCTGGACCACCGCCAAGCGGCAGCAGTTCGCGAACGACCTCACCCGGCCGCAGCTCATCGCGGTCACCGACAACGTCAACCAGTCCAAGGGCGACCAGGACCCGGGCACTTGGCTGCCGCCCCGGACCGCCTACCGCTGTACGTACGCGCGGATGTGGGTCGAGGTGAAGCAGTACTGGGGCCTGAGCATGAACTCCGGCGAAAAGACCGCCCTGGTCAACGTCCTCAACGGCTGCTGAGACCGGCTCTCGCCGCATGCTCCTCGCCGCCGGAAGCGGACGGCGATCTTTCTCCCCCGTCAGGGGGAGGCCAGGCTCCCCCTCCACCCCGTACCGTGACCGAAGGGGCTGAGGAGGAGGGGGGTTCGATGGCCGGACTGCGTCTGGGGCCGCTGCTGCGCTACGTCGACTGGGAGGACGGCGGCTCCGCCACGGTATGGATCGAGGCGGACCGCCCGTGCACCGCCGAGGTGCGGTGCGCGGACGGCGCCGCCGGGAGCGTGCGCACCTTCCAGATAGCCGGCCACCACTACGCGTTGGTCCCGGTGACGGCCCTGACCCCCGGTACGACCACGGCGTACGAGGTGCTGCTCGACGGCGTCCGCGTGTGGCCGCTGCCGGGCAGCGGTTTCCCGCCGAGCACCATCACCACGCCCGCGGTCCGCGGCTCCGGCGGGGCCGCACCGGAGCTGCGGGTGACCTTCGGGTCCTGCCGGCAGGCGGCGCCGCCGGCCGGCCGGCGCGGGCCGCACGGGCCCGACGCGCTCGACACCCTCGCGGCGCGGCTGGCGGCCGAGCCGCAGGCGGTCCGGCCCGACGTCCTCCTCCTGCTGGGCGATCAGGTGTACGCCGACCAGCTGTCGCGGGAGACCCGGCGCTGGCTCGCGGCCCGCCGGGACCTGCGGGAGGCTCCCGGCGCGCAGGTCGCGGACTACGAGGAGTACACCCGGCTCTACTACGAGTCCTGGCTGGACCCGGAGATCCGCTGGCTGCTGTCGACGGTGCCCAGTCTGCAGGTATTCGACGACCACGACGTCGTGGACGACTGGAACACCAGCGCGGCCTGGCTGGCGGGGATGCGGGCGACGCCTTGGTGGCAGGAGCGGGTGCTCAGCGGGCTGATGTCGTACTGGGTGTACCAGCACCTCGGCAACCTCTCGCCCGCCGAGCTCGCGGCCGACGAGCTGTACGGGGCGGTCCGCGCCTCCCCGGACGGTACGGAGGCGTTGCGCGCCTTCGCGGCCCGCGCGGACGCCGATCCCGGTTCGGTGCGGTGGAGCTACCGGCGCGACTTCGGCCGCTCGCGCCTGCTGATGGTGGACACCCGGGCGGCGCGGGTGCTCGCCGAGGACGGCCGGGCGATGCTGGACCCGGCGGAGCAGCAGTGGCTCCGGGAGAACGCCCTGGCCGGACACGGCGGGTACGACCATCTGCTGATCGGGTCCTCGCTGCCGTGGCTGATGCCGCCGCTGATCCATGACGCGGAGGTGTGGAACGCGGCGCTGTGCCGTGGGGAACGCGGTCCGCGGTGGGCGCGGATCGGGGAGGACCTGCGCCGGCGCGCCGATCTGGAGCACTGGGCGGCGTTCCCGGGCTCGTTCGCGGCGCTGAGCGATCTGGTCGAGGAGGTGGGGACGGGTCCGCGGGCTCCGGCGACCGTCATGGTCCTGTCGGGGGACGTGCACCACGCGTATGTGGCCGAGCCCCGAATACCCAGCACCTCAAGGGTGTTCCAGCTGACCTGCTCGCCGGTCCACAACTCGATCCACCTGGCGGTGCGACTCGGCTTCCGGCTGGGCTGGTCGCGGGTGGGGCGATGGCTGGGGCGCGGCTTCTCCCGGCACGGTCGTACGGGCCGGCCGCCGCTGAGCTGGCGGCGTACGGGCGGACCGTGGTTCGGCAACCAGCTGATGACGCTGGCGTTGGCGGGGCGGACGGCCCGGCTGTGGCTGGACCAGGCCCGTTCGGGCGGTTCGGGGGCCCGGCTGGTGACGGTGCTGGACCGGCGGCTCACCGAACCGGAGTAACGCGTACTGCCGGACGTGCTCCGGGCGTTGGCGGTCCTCCGGCCGGGTGGGGCGCGGCTGTCGGCCACCGTGGCGGGCGGGCCGTGCGCGCAGGCTGCCGGACCGGCGGCCCCGGGGCTCGGGGGCGGTGGTGCGCGGCGTACGCTGTATGGCTGTCAAGCCGCCCCTGCCGCTCCCCGCGACGACGCGGCGCTTCGGACTGGGGAGTCCCGCTGTGCTTGAGACTCTGGGTTCGCTGACCACGAGCCCCTGGATCTATGCCGTGGTGGCGGCGTCCGTCGTGCTCGACGTGTTCCTGCCGGTGTTGCCGAGCGGCGTTCTGGTGATCACCTCCGCGGCCGCTGCGGCGGCGGCCGGGGCCGCGGGTTCGCCGGCGCCGGTGCCCGCGCGGGTGCCGGACATCATGGCGCTGCTGGTGATCGCGACGACTGCTTCGGTGCTGGGTGACATGGCCGCGTACCGGCTGGCCCGGCGTGGCGGGGCCCGTCTGGACCGGGCCATCGCCCGCTCGCGCCGGCTGACCCGGGCCCATGAGCGGCTCGGCGCGGCTCTGGCGCGCGGTGGCGGTGCACTGGTGGTGATCGCCCGCTTCGCGCCGGCGGGCCGCTCGGTGGTGTCGCTGGGTGCGGGCAAGACGCAGCGCGAGGTGCGTGAGTTCCTTCCGTGGTCGGTGCTGGCGGGCATGGCGTGGGCCGGTTACAGCGTGGCGCTGGGCTATTTCGGCACGCAGTGGCTGGGCGCCGCCTGGCTGGGCACGGCGGTCTCGGTGATCGCCCTGTTCGCGGCGGGCTCCCTCGCGGTGTTCCTGCTGCGCCGTCCGGTCCCGTCGGCGGCGCCGGCCGCGTAGGCCGTCCCGTCGGCCTGCCGGCCGGATGCGCGCGGGGGCGGGTGTGGGCCGGCCGGGGCAGCGGGTCACCCGTTCACCCGGCAGCGATCGCCGGGCGGGGCCGGGGCTTCTAGCGTCCTGAGCACGGAGCGCGACCGAATCCGCGTCACACCCGTGTCCTGGCCGCGCCGTTCCGAGGAGCCCGAGGAGTTCACTCCATGCCCGCTACCCATAAGCGGTACCGCCTGACGGGGGCCGCTGCCGCGACGCTCGTCATCACCGCCGCCACGCCCGCCACGTTCGCCCACGCCAACGCGACCGCATCCGTCTCGCCCGGTGTCGTCGCCCCGGGCAGCCGGGTCGACCTCAGCGTCACGGGCTGCGGCACCCGCACCGGCAGGGCGTCCTCGCCCGCCTTCGGGAACGTCCAGCTGAGCCCCGGCAACGCGCAGGCGACCCGGCTGTCCGGCAGCGCCATCGTCTTCGGCAGCGCCGTGACCGGCTCGCACCCCGTCACCTTCGAGTGCGGCGGCGCCGGCGGTGAGCGCGTCACGGCGACACTGAACGTCAGCCTGGGCGCCGCCCGTGGCGGGCTGGGCGGCAGCGTGGACTCGATGGGTACGGGCCCGGTCGCCATCGGCGGCGCACTCGTCGCCAGTGCCCTGGGCGCGGGTCTGTGGGTGCTGCGCCGGCGCCGGGAACCGCACGCCTGACGTCCTGTCTCACCGGCTCTGCGCGACCGGCTCCCGCCCCCTTACGTGCACGCCGTCGAGGAGCACGGCCGTCGCCTCGGCGATGGCGTCCACGGCGGCGTCGAAGACTTCCCGGTTGTGCGCGGCGGGCGCCCGGAACCCGGACACCTTCCGCACGTACTGCAGGGCGGCGGCGCGGATCTCCTCCTCGGTGGCCTTCTCGGGGATGGCGGGCGGGCGCAAGGTCTTAATGGAACGGCACATACCTCCACTATCGCTCGGCACCCGGGAGTTCGGCTCCGGACAGTTTCATGATCAGACCGGCCTGGAGCCGTCCCCGCAGCTCCGGATCGGCGACCTCGTCCAGCAGCCGGACCGCCTGCGCCATCGACTCCGCCGAGCGCCGGTCGTCGCGCAGCGCGGCCGTCTGACCGGACATGTGCCGCAGCGCGACGTCGGCCCGGCGGTGGAAGAGCTGCCCGATGAGGGTGACGACCAGGCCGACGGAGCTGGTGACGACCCCGAGGTACAGGTCCCCGCTGCTCTCGGCCTTCCACACCGCCAGCGCCACCCCGCCCAGCAGGATCACCGCCCCGGCCCCGGCGAAGCGCTGGCTGGTCACGAAGCTGCTGCGGGCCTGGGTGAGTCCGTAGGCGTAGTACTCGACGAGGAGGGGCGTGAAGTCGTCGCCCCGGGCAGCGGTCCTGACCGGCAGCCCGCCGACGTCCGCGTACTTCGGCTCGCCCGCCTCCGGCCCGGGCGCCGGAAGCAGCGCGAGCAACCGCTCCCGCTCGGCCTCCCGCCGCCGCTCGAACCCCAGCGCGGCCCGGCGCTCCAGCACGACGTACGCCGCCCCGCCGACGAGCACCCCGGCCAAGGCGACCCACCCACCCCACTCCCCCATCCCCCGACCATCCCACGCCCCACCCCCACCGCCAAGACCGCGGCCGCGCTCTTTCGCCGCGCCATCACGACGCCTCCGTGCCGGCGGGCACGGAGGCGTGGTGGCCGCGCGTGCGCTACGACACGTCGGCGCGCACACCCTCGCCGATGAGCCCGTCCGTATAGGTGACCGTCTTCGCGGTGAACGAGCCCTTGCCGGTGACGGCGCCGCTGATGTTCTCGCCCGGGGCCAGTTCGACGGTGTCGATCTGGTTCTCGTCCGCCGCGAGCTGGGAGGCGTGCTTGGTGCCGTTGGTGTCGGTGATGGTGAAGTAGAGCGGGTTGACGTTGATCGGCTTCGCCGAGTTGTTGGTGACGGTGACGGACACGCTGGTGTAGCCGTCGCCCTGTGCGAGGACGCTCGCCTTGAAGTCCGTCTTCTGGGCGGTGACCGCGACCGGCTGCTTCTTCTCCGGCGCTTTGGAAGGCGGGGCCTCCGGGGCCTTCGCGGGCTGGGAGGCCGCGGCGGCCGGTCGCTCAGGGCTCTTCTGACCGTCGCCACCGGAGATCAAGGCGCCGACCACTGCGAGCAGGACGACCACGCCCACGACACCCAGGCACGAGAACCCGACGATCTTGCCGGTGTTGGACTTCCTCGGCGCCGGCGGGGGCGGGTAGCCGTACCCGGGCTGGGGCGGGCCGGACGGCGGAAACTGATGGGACATGAGACCCCCACGGGACGAGTGCGAATCCGGCCACCGTAGGGCCACCTGAGCACACGCGTGGCGCTGTGCCCGAACCGTGACATCCTGCGGGGCAGCCGCCTGGCGGCCCCGGCCTCTCTCGCCCCCCGACGATCACCGGGAAGAAGCCCGGCGGGCCCCGCCGCCGAGGGCCTCCAGGATGTGGGGCCAGGCGGCTTCGCCGAGGAGCGCGTCGGCTTCGGGGGTTCCTCCGTACCGGAAGCGCGGCGACGCCGGGGCGGGGCCCTCGCCGGGGAGACGGGGCCGGTGGCCGGCGTCGTCGCGGGCGATGATGCGCACGGGCGCCCCGGCCGAGCGCCGGCGTGCTGCGAGTTGCTCGGCGAAGGGAAGCGACGGCCACATCGCGTCGTCCCCGCCCGCGACCAGCAGCAGGTCGGCCCTGGTCTCGTCCACGGGGATGCCGGCCGGCGCGAGCAGGTGGGCGAAGGTCCGCTCGCTGCGTTCGTACCACCCGCGGATGGCGACGGGGCCCGTACCCGGCTCCGTGGGCGCCCACGCGTCGTCCATCGGCACGAAGGGCAGCGGCTGCTCCCGCCAGGTCCAGCAGGAACGGTACGGCCGATGCGCTCCGTCCCGGCCGGGACCGACGTTGCACCAGACCCGCGAGGTGGGCGACAGCGCGATGACCACGTCCACGCGCGGGTCGTGCACCGCCGTCAGCAGAGCCGCCTCCGCCCCCTTGGAAAGACCGAGTATTCCGATGCGTCGCGCCCCGCCCAGCCGGAGTTGGTCCACGGCGGCGGTGAAGGTCTCCAAGGGGACTTCACAGATCCCCGGCGTTTGCCCGGGCCCGCCGAACCAGCGGATCGCCATGGCTGCGAAACCCTGCCGGGCGAGAAGCCGCGCCCGCTCGCGCTCCACCCGCCCACTGGACCCGCCCAGAACCAGCACCCCAACCTCACTGCCCCGCACGGGAGCAACGACAACCCCCTCCCAAGTCGCCTTGAGCACCCGCTCGATGATCTCCACACGCTCCCCCACCGCCGCACCTGCCTACTGCCGCAAGCGGAAGCGAACCTCCCGGCGGCCTTCTCATCGAGGCCGACCCCGGATGGTCAGCCTGCGGCCCTGGTCCGGGCTGCTCCTCGGCCACCATGTCCACCCTGCGCGGCATGACCGTCAGGTGGGGCGGTCCCCCGGGACGGAGGAGGACCCTGGGGTCGAGGGTGACCATTCTGCTATCGCTGCGGGCCACCACGCCGAGGCCGTGGACGACAAGTTGGAGGAGACCGGGGGTGTTCACCGCCCCGGCAGTCCGTCGAGCGGTGGGACGTCTACCCGTCTCCTACCGGGAGTCGAGGACGCCGGACTGCCGGTGTGCACCATGCGCGGCACAGCGGCACAGCGGCACAGCGGCACAGCGGCGACGCTGCATCCCGCTGCCGGGGTGCCTACACGGCTCGTGGTCCAGATGCGAAAAGACCCCCCGCCGGGATCGGCGGGGGGCCTTTGTGCTGGTGGGCGCGCACGGTTTCGAACCGCCGACATCTACTTTGTAAGCTCGCCCGGCTACCGCCCACCGGCCACCGAGGCCAGACCGCAAAGCAGAACCTACGCTCGACCGCCGGAGAACGCCGCCATACACCCACGTTGATGTCACCCGTAGATGTCAGCGGCCGCCCCTAACAGGTCACTTCTTCCTCCGGAGCTTCCGCATCTTCGCTTCGGCCTCCTTCTTCTTCCGCTGCGCCACTCCAAAGGCGGTCCAGGCGCCCTGATGCTTCGCGCACTGCCCGCTTCCGATGATCGCCTTGTTCCGGCAACGCCCACCATCCTGCGTCGCCGCCCCACACCGCGGCTGAGTCACATCGTCCCCTCCTCGCTCATCATGCGTGAACACCCATCAAGGTGGCGTAGCCGACGGGGCGCGAGGAGGGCACACACAAGGCCGATTGAAGCGCAGGGTCGCACGCCCGGCCTCATCAGGAGCCTGTCGGTTGGGCACTGGGGGATCAAGAATCTTGTGATTGGTAAGCCAGGAACTAGCGGAACCGGGTGCCAGGGAACCTGAGGCTGGCCCTGGCACCATCCGTGACCGTACGCGGCGGTCGTTGTCATGCAGTTAGACACTCACCGCCGAGCCGGCGCGATCCCTCGTTACCAACGTGGTATTGCGCCTTGCCCGCGCCTCGGAAGAGGTAAAGAGCGAGGGCCGCAGCGAGCATCACGAACAGATGAGTAATCACGGCAACGATCACCGGAACCACCTCGTCAGTTCGGCAATGATTGATGTGGTTACGGCACTTGCTGTACTGCCGCCGAGGGGAAGAGCCAGCCATACGTAGACCTCAGGGGGGCACATGCAATGGTCGACAATTGCCGCGACAGCGGTGGGCACGGTGCTTGGAGTGCTCGCCACCCTCGCTGCCGATCACGTTCGCTGGCGGCGCGACCTGACGGAGCGGGATCGTGACAGGCTGCGCACCACATTCACGGAGTATCTCGCAGCCCTCTCTGAGGCCAGGGACGCATTCTCCCGGGCGGAAGCATCCTCTGAACACGCAGAAAAGGGCATGTCGCAATTGGCGAACACGGCGTGTACACAGCACAGCAGCAACTGGAGTTGGTGGCAAACCAGCCGATCCCCGAACAGGCCCATCTCGCCACTCTCAGCGTGCTCGACTTCTATGACGTCGTGGTTGCCGGCCACGCCTCGGCCTCCGGTGAGTTCATCCAGGCCTGGCGAGCCGTCCGCCGGGCCCGCGCCGCGTTGATCGAAGAAATGCGGAAGGCCCTACGGCGAACTTGAGGCGCAGGCCATAGATGCTGGGACCGCCATGACCTGCCACCCCAGAGGCCGACACGTTCCGGCACCAGACAGAGGACAGGCTCCCGTCCGCCTTCATCCAGTGTTGACGAAGCAGTACCAGCTGTACGGGTCGCTGGCGTTTCGATAGCTCGCTATAGCCGCCGGGTTGTTGTACTGCCAAGCGCAGGCGGCTCCCATGTCGATCCCAGCACGCTCAGAAGCTCGATGGCACTTCCACCCGAAGGCGTTGGGTTGCTCAAGCACCGCACCCCAGTACCCAATCGACTTGCAGTAGCCGCCGAGCTCCACGCCACCCAGCACCGTTACAGCGTGTACTGGCGCACTAGAGATGAGCGTTGTACCGCTTGCCAAGATCAGTCCAGCAAGCGCAGCTCCACACAGCCTTCGAACACTCATGGGATCACCCCAAGACGTTTGCGGCCTTGTTATATGCGATAAATCAGGCGCCCGCCGCCCACTGCCTTCGAAACTTCCCCGAGCCGCGGGCTGGGCAATTAGGTGCTGAATTCAAACGCCATTCGAGACGACGCCGCCAAGCGGACGGTACCGCTCTGGGAAAAAGCAATCCCAGCAACAGGTCGAGGTTCGATCAGACGGCTCCACTTGCCCGTTGCATCCAGTTTGCGCGGCCCCGTGAGGTATGTCGACTGAGGCTGGCGGAGCGGCTTTGGCCGGTGTCCTGCCCGGGCTGGGGTCGAGCATGATCAGGGGGCCGTACGCTGGTTGGCGCTCGGTCAGGTCTTTGGGCCTGACCGCAATGTGATCGAGTGGCCCCCTGGTCTTGCTGACGCGGGACCCGAACCGGGGAGGTGGGCAAAGCCGTGGAGCCGACCGCCCCAGCCACAGCGGGTTTCTCCCACCATCTACCCGAGCCGTAGGCGCGCGGCCGGCGGTCCGGGCGGGAGCGGGGCGGAGGCAGGAGCGCAGGCCCGGGTGACGGGCCGCGCGCGCCGCGCTGTGCGCGGCGAGTGCCTTGATGAAGTAGGGAAACTCTTACCGCGCCGCCCGGCTCAGAGCGCGAAGGGCTCGTATGACAGCTCGGTCCACGACCTTCTCGGCGTTCAGGCCTGGATCGAGGTCCCAGTAGATGTAGTTGCTGATGTGGGGGCGTCGCAGTCCCAGCCTCCGGGCGTCCACGGGTCGTGATGGAGATCCTCGGGCACTCGCAGATCGCGGTCACCATGAACATGTACGCGCACGTCGTGCAGGACACGCAGCGCGAGGCCGTCGGGCACATGGACCGGCTGCTCAGGACCCGGCGCGACCGCCCCTGACTGCATCCGTTGATGTCGGATATAGATGTCAAAGGCCCCCAACCATGATCGGTTGGGGGCCTTCGTGCTGGTGGGCGCGGACGGTTTCGAACCGCCGACATCTGCTTTGTAAGAGCAGCGCTCTACCCCTGAGCTACGCACCCGTGGATGAGTGGACAGCCTACATGGAGGGCGCACCCCCGGCGCAAACCCGTTGCCGTAGGGGAGAATGGAGCGGGGCATGGCGGACGCGGCACGGGAGAGGGATTGTGACAACGGCATCCCGGCGGTGGTTCGGTGGGCGGGACGAGGGCCGGCGGGCGGATGCGCAGGCGGCGAAGGATGCCGCCGCGGCCGCGTTCTACGAGCTGGATACGGCGCAGCGGGACCTGCGGATCTCGATGGAGACCATCGCGGCGGCGGACGGGTCGCCCGCCGCGCGGCAGGCGGCGGAGGGGTTCGTCGCGCTCGGGCAGCGCATCGACCAGGTCAGCCAGGTGTACATCGAGGCCGTCGACGCGCACGACCTGGACCGGGTCGACCTGGAGGGCTCGGTCGCGGCCCAGGCCCGGCAGCAGCTGACGCGGGCGCGGGACGAGCTCGTCCGGGTCAAGGGGGAGCTGGACCGGTTCCAGCAGGGGCTGCAGCCGCTGCTGGACAAGGCCGAGACACAGCTGGCCCGGGTCGCGCCGGCCCGGGAGCGGGCGAAGGCGGCGCTGCTGGCGGCGAGCGACGCGCTGGACTCGGTCCGCGCGAACGGGATGCGGGCCGACGACCTGGCGGCCCGGCTCGCCGCGCTGGGCCCGGAGCTGACCAAGCTGAACCAGGGCGCGGCCCGGCACGGGGTGCAGGAGACGGTGCAGCGCGCCGACCGGATCCTGCGCGACGCGGAGGCGGTACGGGCCGAGGCGGCCAGGCTGCCGGAGCGGGCGGCGGAGGTCGACCGACGGCTGGTGAGCCTGCGGACCCGGGCGCAGGCGCTGCGCAACCGGGCGGACCGGGTGGATCCGGTACTCAGCGAGCTGCGCCGCCGGTTCAGCGCGGCGTGCTGGCAGGACCTGCAGCACGTCCCCGAGCAGGCGGTACGTGAGGTCGCGCGGGCCGAGGAGAAGCTGGCGGAGGCCGGCCGGGCCCGGGAGGGCCAGCGGTGGGCCGAGGTGGGGGCGCTGATCGAAGAGGTACGGGCCGGTCTGGACGCGACCGACGAGGCGGTGTCGGCGGCGCAGGACCGGCTGACGCGGCTGGAAGCGGTCGCCCGGGACCCGCAGGACGAGGTGCGCCGGACCCGTTTCGCGATCCGGGACGCGCAACGGCTGGCGATGGAGGGCCGTAGCGTGCCCGATCCGCGCCACGCCCGGCCGCTGGACGAGTCGGTGGCGCGGGTGGAGCGGGCGCTGGCCGGCCTGGAGGGGCGCCACCCCGACTACTGGCAGTTCCTCCAGGAGATGGAGGGGGTACGGGCATCCGTGAACCGGGTGGTGAACGACATCCGGGCGGAGCGCGGCCACGCCTGAGGCCCGGGCGGGTCCGGGGTTGTCCGGACGGTGCCCGCGGCGGATGCTGGGAGGGACCTCAGGCAGCCGTCAGGCAGAGGAGGCCGCCATGGCCACTCACGCTGCTCCGCACATGCGGCGGCCGGTCGGTGCCCGGCTCGACGAGCACCTGCCGGTCGATCACAAGCTCAGCCAGGTGTACCGGGCGGGCGCCGGCCTGACCGGGCTGCTGCTGATCGTGTTCGGCGTCCTGGGGCTGGTGCACCGGATCGGGTTCTTCGACACCGGCGGGGACACGGTGCTGGCACTGAACACGAACGGGGCGCTGAGCGTCCTGTCGATCTGCATCGGCGCGCTGCTGTTCTACGGGATGGTGGTGGGCGGGAACTTCGCCTCGACCCTGAACATCGTGCTGGGTCTGCTGTTCATCGCGAGCGGGTTCGTGAACCTCGCGCTGCTGGACACCGGGATCAACTTCCTGGCGTTCCACATCCCGAACGTGCTGTTCAGCTTCGTGGTCGGCGTGATGCTGATGTGGTTCGGGATGTACGGGCGGGTCGGCGGCGGCCTGTCGCACGACAACCCGTACTGGCGGGCCCGCCATCCCGAGGAGGCGGCCCGCGAGGACCGGGCCGCGGCCAGGCGGGCGCTCCGCACCGGGCGCGCGCCGCACCCGTGACGCCGGACGCCGTGACGCCTGGCGCCGTAACGCCTGGCGCCGTGAGGCCGGCCGCCGTAACGCCTGGCGCCGTGAGGCCGGCCGCCGTGACGCACGTACCCGCGATGCACGCACCCGCGACGGCGGTGCGGCTAGCCTGTGCGCATGCCTCGTTACGAATACCGCTGCCGTACCTGTGACGACACCTTCGAGGTGAGCCGTCCGATGGCCGAGTCCTCGGCGCCCGCCGACTGCCCCGCCGGCCACGCCGACACCGTCAAGCTGCTCTCCGCGGTCGCCGTCGGCGGCGCCGCCCGCGGCGGCCCGGCCGCCGCCCCCGCCCCCGCCATGGGTGGCGGCTGCTGCGGCGGTGGCGGCTGCGGCTGACCGGCCGCGACCGGCCGCCGGCCGGCGCTACCGCTTGCGGGAAAGGGTCAGGCCGTCCGAGATGGCGAGCAGCACCGACTCCATGCGGTCGTCGGCCAGCACATGGTCGTTGAACGCCCGGATGGCCGCCGCCGCGCCCGTCGCCGCCTCGTCGAGCACCCGCCCGTGGAAGAGGGTGTTGTCGCTGACGATCAGGCCGCCCGGCCGCATCCGCGGCACGAGCTCCTCCCAGTAGGCGATCTGGTTCTCCTTGTCGGCGTCGATGTAGGCCATGTCGATGTGCGGCTCCCCCGGCATCGCGCGCAGCGTCTCCAGTGCCGGGGCGATCCGCAGGTCGATGCGGTCCGCGACGCCCGCCGCCTCCCAGGCCTGCTTGCCGTACGCCGTCCACTCCTCGGAGATGTCGCAGGCGATCAGCGCGCCGTCCGCGGGCAGGGCCTGCGCCATGGCCAGGGTGGAGAAACCGGTGAAGGTGCCGATCTCCACGATGCGGCGGGCCCCCGTCAGCCGGACCAGGAAGGCCAGCAGCGGCCCCTGCTCCTGCGCCGACTGCATCCCCGCCGATTCGGGGAACTTCTCGTACGTGGTCGTCACGAGCCCGCGCTGGATGGCGTCCAGCGGGGGGTTGTGGTCGAGCACGTACTGGTAGAGCTCGTCAGTGATCTTGGTGCTGTTGCCCTTGGTCATGCGCCCAGTGTGCCGAGTTCGCCGACCGCGCGCCGGAACGCGCGCACGATTTCCTCGCCCGCCAGGACGCCCGACTCCGCGAGCGCCGTGACCGACCCGGCGGTCCAGCCCGCGTCCGCGAGTTCGCCGTGGCCCGGCCGCCATCCCCGGTCCGCCGCCAGCAGCAGATCGGCGTCCAGCAGCGAGTCACCGGCCGCCAGGGTGGTGGTGGCCCCGGTACGGCGGGCCACCTCCCGCATGGCCGCGCTCTTGGTCAGCGGACGCGGGACGGCGTAGATCTTGCGGCCCTGCAGGGACACGGTCCAGCCGCGCCGCTCCGCCCAGGACACCAGCGCCTTGAGCCACTCGTCCGGGACCAGCGCCCGCTCCACGACCAGGTACGCGAACAGGTCCTCGGCCACCCGTGCCTTGCGCAGCCACGCCGGATCGGCGGTCGCCAGCAGGTGGTCGTGCACCTCGGTGAGCGGGGCGCACTCCTCGGCGAGCCGCGCCGCGACCTGCCGCCGCCAGTCCCGGTCCGGCACGCCGTCCACGAGCAGCTGTCCGCCGTTGGCGCAGATCGCGTACTTCGCCTGGCGGCCGGGGAAGCGGATGCGCTGGTACTGCTTGCGCGTCCGGGTCGTCGTGGGGACCCAGACGACGTCCGGGTCCGCGGTCAGCTCCGCCAGCAGGGCCGCCGCGGTCTCCGTCATGTACGACAGCGGCTTGCTCTCGTGGATCTCCACGCACAGCAGCCGGGGCGCCACCGGGTCGGGCATGGTCAGGCCGAGCGCGGCCGCCGAGTAGATGAGGGTGCGGTCGAGGTCACTGGCTACGAGGACGGTCACTTGGCGGCCACGGCCTTTCCGTCGGCGCCGGTGGCGCCGCGCGTGAAGCGGGGGTGGATGAGTCCCACGCAGGTGTAGGGCAGCCCGTCGACCTCTTCGACCGGCACTCCGCGCTGCTCGGCGAGCAGGCGTACGTGGTCCAGGTCGGCGCCGGCGCCGCGCTGCGCGAGGATCTTCCACGGCACGCGGCGCAGCAGCACCCGCGTCGTCTCGCCGACGCCGGGCTTGACCAGGTTCACGTCGTGGATCCCGTACTCCTCGCTGATCCGCTCGACGGCCGCCCAGCCCGCCCAGGTCGGGGTCCGGTCGGCCGCCAGCAGTTCCTTGACCTCGGCGTCGACCGCCTCGGCCACCTCGTCGAAGCGGGCGGCGACGGCGTCGACGAACGCGACGGACACGTCCGCGCCGGCGAGCTCGCGGTAGAACTTCGCGCCGTGGAAGTCGGCGGGCCCGACCAGGTCGGACCTGAGCACAGTACGCGAGACGAGTCCCGAGACGGTGGAGTTGAGGCAGGCGGAGGGGATCAGGAAGTCCTCGCGGGTGCCGTACGTCGCCACGCAGGAGCCGGGGTCGGCGAGGACGACGATCTCCGGGTCGAAGCCGTCGAACTCCGCCAGGGCGTCGCGCAGCTCCCGGGTGATGGCCCCCTTGCCCGTCCAGCCGTCGACGAAGACGACGTCGGCGGGGTCGTGGCGGGCGGCCAGCCAGCGCAGCGCGTTGGCGTCGATGCCGCGGCCGCGCACGATGGAGACGGCGTAGTGCGGCAGGTCCAGGCCGTGCCGGGCCTGCGCCCAGCGCCGCATCAGCACACCGACGGGGGTGCCGGCGCGGGCGAGGGAGACGAGCACGGGGGACGGCGACCGTTCGGCGAGCACCGTTTCGGTGACGGTGCCCACGGCGCGGGCTATTCGGGCCGCGGAGGCGGTCAGCGCGCTCTGGTAGAGCCGCTGGTAGTCGGGGGACGGCTGGTATTCCACGGGCAGCGACTCGGCGTAGTGCGCGCCGCCCGCCTGGATGGCCTCCTCGCGCTCCTCGGTCGGGGCCTCCAGCTCGACCGCCGAGAAGTCCTGGAGCAACCAGCCGACGTCCTCGGCCGGGTAGGAGGAGAAGGCGGGCCCGCGCAGGGGCTCGGTCATGATCGGCTCCTGCCGGTCGGAAAGGTCGGGACGAGCGGGACGAGCGGGACGGGAGGCCCCGGCGGAGTGCTGCTGTGCGGCGGACGGCACCACCCCCGCCCCCGGTACGTACGACGGCACGACCACCAGCAGCACCTGCCCGGTGTGCGGGGCGAGCCGCGCGAGCAGCCCGTCGGGGGCGTGCAGCGCGTCGGTGTCGCCGCGGGAGTCGACGACGGCGACGACGGCGTCGAAGCCGGCGCCCGCGACGTTGTACGCGTACCGCTCCCCCGGCCCGTCGGCGGGCCCGTCGTGCGCCGGGAAGGTCAGCCGGGTCCGGATGGCGTAGCCGGGATCGTCCACGGCGAGCACCGGCGAGCGGGTGGTGGTGGAGAAGCGGACCTCGCGCGCCCCGGACTCCTCCAGGGCCCGCGCGAGCCGCAACGGCGCGTACATGAGCTCCTCGTTGCCCAGCACCAGGACCCGGCGGGCCCCGGCCCCCAGCTCGGCGTCGATCCGGGCGGCCAGCGCGGGCAGCGCCGCCTCCAGCCGGGCCCGGTGCGCGGGGGTGAAGCCGTGCCGGCCCCCGTCGGGCAGCCCGGCGGGCCAGTCCAGGCCGACGCGCCGGACGGGCGCGGCCGGGCCGGTGCCGGCCGGGGTTTCCTGGGACTCGTACTCCTCGACCAGCGCCTGCCCCCTGGCCAGGACGTCCTCGGGCAGCCCGACCGTCCCGGTGGCGAGGGCGACGAGGTCGATCCGGGCCCCGAGCCCGGCGGCGAAGGCGTCCAGGCGCTCGCGGTCGGCCGCGGAGCGCATGTCGACGAGGGCGACCACGACGTAGTGCGGGCGGGGGTGGCGGGCGTGCAGGTCGCGGATGGTGTTCAGGACGGTGTTGCCGGTGGAGAACTCGTCGTCCACCAGGACCAGCGGTCCGCTGCCGGTCAGCAGCTTCGGGTCCGCGGGGAGCAGCAGGTGCGAGGTGGCGTGCGAGTGGGCTTCCTCGAAGCCGCCCGCGGGCTCCACGCCGGGCACGGGGCGGCGGGTGGAGTGCAGGTAGGGGGCGGTGCGCAGGCCGTCGGCGACGCTGTGGCCGAGGCCGGTGGCGGTCTCGGCGTACCCGAGGACGACCGCGTCGGCGGCCGCCTCTCCCAGCAGCTCCCGGACGCGTTCGCCGAGCCCGTGGCCGGCGGCGTGGACGGCCGCCGGGGACTGCGGGACGTGCTTGCCCAGGATCCGGGAGACCAGCAGGTGGGCGCGCTTGGGGTTGCGCCGCAGGGCGAGCCCGAGCAGGTCCCGCAACGGCGGCTGTCCGGGCTGCGACTGCCCGGGCGCCGCGCCCTGTTCCAGGCGTACGCCCAGCCGGTCCGCGACCCAGGTTCCCGACCACACCTCGTCGATCGTCTTGCCCTTCTTCATGGAACGCTCCGAAAACCGCGTGTGCGACGGCGGCGGGTTCATACCTTGAGCCCGGCCGTGAGCAGGTCGACGAAGCCGACCTCCTCCCTCGCCACACCGAAGACCTCGGCGCGCAGCATGGTGCGCTCGGCCCAGGCCCGGTGGGGCTTCACCTCGTTCATCTTGTTCGTGTAGGCGGAGCGCATGACACCGCCGCCGCCGCGCTCGGGGCGCAGGATGTCCTGGGCGTCGCTGAACTCCTCGTGGGAGACCACCGACAGCGCGTGGACGGGCGTGACGTGCGCGGGGTGGATGCAGGTCTTGCCGAGCAGTCCGTTGGCCCGGTCGAGTTCGATCTCGCGCAGCAGTCCGTCGAGGTCGTGCTCGATGAGGGCGGTGCGCAGTTCCTCGACGCCTTCCGCGAGGAAGGGGCTGCGGCGCAGTTGCGGCTTGAAGAGGCGCTGCTGGCTGCGGAAGTACTCCCAGACGGGACCGGTGACGGTGAAGCCGGTGCCGTCGGCGCGGCTGAGGACGTTGACGACGTCGGCGATGACGCCCGCGACGATCTTGACGTCGTAGGCGGTCATGTCGGGGGTGCGGCGCAGTCCGTATACGGAGCAGAAGTCGGTCACGCCGAGGCGCAGGGCGAGGACGCGCTCGCGGTAGCGGTTCACGGTCCGGGAGATCCCGGCGAGTGCCTCGACCCGGGTTTCGAGGTGGAGCAGCTCGGGGGTCTCCAGGACGGGCATGGCGTACAGGGGGGCGGTGCCGCTCGCCCGCTCCGCCTGGGCGACGGCGTCGAGGAAGGCGGTTCCGCGACTCTCCGTGAACTTCGGCAGTACGAATCCGGCCAGGTGCCGCGCCGAGCCGCCGAGGCGGCCCACGAGGTCGGGAATCTGTTCGGGCGTGCGCACCCGGATGAAGAGGAGCGGCGGCTCGGCGCCGTCCTCGTCGAGCGCGGCGAACTGCCGGATCAGGTTGGCCTCGCCCTCCGTCACCTCGCCGTCGCTGATGGAATCCTCCAGGCAGAGGACCATGGAGACGACTCCGCGGGCCGCCTGCTTGCGGATGTCGTCGGCGAGGCGGGGGCGGATCGCCGGACTGTAGAGGGTGGCGCCGAGTCCGGCGGCGAGCGTACGGGCGGGGGAGGCGGCGGTGAATTCGGCCGGCTCCTGGTGGAAGAGGTCCTTGCGGACGCTGGGCGAAATGTGCCCGAAGTGACGCATGTGCTTCCCCCGTACTGCCTCGGCGGCCCAACTGGCGTGGCCGGTAATAGTACGTACGAATACAAGTCAAGAGTTCCGCAAGCACATGAAGTTCAGGTAACCCTCTTGCACCATGCCCAGGTCCCGGGTCCCGTACAAGTGGCTACGGGCATGTGACTACGGGGGGCCGCATTGTCCAGGTCACGGCCGGGAGGGCAGGATGACCGGCATGACGCACGCGATGCAGAAGGGCTCGAACATCCCGGTGTCCGCCGTGGCGGTCCGGGCGGTGCTGCGCTGGACCACCGGACCCGAGGTGCCGGACGTGGACGCGTCCGCACTCCTGGTGGGGGCGGACGGGCGGGTGCGCTCCGATGAGGACTTCGTGTTCTACAACCAGCCCCGGCACCCGTCGGGGGCGGTGTGGCGCCTGGGCAAGAAGCAGATCGGGGACGCGATCACCGACGCCGTCCAGGCGGACCTGCGGACGGTGCCGGCCGTGGTGGACCGGGTTCTGGTGGTGGCCTCCGCCGAGGACGTGCCCTTTCAGCGGATCCATGACCTGCGGATCCTGCTGTACGACGCCACCTCCACCGGCGGCTCCGAGCCGCTGGCCTACTTCGACGTGCACCCGGAGACGGGTGCCGAGACGGCGCTGATCTGCGGCGAGCTCTACCGCCGGGCCGAGGGGTGGAAGTTCCGCGCCCTGGGTGAGGGGTACTCGGACGGCCTGGTGGGGCTGGCGACCGACCACGGGATCTCGGTCGACGAGAACGCGCCCGACCAGGCGGCGAGCCCCGCGCCCGGACCGACCGACGAGCAGACGGCCGCGATGGCGCCGCCGACGCCTCCGGTGCCCGCGGTGCGCCCGGCGCCCGCGCCGCCGACCCAGGCCCCGCCGGCCGTCGAGCCGGCCTACGGCTACCCGCAGCCGGTGTCCCCGGTGCCCGGGCCGGGCGGCGACTCCGCCTTCCGGCTCCCGGCGCAGGGCCCGCAGTTCATCCGCCGCTGACCGGCGCACCGTCCGGGCCGTCCCGGCCGGGGCCTGAGCGGAGCCCCGCGGGGGGCACCGGTCAGGCCTTGGTGCTCTTGTAGCCCCGGCCCCACTGGAGCCCCCACCCGTACAGCCGGTCCAGCTCGGCCTGGAACCCGTAGACGAACTTCACCTCGCGGCGCACGGTCAGCTCGCCCTTGACGGTCTCCAGCGAGACCACGGCGCAGGACCGCGCCTGCGGGTGGCGCTCCTCCAGCTGGATCTCGATCCGCGGACCGGTGCTGGGATACAGGGTGACCAGGGCGTGGGTCCGGTCGAAGGCCGGGGTCTGGTCGTAGATGTAGACGAAGACCAGCAGCCGCTTGATCTCGTCGGCGTGGTCGAGGTTGACGAATATCGTCTCGCCCGAGGGCGCGCCGAACCGGTCGTCGCCGCTGAGCTTCACGTACGGGGGACTGTTGATGTCGCCGTGCAGGTTGCCCAGGGGCTGGACGACGCCCCGCGTCCCGTCCGTCAGCTCGTACAGGCAGCCGATGTCGAGGTCGACGTTGACCATGCCCTGGGTGTGCGCCTGCACCATGTCGGGCTTGAAGAGCTTGAACGGGTGGCGCAGCAGCCGGCCGCTCTGGCCGGAGCGGCCGCCGATGTCGGAGGTGCGCATCCGCCACGAGAGGTTGACCCGCAGGTTTCCGTGGACGGCCCCCTGTTTGGTGAGCGAGACCGTCGGATGCCTCCTGGTCAGCTCGATCGCGTTGGACGAGGCGCTGCCCGAGTCGAAGCGCATCGCGCGGGCGCCCCTGATGCCGTCGAAGAAGCCGCTGCCGAAGACGCTGTCGAAGAGACCCATTTCCCCTACCCCCCTGAAACCCCGCACGTACGGAAGCGGGGCGGCCGGGCCCCGGACGAAGTCCGGGGCAGGGTCCGTGGACCCTCAGGCCGCCCCGCACATGGAGCGTTCCGCATTCCCGCCGGGCTCATGCCTCGACGGGAACTCCTTCCAGTTCGGCCAGGCGCTTGTTGCGGCGCACGGAGGACCAGAAGGACCAGGCGATCAGCAGGACGCCGACGAGGCCGGTGATGACCTCGTTGATCTCGTACTGGATCGTGACGAGGAGGATCACGGCGAGCGCGCCGATGGCGTAGTGCGCGCCGTGCTCCAGGTACACGTAGTCGTCGAGGGTGCCCTGGCGGACCAGGTAGACCGTCAGCGACCGGACGTACATGGCACCGATGCCGAGGCCGAGGGCCATGAGCACGATGTCGTTGGTGATGGCGAAGGCGCCGATGACCCCGTCGAAGGAGAACGAGGCGTCGAGGACTTCGAGGTAGAGGAACATGAAGAACGCGGCCTTGCCGGCCATGACGACGGCCGGGACGGCGCTGCCGCTCCGCTTCGCTTCCTCCTCGGCCTCGTGTTCGGCCTCTTCGTCCTCTTCGAGCTTGTTCTCGAAGTAGCCGGAGAGACCACCGACGATCATGTAGGTGATCAGACCGGCGATGCCGGCCACCAGGACCGTCTCCGCCTTGTCGACGTGGACGCCGCCGTGCTGGTGGGCCTGGGTCGCGAAGGTCGCCGAGGTGATGAGCAGTGCGATCAGCGCGATGCACGCGGACAGCATGTCGATCTTGCCGAGCTTGGCCAGCGGACGCTCCAGCCAGGCGAGCCACTTGATGTCCCGGTCCTCGAAGATGAAGTCGAGGAAGATCATCAGCAGGAACATGCCGCCGAAGGCCGCGATCGCCGGGTGGGCGTCCGTGACCAGTTGCTGGTAGCGGTCCTTGTCGGTCAGCGCCAGATTGACGGCTTCGATCGGCCCCAGGCTGGCGGTGATCGCGACGATCACGACGGGGAACACCAGCCGCATGCCGAAGACCGCGATCAGCACACCGACCGTGAGGAAGATCTTCTGCCAGAAGGCATTCATCTTCTTCAGGATTCCGGCGTTGACCACCGCGTTGTCGAAGGACAGCGAGATCTCAAGGACGGACAGGATCGCCACGATCCCAAAAGCGGTCCACCCCCCGTAGAACACCGCTGCGGCCAGACCGAGCGCAGTGACTGCGAACGACCAGCCGAAGGTTTTGAGAACCACTGGCACCCCATCGTGTTGTACGGCTTTACGAAACGTTGACCCCGAAGTCTAGAGCGATGCCCCGCAGCCCCGACGCGTACCCCTGTCCCACCGCCCTGAACTTCCATTCGCCCCCGTACCGGTAGACCTCGCCGAAGATCATCGCGGTCTCGCTGGAGGCGTCCTCGGTGAGGTCGTAGCGGGCCAGTTCCTGGCCGTCGGCCTGGTTCACCACGCGGATGAACGCGTTGCTGACCTGGCCGAAGCTCTGCCGGCGGGCTTCCGCCTCGTGGATGGAGACGGGGAAGACGATCTTGTCCACCTCCACCGGCACCTTGGTGAGGTCGATGATGATCGACTCGTCGTCGCCCTCACCCTCGCCGGTGAGGTTGTCGCCCGTGTGTTCGACGGAGCCCTCGGGGCTCTTGAGGTTGTTGTAGAAGACGAAGTACGAATCGCCGAGCACCCGGCCGTCGCGGCACAGCAGCGCGCTGGCGTCGAGGTCGAAGTCGGCGCCCGTGGTGGAGCGCGCGTCCCATCCGAGACCGACCAGGACCCGGGTGAGGTTCGGTGCGGCCTTGGACAGGGAGACGTTGCCCCCCTTGGCGAGTGTGACGCCCATGTTGTGGTCCTCCCCGGACGACGTGGTGATGGTGGTGCGGTGGTGCCGGCACTGCGGTCGGGCTGGTGGCGCTGCGGTCGTGCTGCTGCGGTCGTGCTGGGTGCCATCGGTAGAACCGGTGGTTCCGGTGG
Source organism: Streptomyces sp. NPDC054883 (assembly GCF_053610645.1). NCBI lineage: Bacteria > Bacillati > Actinomycetota > Actinomycetes > Kitasatosporales > Streptomycetaceae > Streptomyces > Streptomyces sp. NPDC054883. Next base: position 56,918 of record NZ_JBSGYT010000025.1, on the reverse strand, counting down.
TGCTGGTAAAGCCGGTCCGGCGCCGTACACACAGTGCACGGCGCCGGACCGGAAGCGGCTGCGGGTCACAGCCGGCTGGCTGAGGCCAGGGCTCAGACGTTGACGCCGAAGTCCTGGGCGATGCCGCGCAGGCCCGAGGCGTAGCCCTGGCCGATCGCGCGGAACTTCCACTCCGCGCCGTTGCGGTACAGCTCGCCGAAGACCATGGCGGTCTCGGTCGAGGCGTCCTCGGAGAGGTCGTAGCGGGCGAGCTCGCTGTTGTCGGCCTGGTTCACGACCCGGATGTAGGCGTTGCGCACCTGGCCGAAGCTCTGCTGGCGGGTCTCGGCCTCGTAGATCGAGACCGGGAAGACGATCTTGTGCACATCGGCCGGGACGCCGGACAGGTTGACCTTGATGGCCTCGTCGTCGCCCTCGCCCTCACCGGTGGTGTTGTCACCGGTGTGCTCGACCGAGCCGTCCGGGCTCTTCAGGTTGTTGAAGAACACGAAGTTCGAGTCGTTGGCGACCTTGCCCTGGTCGTTGGTCAGGATCGCGCTGGCGTCGAGGTCGAAGTCGACTCCGGTGGTGGTGCGAGCGTCCCAGCCCAGACCGACGATGACCGCCGTCAGGTTAGGCGCGGCCTTGGTCAGCGAGACGTTGCCGCCCTTGCTGAGGCTGACTCCCACGGGTCCTCCATTGGGTTTCGATGTGGGGCTGCGCCCCTTCGTGCGGTTGCTGTCGGATCAACGTTTCGATCCTAGTGACGGGTTCCCGCCCGTCACCGGATTTCCCGCGGATCGGGCGACGTACCCGTCAGAGGCTGTCGAGGGCCTCGATGTACTCGTTCAGGTCACGCGCGTCGGGCAGCCCGTTGACGACGGTCCAGCGCACGACGCCGTCCTTGTCGATGATGAAGGTGCCGCGGACCGCGCAGCCCTTGTCCTCGTCGAAGACGCCGTAGGCGCGGGAGGTCTCGCCGTGCGGCCAGAAGTCGGAGAGCAGCGGGTAGTCCAGGTTCTCCTGCTCGCCGAAGACCCGGAGGGTGGGCACCGAGTCGTTGGAGACGGCCAGGAGCTGGACCTCGTCGTTCTGGAAGCGGGGGAGCTGGTCGCGCAGCTCGCACAGCTCACCGGTGCAGACGCCGGTGAAGGCGAACGGGTAGAAGAGCAGCACGACGGCCTTCTCCCCCCGGAAGTCGGAGAGCCGCACGGTGGCGCCGTGGTTGTCCTTGAGCTCGAAGTCCGGGGCCTTGCTGCCGACCTCGATCGCCATCTCTCGCAATCCCTTCGTTCCTGCATTCCTGCGGTGGGCTGTTCGGGTGCGGCCAGCCTATGGGGTACGGCCTCCGGGAGGGGAACGCGCGTGCGCCACCGCAACGCCGCCGGAACGCGCACACCCCGCCGACCGGGGTGATTCCGGTCGGCGGGGTGTGTCCGCTCGGCTGCGGGGCGCGGCTCAGCGCTTGGCCTTGGCGGCCTTCGGCGTCACCAGCTTGGTGGAGGTCCACTCCTTGCCGACGGGCAGGCCCTTGGCAAGCGAGAGGCCGGCCGTCTCGGCGGCCTCGCTGATGTCGCTGGCCTCGACGTAGCCGTCACGGCCCGTCTTGGGGGTCAGCAGCAGGATCAGTGCGCCGTCCTCGACCAGCTCGGTCGCATCGACCAGGGCGTCCGTCAGATCGCCGTCCTCGTCTCGGAACCACAACAGCACCGCGTCGGCGACGTCGTCGTAGTCCTCGTCGGCGAGCTCGCTGACGAGCTTCTCGACGGCGTCACGGAATTCCTGATCGACGTCGTCGTCGTAGCCGATCTCCTGGACCACCTGTTCGGACTGGAAACCCAGCCGGGCGGCCAGGCTCTCCGCGTGGTCCGCGGTCGCGCTCACGGGGTGCCTCCTGCTCATGTTCGGTGAATGTCTTTCGGCGGCGCGCGTACGCGCAGCATTGGGCGTAGTCCACACGGGCGCGGCGGATCGCGCAAGTACCCGGCCGCCGAGACCGTCGAAACGGTGACGATTGCGGCCGTCTCGCCGCAACTTTGATGGTGCCCGTACGGGCCTGTGGTGATTCATCCCACACCATTCCGGCTCAATCGGCATCGCTCGGGACTTCCCACCTGTTTGAGGGACGAACGGCCTTACGAAGGGGCTGATCGACTTGGGCGTAAGGTGGCGGTCCGGCCGGACCCGCTCTGACGTCGTTTCCCCCCGCTCCACCGGCGGTGCCCAGGCTTTCCAGGGGTTACCCAGTGGTAGAGGTGAAGATTTCGGCCGAGCGTAAGACCATGGGAGGCGGCGACCCAAGGCACGACTCCCCCGACAGCGAAGGAACAGCGTGGCTTCCGCATCCGATCGCAATCCGATCATCATTGGCGGCCTGCCGAGCCAGGTCCCGGACTTCGATCCGGAAGAGACGCAGGAGTGGCTCGACTCCCTGGACGCGGCCGTCGACGAGCGCGGCCGTGAACGCGCCCGTTACCTGATGCTGCGCCTGATCGAGCGGGCGCGCGAGAAGCGCGTGGCCGTTCCCGAGATGCGCAGTACGGACTACGTCAACACGATCGCCACCAAGGACGAGCCCTTCTTCCCCGGCAACGAGGAGATCGAGCGCAAGGTCCTCAACGCGACCCGGTGGAACGCGGCCGTCATGGTCTCGCGCGCACAGCGCCCCGGGATCGGGGTCGGCGGCCACATCGCGACCTTCGCCTCCTCCGCCTCCCTCTACGACGTGGGCTTCAACCACTTCTTCCGCGGCAAGGACGAGGGTGACGGCGGCGACCAGATCTTCTTCCAGGGCCACGCCTCGCCCGGCATCTACGCCCGCGCCTACCTCCTGGACCGGCTCTCCGAGCAGCAGCTCGACGCGTTCCGGCAGGAGAAGTCGAAGGCTCCGTACGGTCTGTCCAGCTACCCGCACCCGCGGCTGATGCCCGACTTCTGGGAGTTCCCGACCGTCTCGATGGGCCTCGGCCCGCTCGGTGCGATCTACCAGGCCCGGATGAACCGGTACATGGAGGCGCGCGGGATCGCGGACACCTCCAAGTCCCACGTTTGGGCGTACCTCGGTGACGGTGAGATGGACGAGCCGGAGTCGCTGGGCCAGTTGTCCATCGCGGCCCGCGAGGGTCTGGACAACCTGACGTTCGTCGTCAACTGCAACCTCCAGCGCCTGGACGGCCCGGTCCGCGGCAACGGGAAGATCATCCAGGAGCTGGAGTCGATCTTCCGGGGTGCCGGCTGGAACGTCATCAAGCTGATCTGGGACCGCTCGTGGGACCCGCTGCTGGCGCAGGACCGCGACGGCATCCTGGTCAACAAGATGAACTCCACCCCCGACGGGCAGTTCCAGACGTACGCCACCGAGTCCGGCGCGTACATCCGCGAGCACTTCTTCGGCGGTGACCAGCGGCTGCGAGCGATGGTCGAGAACATGACCGACCAGCAGATCCAGCACCTCGGGCGCGGCGGCCACGACCACAAGAAGGTCTACGCGGCGTACGCGGCGGCCAAGGCCCACAAGGGCCAGCCGACGGTGATCCTGGCCCAGACGGTGAAGGGCTGGACGCTGGGCCCGAACTTCGAGGGCCGCAACGCGACGCACCAGATGAAGAAGCTGACGGTCGACGACCTCAAGCGCTTCCGCGACCGGCTGCACATCCCGATCACGGACGCGCAGCTGGAGCGCGGCGCCCCGCCGTACTACCACCCGGGCCGCAACTCCCCCGAGATCCAGTACATGCACGACCAGCGCAACGCCCACGGCGGCTACGTGCCGACCCGCGTGGTGCGCGCGAAGCCGCTCCAGCTGCCCGACGACGCGGCCTACGCGGCGGCCAAGAAGGGCTCGGGCCACCAGTCGATCGCGACGACGATGGCGTTCGTGCGGATCCTGAAGGACCTGATGCGGGACAAGGAGATCGGCAAGCGGTTCGTGCTGATCGCGCCCGACGAGTACCGCACCTTCGGCATGGACGCCTTCTTCCCGAGCGCCAAGATCTACAACCCGCTGGGGCAGCAGTACGAGGCGGTCGACCGCGAGCTGCTGCTCGCGTACAAGGAGTCGCCGACCGGCCAGATGCTGCACGACGGCATCTCCGAGGCGGGCTGCACGGCCTCGCTGATCGCGGCGGGTTCGGCGTACGCGACGCACGGCGAGCCGCTGATCCCGGTCTACGTCTTCTACTCGATGTTCGGTTTCCAGCGCACCGGTGACCAGTTCTGGCAGATGGCCGACCAGCTGGCGCGCGGTTTCGTCCTCGGCGCGACGGCCGGGCGGACCACCCTCACGGGTGAGGGTCTCCAGCACGCCGACGGTCACTCCCAGCTGCTGGCGTCGACCAACCCGGGCTGCGTGGCGTACGACCCGGCGTACGGGTACGAGATCGCGCACATCGTCAAGGACGGTCTGCGGCGCATGTACGGCCCGGAGTCGGAGGACGTCTTCTACTACCTGACCGTCTACAACGAGCCGATCCAGCACCCGGCCGAGCCGGCCGGGGTCGACGTCGAGGGCATCCTCAAGGGCATCCACCGGGTGTCGGCGGCCACGGAGGGCAGCATCGGGGCGCAGATCATGGCCTCCGGCGTGGCCGTGCCGTGGGCGCTGGAAGCCCAGCGGATCCTGGCCGCCGAGTGGAACGTGAAGGCGGACGTCTGGTCGGCGACCTCCTGGAACGAGCTGCGCCGCGAGGCCGTGGAGGTGGAGGAGCACAACCTGCTCCACCCGGAGGAGGAGCAGCGCGTCCCGTACGTGACGCGCAAGCTCTCGGGGTCCGAGGGGCCGTTCGTGGCGGTCTCCGACTGGATGCGGTCGGTGCCGGACCAGATCTCGCGCTGGATCCCCGGCCCGTACACCTCGCTCGGCGCCGACGGGTTCGGTTTCGCGGACACCCGTGGCGCGGCCCGCCGGTTCTTCCACATCGACGCGCAGTCGGTGGTGCTGGCCGTGCTGACCGAGCTGGCGAAGGCGGGCCGGATCGACCGTTCGCTGCTGAAGCAGGCCATCGACCGCTACCAGCTGCTGGACGTCGCGGCGGCCGACCCGGGCGCGGCGGGCGGCGACGCGTAGCCGTCACCCTTCCGAGGGGGCGTTGGGACGGTTGTCCCAACGCCCCTTACTCGTTCTTTACTATGCGGGCATGAAAGAACCCTCCCGCCAGGCCCGGTGGGAGCGGCGGAGCCAGACCCCGCTGCTCGTGCTCGCCGTGGCGTTCGCCGTCGCGTACGCCGTGCCGATCGTGGCGCCGGACGCGAGCCCCGCGGTGCACCGGGCGTGCACGCACGCCGAGTGGGTGGTGTGGGGCGCCTTCGCCGCCGACTACCTGGTCCGGCTGACCCTGTCGCCGTCGCGGAAGGCGTTCGTACGGGGCCACTGGCTGGACCTGGCCGCGGTACTGGTGCCGATGATCCAGCCGCTGCGGCTGCTGCGGCTGGTGTCGACGCTGCTGCTGGTGGGCCGGCGGGCCCGGATGGCGCCGCAGGTCCGGCTGACCACGTACGTGGCGGGCGCGGTGGTGGGGCTGCTGATGTTCGGCTCGCTGGCGGTGCTGAGCGTGGAGCGGGACGCGCCCGGGGGGAACATCAAGAGCCTCGGGGACGCGCTGTGGTGGTCGGTGACCACCATGACCACGGTCGGGTACGGGGACCACTCCCCCACCACCGGGCTGGGGCGGCTGCTGGCGGTCGGGCTGATGCTGTCGGGGATCGCACTGCTGGGTGTGGTCACCGCCAACATCGCCGCCTGGTTCATCTCCAGGTTCGAGCGCGACGACCAGGTGGAGCGGGCGCAGACCGCGGCGATCGCGGAGCTGGCCGAGGAGGTACGGGCGCTGCGCGCCGAGGTCGCCCGGCTGGGAAACCGGCCGGCGGGGCCGGGGCCGGCCGGCGCCCCGGCGCGGGAGGACCGCACCGGGGCCCCGGCGGGGGCGGCGGACGACCACGCGTTCCCCGGGCCGGTCAGCGCTCCCAGACCTTGAACGCCCGCACCTGGTAGGGCGACTGCGGCAGCCAGACGCCGTCGCCCGGGTAGGTCTGGAACTCTCCCGTCTCCTGGCACTCCGCCGACTGGTACGTGGTCACCGGGCGGCCGGTCCGGTTGGTGAGGGCCTGGGCGCTGGTCCCGGCGGGCAGCGCGGTGCAGCTGTTGATGTCGAGGGTGCTGAGCTCGTAGGTGTGCCGGGCGCCCTTGAAGTCCGGCTTCACCCACAGGCACAGCTGCCCGGTGGCGCAGGCGCCGAGCGTCGGTGGCCCGGCGGCGTGCGCGGGGCCGGCCGTGCCCGGGACGAGGGCGGCCGCGGCCAGGGCGAGGGCGGCCAGGAAGGTACTGCGCTGCGCGGGGATACACGTACGCATGACGGGTCAACTCCTTGTGGACAAGCAGGCCCCGGACCGTTTCCGGAGCTCCGACGACCCCACGCTGACCTGCGGCGACGTGCGTCCGGAAGGTGCTGCGGCCGGGTCCACCCGGATAGGCGACAGCCCCGCCGGAACCGTCCGGCGGGGCTGTCGTGCGCAGGGGGTTGACGCCTGTGCGGCGCCCGGACGGCCGGCTCAGACGTGGGCCGCGCCCGTCCCCGCGGCGGCGTTCTCGCCGCGCTTGGTGAAGCCGGCCACGATCGCGGCGAGCACCGCGACCACGCCCGCGACGGTGAAGGCGGTGCTCATGCCCGAGACGAACGTGTCGTGCGCGACCTTGGTGACCGCCTGCGCGACCTGCTGCGGAACGCCCGGCGGGACGGGCGCGATGCCGACCTGCACGCCCTTCTCGGCGAGGTCGAGCTGCTCGGGGCTGAGCGGCGGCAGCTGCGCGCGCTGCCAGTTGTCCCCGAACGAGTCACGGACGGTGCCCGCCATGACGGCGCCGAGCACGGCGGTGCCCAGGCTGCCGCCGACCTGCATGGCGGCCTGCTGGAGCCCGCCGGCCACCCCGGACAGCTCCAGCGGGGCGTTGCCGACGATGACCTCGGTGGCGCCGACCATGACGGGCGCGAGGCCGAGGCCGAGGAGGGCGAACCAGAGCGACATGACCATCGTGCCGGTGCCCGGGGTCAGCTGGGCCATCCCGAAGCAGGCCGCCGCGGTGGCGACCATGCCGGCGACCAGCGGGATCCGCGGGCCGATCTTGGTGATCGCGGCGCCCGCCAGGGGCGATCCGATGATCATCATGCCGGTGAGCGGCAGCAGGTGGAGCCCGCTGTCGACCGGCCTCATGCCGTGGACGTTCTGGAGGTAGAAGGTGACGAAGAACAGGCCGCCCATGAACGCGAAGGCCATCAGCACCATCAGTACGGTGCCGGCGGACAGCGGCAGCGAACGGAACATCCCAAGCGGGATGAGCGGTTCGGCGACCCGGTTCTCCCAGAAGGCGAAGAGCGCGAAGCAGACGACCGAGGCGCCCAGGAAGGCCAGGGTCTTGGCGTCGCCCCAGCCCCACTCGGCGGCCTTGATCAGGGCCCAGATGAGCGAGAACATCGCGCCGGACAGCAGCAGGATGCCCAGCAGGTCGAAGGAGCGCGGGGCGTTCTCGGCCCGGTGGTCGAGCAGGATGAAGAGGCCGAAGCCGAGCGCGACGATCCCGACGGGGACGTTGATGAAGAAGACGGACTGCCAGCTGACGTGCTCGACGAGCAGGCCGCCGACGATGGGCCCGGCGGCCGTCGAGGCGCCGATGACCATGCCCCAGATGCCGATGGCCATGTTCAGCTTCTCGGCGCTGAAGGTGGCGCGCAGCAGGCCGAGCGCTGCGGGCATCAGCAGCGCGCCGAAGAGACCCTGGGCGACCCGGAAGCCGATGACGAGCTCGACGCCGGTGGACAGGCCGATGACGGCCGAGGAGAGCGCGAAGCCGGCGATGCCTATGAGGAAGGTCTGCCGGTGACCGAAGCGGTCACCGAGCTTGCCGGCGGTGATGAGGGAGACGGCGAGGGCCAGGAGGTAGCCGTTGGTGATCCACTGCACGTCGGCGAGGCTGGCGCCGAGGTCCTTCTGGATGGCGGGGTTGGCGACCGCGACGATCGTGCCGTCCAGGGTCACCATCATGACGCCGATCGCAACGGCGAAGAGGGTGAGCCACGGATGGCCGCGCAGTCCTGAACCCGACGGCGGCGGGCCTAATTTCTCAAGGGTCACCCGGCCGTCGGCGGTGATCTGACTAGTCATGCGAACAGGCTAGTGACAGCGACTGACACTTCACAAACGGCTTAACGGGACAGTCGCTGTCAGCTGGGTCACAGGTACCCTGACCGCTCACTCAGCGTCAGAACAGACCGGCATCGGATCCCGGCAGCAACACCGGAAGGGGACCACGCGGTGATGACCGAACACCGGCCCGCGCCGGCCGTTCCGGCGGCCGGACTGCGCGAACGCAAGAAGCGGCGCACCAGGGACGCGCTGCTGCGCGCAGCCCTCCTGCTGTTCCTCGCGCAGGGCTACGAGAAGACGACGGTCGACGAGATCACCGACGCCGTGGAGGTCTCCCAGCGCACCTTCTTCCGCTACTTCGCCAACAAGGAGGAGGTCGCGTTCGCCGTCCAGGACCTGGTCGAGTCGCACTTCGTGGCGGCGCTGCGGGCACGGCCGGCCGCCGAGGGGCCGCTGACCGCGATGCGCAACGCGGTGCTCGTCGCCTGGGACACCGTGGACGAGGCGATCTCCGACGTGGTGCCCGTCGACCTCTACATGCGCGGCTACCAGCTCATCGAGTCGACTCCGGCGCTGCTCGCCGTCCACCTGCGGCGCTCCACCGAGCTGGAGGAGCGCATCGCGCGGCTCGTCGCGGAACGCGAGGGACTGGACGTGGACGCCGACCCCCGGCCGCGGGTCGCGGTGGCCGCCTTCTCCGGCGTCATGCGGGTCACCGGACGGCTGTGGGGGCAGGGGCACGACACCAGCGTGGCGGCGATCCGGCGGATGACCGAGGCCTACCTCGATCAGATCGGCCCGGCACTGGCCGCGGACTGGCACTGAGCGACGGCGTGCGCGGGGGCGTACGTGCGGCGGCGGGGGCAGTAGCCGAGCGTGACGGCCCGACAGTCTGTGACTCGGTCGGCGGTGAGACCCGTCACCCGGCGCGCCAGGGGCTCCAGCGGTCTCCTAGGCTGGTTCCAGTGAAACTGCCCGGCTCCGTCCACCACACCGCCGGCGCCACAGCGCCCCCCGCCGCAATGCGCACCCTGCTCGCGCTCGCGGTCGTCCTCGTCATGCTGGTGATCACCGGCTGGACCTCCGTGCACCGGCCCGAGGCGGGCATCTCGCCGCGGGCCGCCGCCCTCTCCGCCTGGTCCCTGGCCCGGATCGACGGGCGCGCCCTGCCCGCCGCCGACGCCCCCGTCGCCGCGGTCTCCCGCTTCTTCGCCGGACTCGACGGCGCTCAGCGCGCCCGGCTCGCGGACGGCTACCCGCTCGTCGTCGGCAACCTCGACGGGGTGCCCGCCACCACCCGCTACCGGGCCAACCTGCACTCCCTGGAGCAGGCCCGGCGCGTGGAGGAGGCCCGCAGCCGGGACGTCGCCCTGACCCCGGCCGACCGCGCCACCGCGCTCCGGCGCGCCCACCGCCTCGAATCGCTGGCCGACCCGGGACGGCAGATCCTCCTGTTCGACCCCACCGGCGACGGCCTCGTCGCGGAGGTCTACGGCGACCTCGACCAGGCCCGCCGGGTGTCGGTGATCGTGCCCGGCGTCGACACCGACCTGCTCACCTTCGAGCGGACGCAGCGCCGGCTGACCGCGCCGTCCGGCATGGCGCGCTCCCTCTACGAGGCCGAACGCGCGAGCGCGCCGGACAGCAGCACCGCGGTCATCGCCTGGGCCGGGTACACCGCCCCCACCGGGGTCGGCATGGACGCCGCCACCGGCAAGCTCGCCGTGGAGGGCTCCGTACGGCTGCGGGCGCTGGCCGCGTCCCTGCCCGGGCGGTCCAGCGTGGCGCTGGTCTGCCACAGCTACGGCTCGGTGGTGTGCGGGGTCGCCGCGCACGAGCTGCCGTCGCGGGTGACCGACGTGGTGGTGGCCGGCAGCCCCGGGATGCGCGTGTCGAACGCCGCCGAGCTGCACACCGCGGCCCGGGTGTGGGCGATGCGGGACTCCGGCGACTGGATCGCCGACGTACCGCACCTGGAACTGGGCGGCCTGGGCCACGGGGCGGACCCCGTGTCGCCGGACTTCGGGGCGCGCCTGCTGTCCTCGGCGGGGGCCCGGAACCACACCGGCTATTTCGAGCCAGGGACCGCCTCGCTGGACAACTTCGCGAAGATCGGAACCGGCGCGTTCGGTTCCGTTGTGTGCGTGACAGGGGACGACACGTGCCGACAGGGAGTTTCCGGGGACTGACGGGCCCACTGGCCCCGCAGAACCGTCTCTGCGGTGAGGGGGACGAGCGGGGGCACGTCCCTCTACCATGAGCCGCATGGGGGACGTATTGGCCGGAAACCATGCCGTCTGGGAGTTCGACTCCGACTCGGTGATCATCCGTTTCGCGCGGGGGCTGCGGACGCCAAGGCTCTGGCACGCCCTCAGGGAGCGCCGGATCCCGCTGGAAGCGCTGTCCGAGGTGAGTCTGGCGGTGGGCAGGCGGGACACCGTGGTGCTGCGCGCCGTGCCGAGGCCCGGGGCGGATCCGCTGATGGAGGCCGCCGCCGGACAGCTCAAGGAGAGCTGCGACCCGTACCGGCTGGTGCTGCCCGGCGCGTGCGCCCCGCGGGCGGCGGCGCTGGCGGACGACGTTCGGGACCGGCTCGGGCCCGCGGCGGCGGCGGAGCGCTTCCTCGTCGCGGCCCCGCAGGCGCCGGCGCACCTCAAGGCGTACGACGCGCGCGTCGGCTTCGACGGGGCGGCCGTCGGCTTCCACTGGTCGCGCACGGGCGCCAGCAGTACCAAGTGGAAGGCGGGCGACCAGCGGTATCCGCTGGCGGAGGTGACGGGGGTGGTGTGGCGCTCCCCCGAGGGGCCGGAGGGGCACCTGCGGTTGCTGCTGCGGGACGCCGCCGCGGACGCCGCCGGCGGGGCCCGGCCGGACCACGACCTGGCGGCGGCCGTGTTCGGGGTGGGGTACGGGGCGGTGCACGAGTCGCTGCCGTTCGCGGCGGCCGTGCTGGCGGCGTTGCGGGGGCGGCGGATGCCGGTGACGACGGCCGCGCCGAAGGCCTCCGGCGGGGACCGGCTCCTTCACCTCGGTGAGCTGCACAGCGCGGGGCTGCTCACGGACGCCGAGTACTCGGCCCTGCGCGACCGGCTGGCGTAGCCGACGCCGTACGCCGCCGCGGCCGGCCGGGCTGCGGCGCCGTCGCGCGAGCGGCCCCGGCTGCGCCGGGTTAGTGGGGCTCCGCCCCACACCCCTCAATCGCCGGCGAGGCTGAAATTGCCCGGCCCCGCCGACCCCGGCCATGCCGGAATCGCCCGGGCCGCCGGCGGGCTGGATTCGCAGGCTAGCCCTCGCGGGCCGCCGAGGTGGAGGACATGTCCGGGTAGCGGTCGCCGGTGACCCCGGAGGCGATCGGCTCCAGCAGGGCCAGCTCCGACTGCGTCAGGGTGATCCGCGTCGCCGCCGTGTTCTCCGCGAGCCGGCCGGGCTTGCGGGTCCCCGGGATCGGCACCACGGTCAGCCCGTGCACCTGCGCCCGCTGCTGCACCCACGCCAGCGCGATCTGCGCCGGGGTCGCCCCGTGCGCCGCCGCGATCTCCCGCACCGGGGCCAGTAGCGCCGCGTTCGCCTTCGCGTTGTCGCCCGTGAACCGCGGCTGGTGCTTGCGGAAGTCGCCCTCGGACAGCTCCGTCGCCGCGTCCGTGAACGCGCCCGTCAGGAACCCGCGCCCGAGCGGCGAGTACGGCACGAACGCCACCCCCAGCTCCGCCGCCGCGCCCACCGCGCTGCGCTCCACGTCCCGGCTGAACAGCGACCACTCCGACTGGAGCGCCGCGATCGGGTGCACCGCGTGCGCCTCGCGCAGCTCGGCTCCGGTGACCTCGCTCAGGCCGAGGTGGCGCACCTTGCCCTCCCGCACGAGTTCGGCCATCGCGCCCACCGACTCGGCGAGCGGCACGGCCGGGTCGCGCCGGTGCATGTAGTAGAGGTCGATCACGTCGGTGCCGAGCCGCCGCAGGCTGCCCTCGACCGCCTGCCGGAGGTATCCGCGGTCGTTGCGGACGCCGCGGTAGTGCGGGTCGTCGGTGCGCTCGATGGCGAACTTCGTCGCCAGGGTGATCTCCTCGCGGTGCGCCGCGACGAACGGCGCGAGGAACTCCTCGTTCGCCCCGCGCCCGTACACGTCCGCGGTGTCGAAGAGGGTGACCCCCGCGGCCAGTGCCGCGTCCAGGGTCTGCCGGGCCGCCGCCTCGTCCGTGTCCCCGTAGAACTCGCTCATGCCCATGCAGCCGAGGCCCTGCACACCGACTATGGGGCCGCCCTTGCCCAGTTCGACCCGCTCGATCCGCTCCGTGCTCTGCGTCATTGCCGTACAGCCTTCCCCGCGTAGTGATCGATCTTGTAGTCCAGTACGGCGAGCGCGTCCGTCAGTTCCGAGATCCGCGCCCGCACCTCGCGGCGCGTCCGCTCCAGCAGCTCGCGCCGCTGCTCGACGGTGTGCTCGCCCTCGCGGACCAGCTCCGCGTACCGCACCATGTCCGCCACCGACATCCCGGTGGTGCGCAGCTTGCCCACGAAGGCCAGCCAGTCGAGGTCCTTGTCGCTGAACCGCCGCTGTCCCGAGTGGGAACGGTCCACGTGCGGCATCAGGCCGATCCGCTCGTACCAGCGCAAGGTGTGCTGGGTCAGACCGGTCAGCGCCTCGACCTCGCTGATCGTGTACCGCGTCTGCGTCAGGCTCATGGCGACCACGCTAAAACCTTGGAGTGCACTCCAAGCAAGTAGGCTCGGCCGCATGGAGAGCCCGGAGACCTTGCAGACCCTGCGGACCATCGAGAGCTGGCCGGTCCCGACCGCCGCGGCGGCCGTCGTGCGCGCCGACGGGAGCCTCGCCGGCTCCCACGGGCCCGTACAGCACCGCTTCCGCCTGGCCTCGGTCACCAAGCCGCTCACCGCGTACGCCGCCCTGGTCGCGTACGAGGAGGGCGCAGTCGAACTGGACGAGCCGGCCGGGCCGGAGGGTTCCACCGTCCGGCACCTGCTCGCCCACACCAGCGGCCTCGCGTTCGACGAGCACCGGGTGACGGGGCCGCCCGGGCAGCGCCGGCTGTACAGCAACGCGGGCTTCGAGGTGCTCGGCGACCACATCGCCAAGGCCACCGGGATCCCCTTCGCCGAGTACCTGCACCAGGCCGTCTTCGAGCCGCTGGGCATGGCGTCGAGCGCGCTGGAGGGCTCCCCCGCCAAGGACGGCGTGTCCACCGTCGCCGACCTGGTGCGCTTCGCCGCCGAACTCCAGGCGCCCCGGCTGCTCGACGTCCGCACCGTCGCCGAGGCCACCTCCGTCGTGCACCCGGGCCTCAAGGGCGTCCTGCCGGGCTACGGGCACCAGTCCCCTAACGACTGGGGGCTGGGCATGGAGATCCGCGACGGCAAGTCCCCGCACTGGACGGGCACCACGTCCTCGCCCCGCACCTTCGGGCACTTCGGCCAGTCCGGCACCTTCCTGTGGGTGGACCCGGACGCGCGCGCCGCGTGCGTGGCGCTGACCGACCGCGCCTTCGGCCCGTGGGCCGTGGCGGCCTGGACCCCGTTCACCGACGCGGTCCTCGCCGAGCTCCGCGCGCGTTAGGGCAGTTCCCAGATCAGCAGTTCGCCCGGGGAACCGGCGACGATCCGCAGTCCCGTCTCGCCGGTGATCCGCGCCGAGTCGCCGGGGCCGAGTTCCTCGCCGTCCAGGCGCAGGTCGCCGCGCACCACGTGCAGGTAGACCCGGGGCGCCGACGGCACGGTGATCCGCTCGCCCGCGCCGGGCCGCCGCACGTGCAGGACGGCGCCGGCCGCGGGGACCTCGTACGGCTGCCCGTCCGCGAGGCCCCGGACCAGCCGGTACGAGGGCTCGCCGCCCGCCGTCAGCGGGGCCAGCCAGGTCTGGACGAAGCGCAGCGGCGCGGGGCCGTCGTTGCGTTCGATGTGCCGCGCGCCCGCGCCGGCGGCGAAGTGCTGTACGTCGCCGGAGCGGACCAGGCCGGTGTCGCCGGTGGTGCTGTCCTTGTGCGTGAGCTCGCCCTCCACCACCCAGGTGACGATCTCGGTCTGGCTGTGCGGGTGCTCGTCGAAACCGGAGCCCGGCTGCAGGAGCTCTTCGTTGCAGGCGAGCACGGGTCCGAAGCGGATGTTGTCCGGGTCGTAGGAGGAACCGAAGGAGAAGGCGTGCCGGGTGGTGATCCCGGCGGCCGGGTTCCCGCCCTCGTACCGGTCCGCGGCGCGGCGTACATCAATCATGGTGGCCACCGTAGACCCCGGGGCGGGTCCGTCCGGGACGGCCGCGGCGGGTGCGGCGGCCGGGTGCCCGTGGACCCGGCTCCGCGCCGGGGCGCCGATAAGGCAGTCTTGTCCCGTGCCCCAACCCGAACGTGAGCATTCCCCCGAGACCGGCCCGGCGCGTCCCGCGCACGCCGCGCATCCCGCCCACCCGCATCCCGCGACGCTGCGCCGGCTGGAGAAGTCCGCCGGCCGGCTCTCCGCCAACGCGATCGCGCGCATGGACGAGACCCTGCCGTGGTACCGGGCGATGCCGCCGGAGAACCGGTCGTGGATCGGCCTGGTCGCCCAGGCCGGCATCGCCGCGTTCACGGAGTGGTTCCGGCACCCGGAGACCCCGCAGGCGATCTCCACGGACGTGTTCGGGACGGCTCCGCGCGAGCTGACCCGGGCGATCACCCTGCGCCAGACGGTGGAGATGGTCCGTACGACGATCGAGGTCATGGAGACCGCGATCGACGAGGTGGCGGCCCCGGGCGACGAGTCGGTGCTGCGCGAGGCGCTGCTCGTGTACGCCCGGGAGATCGCCTTCGCGACCGCCCAGGTGTACGCCCAGGCGGCGGAGGCGCGCGGGGCGTGGGACGCCCGCCTGGAGTCCCTCGTCGTCAACGCGGTGCTGTCGGGCGAGGCGGACGAGGGTGCGCTGTCGCGGGCGGCGGCGCTCGGCTGGAATTCGCCGGAGCACGTGTGCGTCGTCCTGGGCACGGCCCCGGACGGTGACAGCGAGCTGACGGTCGAGGCGATCCGGCGGGCGGCCCGCCACCACAAGCTCCAGGTGCTGACGGGGGTACTGGGCGACCGGCTCGTGGTCATCGCGGGCGGCAGCGACAACCCGCTACAGGTGGCGAAATCGCTGATCGGGCCGTTCGCGGCCGGGCCGGTGGTGGCCGGGCCGGTGGTCCCCGACCTGCTGAACGCGACGAAGTCGGCGCAGGCCGCCGCGGCCGGGCTGAAGGCGTGCACGGCCTGGCAGGACGCCCCCCGGCCGGTGCTGGCGGACGACCTCCTTCCCGAGCGCGCGATCGCGGCTGATCCCTCGGCGAGGGAGCAGTTGGTGGAGGAGATCTACAGACCGCTGGAGGAGGCGGGCTCGGCGCTGCTGGAGACGCTGAGTGTCTACCTGGAGCAGGCGAGCAGCCTGGAGGGGGCCGCGCGGATGCTGTTCGTGCACCCCAACACGGTGCGCTACCGGCTCCGACGTGTGACCGACGTCACCGGCTGGTCGCCCTCCGATGTCCGTTCGGCGTTCACGCTGCGGATCGCCCTGATCCTCGGGCGTCTGGCCGACGGCGATCTCCAGTCCTAGACTTTTGTCAGACATCAACAATTACCCCGACGGTTCTTCGTCCCTGTCCCCACGGGCGGCGCGGGCCGGATACAAGAGAGAGTGTGAGGGTGCTCGTACTCGTCGCTCCAGGCCAAGGCGCTCAGACGCCCGGCTTCCTGACTCCCTGGCTCGAACTCCCCGGCGCCGCCGAGCGCGTCGCGGGGTGGTCCGACGCTCTCGGGCTCGACCTCGCCCACTACGGCACGAAGGCCGACGCGGACGAGATCCGCGACACGGCGGTGGCCCAGCCGCTGCTGGTCGCGGCGGGTCTGCTGTCCGCTTCGGCGCTGGGTTCCCCGGCGGCTTTCGGCGCGGTCGCCGGCCACAGCGTCGGTGAGATCACCGCCGCCGCGTACGCCGGTGTGCTGGGCGAGGCCGACGCGCTGTCGTTCGTACGGACCCGGGGCCTGGCCATGGCCGAGGCGGCCGCGGTCGTCCCGACGGGCATGGCCGCGGTGCTGGGCGGTGACCGCGACGTGGTCGTGGCGCACCTGGAGAAGCTGGGGCTCGCCCCGGCCAACATCAACGGCGCGGGCCAGATCGTGGCGGCCGGGACCCTGGAGCAGATCGCCGCTCTGGAGGCCGACAAGCCCGAAGGCTCCATGAAGGTCGTCGCCCTCAAGGTCGCGGGCGCCTTCCACACGCATCACATGGCCCCGGCGGTCGCCACCCTGGAGAAGGCCGCGCAGGCCCTCGACCCGGCGGACCCGGCGCTGACGTACGTGTCGAACAAGGACGGCGGGGTCGTCACCTCGGGCGCCGATGTCGTCGCCCGCCTGGTCGGCCAGGTCGCCCATCCGGTCCGCTGGGACCTGTGCATGGAGACGTTCGCCGCACTGGGCGTCACCGGGATCATCGAGCTGTGCCCCGGCGGGACCCTGACGGGGCTGGCCAAGCGGGCGCTCAAGGGCGTTCCGAGCGTGGCCCTGAAGACCCCGGACGATCTCCAGAAGGCCGCGGAGCTGCTCGCCGGGCACGCGGCCTGAGAGAAGGAGCCCACCTCAGCATGTCGAAGATCAAGCCTGCCAAGGGCTCCCCGTACGCCCGCATCCTCGGTGTCGGCGGTTACCGCCCGACCCGTGTGGTGCCCAACGAGGTCATCCTGGAGACGATCGACTCGTCCGACGAGTGGATCCGCTCGCGGTCGGGCATCGCGACCCGGCACTGGGCCTCGCCCCAGGAGACCGTCACCGCGATGTCGGTGGAGGCTTCGGGCAAGGCGCTGGCCGATGCCGGCGTCTCGCCCGAGCAGATCGGCGCCGTGATCGTCTCCACGGTCTCGCACTTCAAGCAGACGCCGGCCGTCGCGACGGAGATCGCGCACCTGGTCGGGGCGGTCAAGCCGGCCGCGTTCGACATCTCCGCGGGCTGCGCCGGGTTCGGTTACGGCCTGACGCTGGCCAAGGGCATGGTGGTCGAGGGCTCGGCGCAGTACGTCCTCGTCATCGGTGTCGAGCGGCTGTCGGACCTGACCGACCTGGAGGACCGGGCGACGGCCTTCCTGTTCGGCGACGGCGCCGGCGCGGTGGTCGTCGGCCCTTCGGACGAGCCGGCCATCGGCCCCACGGTGTGGGGTTCCGAGGGCGACAAGTCCGAGACGATCAAGCAGACCGTGCCCTGGGACGAGTACCTCGGCAAGAGCGGTGGGGAGAAGTTCCCGGCCATCACCCAGGAGGGCCAGGCGGTCTTCCGCTGGGCCGTCTTCGAGATGGCCAAGGTGGCCCAGCAGGCGCTCGACGCCGCCGGGATCACCGCCGAGGACCTGGACGTCTTCATCCCGCACCAGGCGAACATGCGGATCATCGACTCGATGGTGAAGACTCTCAAGCTGCCGGAGCACGTCACGGTCGCCCGTGACGTGGAGACCACCGGCAATACGTCGGCCGCCTCGATTCCGCTCGCCATGGAGCGGCTCCTGGCGACCGGAGCGGCGAAGAGCGGCGACACCGCGCTCGTCATCGGCTTCGGGGCGGGGCTCGTCTACGCCGCGACGGTCGTTACCCTCCCCTAGGGCCGGGATCGTTTTTCCCTCCCTGATCATCAATTAGCTAGAGAAGGAGCGCCTCATGGCCGCCACGCAGGAAGAGATCCTCGAAGGTCTCGCGGAGATCGTCAACGAGATCGCCGGCATCCCGCAGGAGGACGTCCAGCTCGACAAGTCCTTCACCGACGACCTGGACGTCGACTCGCTGTCCATGGTCGAGGTCGTCGTCGCCGCCGAAGAGCGCTTCGAGGTGAAGATCCCGGACGAGGACGTCAAGAACCTCAAGACGGTCGGCGACGCCGCGGACTACATCCTGAAGAACCAGGCCTAAGAGCCTGCCGAGCGTTTGTCGCCACCCCGCGGTGGCGCCGTGACAATTCAGCACCCCCTGAGACGTGGAGAAAGAATTCCTGTGAGCCCGACCAATCGCACCGTGGTCGTCACCGGTATCGGCGCAACCACTCCGCTGGGTGGCGACAGCGCTTCGACCTGGGAAGGTCTGCTTGCCGGCCGTTCCGGCGTCAAGCCCCTGGAGGGCGAACGTTTCGCCGAACTCCCGGTCCGCATCGCCGCTCAGGCCGCCGTGGACCCGAGCGAGATCCTGCCCAAGCCGCTGGCGCGCAAGCTCGACCGTTCGGCGCAGTTCGCGCTGATCGCGGCCCGCGAGGCCTGGGCCGACGCCGGCTACACCGCTCCGGCCGGCGAGGACGCCGCCATCGTGCCCGAGCGGCTGGGCACCGTGATCGCCTCCGGCATCGGCGGTGTCACCACCCTGCTCGACCAGTACGACGTACTGAAGGAAAAGGGCGTGCGCCGGGTCTCCCCGCACACCGTCCCCATGCTCATGCCGAACGGCCCGTCGGCCAACGTCGGCCTCGAGGTCAACGCCCGCGCCGGTGTGCACACGCCGGTCAGCGCGTGCGCGTCGGGCGCCGAGGCCATCGGCTACGCCGTCGAGATGATCCGCACCGGCCGCGCCGACGTGGTCGTCGCCGGCGGCACCGAGGCGGCGATCCACCCGCTGCCGATCGCCGCGTTCGCCAACATGATGGCGATGTCCAAGAACAACGAGAACCCCACCCAGGCCTCCCGCCCCTACGACAAGGCCCGTGACGGCTTCGTCCTGGGCGAGGGCGCGGGCGTCGTGGTGCTGGAGTCCGCAGAGCACGCCGCCGCACGCGGCGCCCGGGTCTACTGCGAGGTGCTGGGCCAGGGCCTGTCCGCGGACAGCCACCACATCGCGCAGCCGGAGCCCACGGGCCGCGGTGTCGCGGCCGCGGTGCGCAACCTGCTCGACAACACGGACCTCGACCCGGCCGAGCTGGTGCACCTGAACGCGCACGCCACGTCCACCCCGCAGGGTGACACGGCCGAGCTCAAGGCGCTGCGCCAGGTCCTGGGCGGCGACCTCGACCACATCGCGATCTCGGCGACGAAGTCGATGACCGGCCACCTGCTGGGTGGCGCGGGCGGCATCGAGACGGTCGCGACGGTGCTGGCCCTGTACCACCGCATCGCCCCGCCGACGATCAACGTCGACGAACTGGACGACGACATCGACGCGGACATCGTCCGCGGCGAGCCGCGCAAGCTGCCGGTGGACGGCCCGATCGCGGCGATCAACAACTCGTTCGGCTTCGGCGGCCACAACGTGACGCTCGCGTTCCGTACGGTCTGACGCCCCGGCCCCGAAGACCGCAGAAGGCCCACCCGCTGCCGGGTGGGCCTTTCGCGTGCCGGGCTCAGACCACCTGGTGGAGCCAGCGGACCGGGGCACCCTCGCCCGCGTAGCGGAAGGGCTCCAGTTCGTCGTCCCAGGGCTTGCCGAGCAGTGTGGAGATCTCCGTCTCCAGGTCGCTCTCGCCGCTCGCGGACCGGGCGACGGCGGCGCGCAGCCGGTCCTCGGGGATCAGGATGTCGCCGTGCAGGCCGGTGACGGCGTGGAAGATGCCGAGCTCCGGGGTGCAGCTGTAGCGCTCGCCCTCGGCCGTCGGGCAGGGCTCGGCCGTCACCTCGAAGCGCAGCAGGTGCCAGCCGCGCAGCGCGGAGGCGAGCTTCGAGGCGGTGCCCGCTTCGGCCTGCCAGGAGAATTCGGATCTCCAGGTGCCGGGGGAGGCGGGCTGCCTGATCCAGTCGAGGTTCACCCGCACCCCCAGCACCCCCGCAACAGCCCACTCCACGTGCGGGCAGAGCGCGCGCGGTGCGGAATGCACGTACAGGACTCCACGTGTCGTCACCGGGACCTCCAGTGTGGGACGAGGTCGGGAATAAACTCCAGAAAACGGACAGTATGTGACGAGATGTAATGTAACGGAAATGATCTGACATTGCGTCGCGGGACCTGCGGCCGAAACGCCACGGGAAAAAGCTACCGTGCGCCAGGGGTCCTGGTGTGACGTACGGTCGCTCAGAACCCCGTGAACACAGAGCATTCACTCAGCAGGACGCCCCCGCAGGACGGGGGGCGACGAGGGAGGGACCACCCCGATGGGCACCACCGCTCCGCGCCGACGCACCCGCCGGACCCTCGCGGCGGCGGTCGCGACGGCCGCCCTGCTGGCAGGGGGCGCGACGGCCTGCGACTCGGGCGGCCCGGGTTCCGAGGGCGGCCGGGGAGCACAGGCCGGACCCCGCTGGAACACCTCCCCGAAGTCGATCGCCGCCGTGGGCGACTCCATCACCCGGGGGTTCGACGCCTGTTCGGTACTGGCGGACTGCCCGGAGGTCTCGTGGGCCACCGGTGCGGACCCGGAGGTCGACTCCCTCGCCACCCGGCTGCTCGGCCAGGCCGACGCGCCCGCGCACAGCTGGAACTACGCGGTGACCGGCTCCCGGATGGCCGACCTGGCGGCCCAGCTGACCTCGGCGGCCGCGCACAAGCCCGACCTGGTCACGGTGATGGTCGGCTCGAACGACGCCTGCCGGCCCACGTCTTCCTCGATGACCTCGGTGGCCGCCTTCAAGGCCGGCTTCGAGAAGGCCCTCGCCGACCTCCGGGCCGCCTCTCCCGCAACCCAGGTGTACGTGTCCTCCGTGCCGGACCTGCAGCGGCTGTGGGAGCAGGGCAAGGACGCCCCGATGGTGCGGCAGGTGTGGAAGCTCGGCATCTGCCAGTCGATGCTGGCGGATCCGCTGTCGTCCACCCAGGAGGCCACGGCCCGGCGCGAACGGGTCCGGGCGCGCGTGGTCGAGTACAACGAGGTGCTGCGCACGGTCTGCTCGAAGGATCCGCTGTGCCGCTACGACGGCGGCGCCGTGTTCCAGTACCCCTTCGGGACCGGGCAGTTGAGCCGCTGGGACTGGTTCCATCCGGGCAAGGCCGGCCAGGCCCGGCTCGCGGAGCTCGCGCACCGGCAGGTGACGGCCCCCGCGCTGCCGCGCTGAGCGCGCGGGAGGACCGGCGGAGGCTGTCAGGGCCTCTGCCGGTCCGGTTCACGGGTGATTTCCGGCCATTACGCCTGCACAGTGGCCGTCAGCCGCGTGTCGCCGTGCGCGCGGCTCGCGCGGACCTCGTAGGCGCCGCCGATCCGCCGCCAGGAGCCGGCCGCCTCGTCCCAGATCTCGAAGGCCCGGTCGGGCAGGGTGATCTCCGCCTCGACGCTCTCGCCGGGGCCCGCCGCGACGGACGCGAAGCCGGCCAGCCAGCTCGCCGGGCGCTCGACGCCGTCGGCGAGCGGGGCCAGGTAGACCTGGACGACCTCCCGGCCCGGCCGGGCTCCGGTGTTGGTCAGCCGCACCCGCGCCACCGACCCGGTGACCTCCAGCGACTCGTACGCCCATTCGGTGTAGCCGAGCCCGTACCCGAACGGGTAGGCGGGGGCCACCCCACGGGCCTCGTACGCCCGGTGCCCGATGAGGAGGCCTTCTCGGTACTCCAGCCGCCCCTCCGCGGGGACGACGTCCGTGACGGGGGCGTCGGCGATCCCGGCGGGCCACGTGGTGGGCAGCCGGCCGCCCGGCTCGGCCGCGCCGAGGAGTACGTCGGCCAGCGCGGCGCCGCCCTCCTGCCCGGGGAACCAGGTCAGCAGCACGGCGGCCACGTCGTCGCGCCAGGGCAGTTCCACCGGGGAACCGGCGTTGACCACGACCACGGTGTTCGGGTTCACGGCGGCGACGGCCCGGACCAGGTCGTCCTGCCGCCCGGGCAGTCCGAGGTCCTTGCGGTCGAAGCCCTCGGACTCGACGCGCTCGGTGGTGGCGACGACGACCACGGCGGTGTCTGCGGACCGGGCGGCCCGCACCGCCTCCGCGATCAGCTCGTCCGCGTCCCGCCGGGGCCCGAGGTGGAGCAGCGAGAACATGATCGCCTTGAGCGGCAGCGCGGTCACGTCGGGGACCCGGTAGGTCAGGGACACCTCGACGGGCTCGCCCTCGGTCAGCGTGACGCGGGCGCGCTCGCTGGGCGCCCCGAAGAAGGCCTCGAACGGGTCGGCCTCGTCGCCCATCCGCTGCACGCCCTTCCAGCGGGTCCGCCCGTCCACGGCGAGGGCGAAGGCACCCAGCCCCCGGGTGCCGAAGGCGTGCTCGCCGCTCTCGCGGGGCACGAACGTACCGGTGACCTCGATGCTCGCCATGGTCTCGTAGCCGGCGCCGGCGGGCAGGTCCTCGCCGATCCACTGCACCTGGCCGGACGGCAGGCTGCGCTCGCCGAGAACGGCGCCGGAGGCGTCGCGGCAGATCGCGCGCAGTTCGAAGCCCTTGTCCGCGGGGACGAGTTCCTCGCTCGGGTCGGCGCCGACGCTGAAGGTGAGCGACCCGGCGGGGAGCGCGGCCTCCAGGCCGTCGAGCGGGGAGACGACCCGCTCGGGGAAGACCGTCGCGGAGCCGCCGCCGAGGACCCGGGCGTCGCGGGCGGCGGCTCCGATCAGCGCCACCGTGCGGCCGGGGGCGGTGTCCAGCGGCAGCGCGCGCCGCCCGTCGGACCCGGCCTCGTTGCGGACGAGGACGAAGCCGCGGGCGGCGATCTCCCGGGCCAGCGCCTCGCCGTCGATCCCGGCCGGGGGGTTGCTGACGACGGCGGGCGCGCCTTCCAGCGCGCCCGCGCGGGCGGCGAGCCGCAGGACGTTGCGCACGGCGCCGTCCACCGCCTCCTGCGGGACCTCCCCGGCGCGGACCGCGGCGGCGAGGGCGGTCCCGTAGACGGTCTGCGGGCCGGGCATGGCCACGTCCAGGCCGCCCAGGATGGCGCCGGCCGTGGAGCGGGCGGCCATCCAGTCGGAGACGTTGCAGCCGTCGAAGCCCCACTCGGCGCGCAGCACGTCGTTGACGAGGTGCTGGTGCTCGGTCATCGTCGTGCCGTTGACCTGGTTGTATGCGGTCATGATGCCCCAGGGGCGGGCGTTCTTGACGATGGCCTCGAAGGGCGCCAGGTACAGCTCGCGCAGCGGGCGCGGCGCGATGACGGCGTCCACGGTGAACCGGTCGGTCTCGGCGTCGTTGCCGACGAAGTGCTTGACGGTGGTGCCTACGCCGCCGTCCTGGACGCCGCTCACGTAGCCGGTGCCGATGGCGCCGGTCAGGTACGGGTCCTCGGAGTAGCACTCGAAGTGCCGCCCCCCGAGCGGTGAGCGGTGCAGGTTGACGGTCGGGGCCAGGAGTACGTGGACGCCCTTGCGGCGCGCTTCCTGGGCGAGGAGCCGGCCGGCCCGGCGGGCCAGCGCGGGGTCCCAGGAGGCGGCGAGCGCGGTGGGGGAAGGCAGCGCCACGGACGGGTCGTCGGCGGTCCAGCGCACGCCGCGGACCCCGACGGGCCCGTCCGACATGACCAGGGAGGCCAGCCCGATCTCGGGGACGGCGGGCAGGGACCACATGTCCTGGCCCGCCAGCAGCCGGGCCTTGGTGTCGAGGTCCAGCTTGTCGAGCGCGGCCTCCACGGCGTCTTCGCGGGCCTGATCGGCATCGGTCACGGCCGTGCCTCCTCATCGGGTGCGTGCGGTGTGCGGTGCGGTCCGCCCATCGTGGACCCATTCCCTGTAGAGCGGTAGGTCTTGTTATCTTCTTGTGATATCAGTATGGAGTACGGTCCTGCCGCAGGGTGCGAACGGAAGGGGAGCCGGGGCGATGGCGAGGACGAGGAGCGAGGAACGGCGCGGCGAGATCGTGCGCGCCGCCGTCGAGGTGATGGCGGAGCGCGGCTACCGCGGCGCGTCCCTGGGCACGGTCGCCGAACGCGTCGGCCTGACCCAGCAGGGGCTGCTGCACTACTTCCCCACCAAGGAGGCCCTGCTGGTGGCGGTGCTGGAGGAGCGCGACCGCTGGGACACCGGTGGCGGCTCGCGCGCCTCCGCGGACACCTGGCGGCTCGACCTGCTGGCGTCGCTCGTCGACTACAACGCGATGCGCCCGGGCATCGTGCAGACCTTCTCGGCACTGCTGGGCGAGAGCGTCACCGACGGACACCCGGCCCGGGAGTTCTTCACCGACCGCTACGCGCAGGTCCGCACCGAGATGGCCGCGGTGCTGCGCGCGGAGTTCGGCGACCGCCTGCCCTCCGGCCTCACCCCGGAGGACGCGGCGCCGCTGCTGACGGCGGTGATGGACGGGCTCCAGTACCAGTGGCTGCTCGCCCCGCAGTCGGTGGACATGCCGGCCGCGTTCCGCTCCTTCCTGACCCTGCTGCGCGGCCCGGACGCCGCCGGCTAGCCGGTCGCGGGGCGCACGTCGGGGACCCGGCAGTAGGCGCGGCCGCATGGTCCGGGGGCGGCCCTACCAGGACGGCGGCGGCCCGAACTCCCCGGCCGGCACGCCGTCCTGTCCGGCGTCCTCCGCCGCGTCCTCCCGCTCGACGTCCCGCTCGGCATCCGCGCCGACCAGGTGCCGCGCCATCAGGGTGGCCCCAGCCACCGCGCCCGGCATCAGGAACACCGCCACCAGCGGCACCAGGAACGCCAGCACCAGCGGCACCCCGAACCCGAGCGCCAGCGCCCGCCGCCCCCGCAGCAGCACCAACTGCTCGTCGAGGTCCACCCGGCGCCGCTGGAGGGCGACGGAGGTGAGCTCCTGGGTCAGGAAGTAGCCGGAGACGCAGAACCCGATCGCCGGGACCACGGTCTGCCCGACCACCGGGACGAAACCGAGGGCGAACAGCAGGACCCCGTACAGCACCACCCGCAGCAGCAGCCGCACGCTGTCCCGGCCGGAGATCCACACGTCCTGCCACAGGCTCCGCCCGGACTCGGGCACCTCGCCGCCCTCGGTCCGGTCGACCTGCTCGGAGAGGGACTCGTAGAAGGGCTGGCCGACCAGCAGGGTCACGGCGGTGAAGGTGATCACCGCGAGGAAGAGCCCGAGGGCGAACACCAGGGCCGTCAGGAAGCCCCGGAACAACCCGAGCCACGGGGAGGACCAGTCGTCGGCGAAGGGAGTGGCCCAGACCGTCAGGTCGTCGGCGCCGAAGCCGAGGCCGACCAGCGCGCCCGCGTAGAGCACCAGCGAGACCAGCCCCGGCAGCAGGCCGAAGCCCAGCCAGCGCCCGTGGCCGAACACCCACCGCTGTCCGGCGAGCAGGTACCGGAAGCCCCCTACAAGATCACCCATGCGGGCCAGTTTACGGCGAAGGCCGCACCCCCCGGGGGGAGTGCGGCCTTCGCTTCGAGCGCGGTGCGGGATCAGACGGCCAGCTCGACCGTGATGTTGCCGCGGGTCGCCTTGGAGTACGGGCAGACCTGGTGGGCCTTCTCGATGAGGTCCTTGGCGGTGGCGGCGTCCACGTTCGGGATCACGGCGGAGATCTTGACGATCAGGCCGAACCCGTCCTCGTTCTTGCCGATGCCCACCTCGGCGGTGACGGTGGAGCCGGAGATGTCGGCGTTCTCGTTCTTCGCGACGACTCCGAGGGCGCCCTGGAAGCAGGCGCTGTAGCCGGCGGCGAACAGCTGCTCCGGGTTGGTGCCCGCGCCACTGCCGCCGAGCTCCTTCGGCGGGTTCACGACGACGTCGAGCTTGCCGTCGTTGGTGGCGACGCGGCCGTCACGGCCGTTCTCGGCGGTGGCCACGGCGGTGTACGCGACGTCGGACTGCGTGATGGACATGTAAGTGGATCCTCCAGATGAATCGCCGTGACTCGCGCCCACGATCACGACGGTGTGGAGTGAGCCTAACGGGTGAAGGAAACGATCATCTTTCCGGTGTTCTCACCGCGCAGCATCCCGAGGAAGGCCTCGGCGGCGTTCTCCACGCCCTCCTGGACCGTCTCGTCGTAGCGCAGCTCACCGGAGCGCAGCCAGCCGGCCACGTCCTGGACGAACCGCTCCTGGATCCCGGCGTGGTCGCTGACGAGGATGCCCTGGAGCCGCAGCCGCTTGCCGATGACCTGCACGAGGTTGCGCGGGCCGGGCGCCGGCTCGGTGTCGTTGTACTGGGCGATCGCACCGCAGAGGGTGGCGCGGCCGTGCACCTTGAGGGCGGAGATGGCGGCTTCGAGGTGGTCGCCGCCGACGTTGTCGAAGTAGACGTCGATGCCCTCGGGCGCGGCGTCCTTGAGCTGCTCGGCGACGGGGGCGTTCTTGTAGTTGAAGGCGGCGTCGAAGCCGTACTTCTCGGTGAGGAGCGTCACCTTCTCGTCCGAGCCGGCCGAGCCGATCACCCGGGACGCGCCCTTGATCCTGGCGAACTGGCCGACGAGGCTGCCGACCGCACCGGCGGCGCCGGAGACGAACACGGCGTCGCCCTCCTTGAAGGAGGCGACCTCGAAGAGACCGGCGTAGGCGGTCAGGCCGGGCATGCCGAGCACGCCCAGGTAGGCGGAGAGCGGGGCGAGCGAGGCGTCGACCTTGGTGGCGTGCGCGGCGTCCAGCTCGGCGTACTCGCGCCAGCCCAGGCCGTGCAGGACGTGGTCGCCGACCGCGATGCCCTCGGCGGCGGAGGCGACGACCTCGCCGACCGCGCCGCCGTCCATCGGCCGGTCCAGCTGGAACGGCGGGACGTAGGACTTCACGTCGTTCATCCGGCCGCGCATGTAGGGGTCGACCGACATGTGGAGGTTGCGCACCAGGATCCGGCCCGGCGCGGGCTCGGCGTTCACCGGGACCTCGCGCAGGGCGAAGTCTTCGGCGACGGGCCAGCCCTGCGGGCGGCGGACGAGGTGCCACTCGCGGCTCACGGCGGGGATCTGGGACATGGGGTGCTCCTGGGGCGAGGGGGAAAGCGGAACCCGGCGGCAAAATGCTTCACCACCTGAAACAACCATGCTCCTGGATATTTCATGTTGTCAAGTAAATGGGTACGCTGGATCCATGCCCAGTCGTCGCACAGACCCCCTGACCCTTGAGGTCGTCGAACTCATCGGCGACGTCGTGGCCCGCTACCACCAGGAGTACGAGCACGCGGCCGCCGGCCACCAGCTCACCGGCGCCCAGGCCCGCGTGCTGAACCTGCTGTCCCTGGAACCGATGCCCATGCGCCGGATCGCGCAGAAGCTCAAGTGCGAGCCCTCGAACATCACCGGCATCGTGGACCGGCTGGAGTCCCGCGGCCTGGTCGAACGCAGGCCGGACCCGGCGGACCGCCGGGTGAAACTGGCCGCTCCGACCGAGGAGGGGCTGCTGACCGCGGACCGGCTGCGCGAGTCGCTCGACTTCGCGCGCGAACCGCTGGCCGGGCTGTCCGACGCCGAGCGGGGCATGCTCCGGGACCTGCTCAGGCGGATGCTGGGCTGAGCCTCACCAGCAGAAGAGCCAGCACGTGGGCTTGGGCTTCCTGGTCTTGGTGGGGGTGGGCACCGGCACGGGCGGAGCCGTCGCCGAGCCGGACGTGCTGGGCGCGGGCTGCCCCGGCTTCGTGGGCTGTACGGATGATCCCGGCCCGGAGCCGGTGGGCGTCGGCTCCGGCTTCCCGGAGGCGGAGGCGCTCGCCCCGGCGGCCGGCTGCGCGGACCCGCTCGGCGACCCGCTCGGCCCGGCCTGCTTCGTGGCGCCCGCGGTGGCCTTCGCGCCCCCGGCGCCCTTGCCCGTGCCCGCCGCACCGGAGCGCGCGGCCCCGCTCGGCGCGTCCGGCGCCGGCTCCGGCTTCTCGGGGCCGACCTCGTCGGTCAGCACCACCTTGGCGGCCCGGCCGCCCCCGTCGTCGTCCGTCGCCATCCGGGCCAGCGCCACCGAACCGCCGGTGGCCAGCAGCAGCCCGAGCCCGACGCTGAGCACGGTCCGGCGGCCCCGGCCACCCCGGGGGGCGCCCCGGCCGCGCGTCCGGGCCCGGCCCTCCACCGGGCCGGACAGCAGCACGATCGACTCGGCGTACGGGTCGGCGGGCTCCGGGGCGGGGGCGGGGTGCTCGTACTGGTGCTCCGCGTGTCCGGGGCCGGGGTAGCCGGTGTACCCGGGACCGGCAGGCCCGGCCCCGCCGGCGTACCCAGGGTCGCCGTAGCCGCCGTGGCCCGCGTAGCCCGGCGGCGCGTAGCCGGGTGCCGGTGCCGACACGAACCCCGGCTGCTCATGGGCGGGCGCCGCGGCGGAGGCCGGCGGCGCGGGTATGAGGTACTCGGCCGGGGTTCCGCATCCGGCGCAGGCGAGCGCGCCGTTGAGGTGCCTCCGGCAGGCAGGGCAGTAATTCATAGGGCCCGCAGGCTACGTGGTGATCGGCAACAGCGGGATTCCGGGAACGTAAGGATCCTGTGTGGAATCGTGGCTTCCATGACCGCGATCCCGTCCGATCCGCCGCAGGCCGCCTCGGGAGCCTTCGGCCCGGCCGCCTTCCAGCTCGTGCTGCTGCGCAGGATGGCGGACTTCCAGCCCGGCCTCGCCGAGCGGGCCCGGCTGCGCCTGGGCGCCTCGCTCGCCGAGCAGCGTCAGGCCAACAAGCGCTGGCAGGCCATGGTCCGCTCGCCCCGGTCCCGCGGGGCCCTGGCCCGCTACCGCTCGGTGCTCGGGCCGCCGGAGTCGACCGGGCCCCGGCGGATCGGCGACCTGGAGTGCAAGGCACTGCTCTGGCCGGTGCCGCTCTGGCCCGACCTGCGCTTCGAGGTGCTGGCCGGGCCGGACGGGGCGGTGTGGAACGAGTGGCTGGTGCGGGCCCCGGGCGCACGCGGGCCCGTACTGGAGACGGAGCGGGATCTGCTGCCCTGGACGGCGACGGTCGACGAGGTGGCGCGGGCCTTCGCTCCGGTCCGCCCGATGGAGGGCACGGCCCCGACGCGGTGGCGGCTGGCCTTCACCGCGGCGGGGGCGCCGCTGGTGGCGGAGTTCACGTACGGCCTGCTCCAGGAGGTCCGGCCGGGGACGGCCTGAGGCCGCCGGGCCGGGTTCAGGAGCGCAGGAAGGCCCGGACGCCGGCCGAGGTGGCGTCGTCGCCGAGCAGGTCGTTGTGTTTCAGGCAGCCCACCGCCACGTTGGTGGCGCCGGTCAGCGGGACGCTGTCGTCCGGGTTGACCACTTCGTCGCAGTCCGACCGGAAGGTGGCGTACGCGACCGCCCCCGGCGTCTCGTCCCCGGCGGCCAGGTTCTTCACCACGTACGACCCCGGTGTCATGTCCCGGCAGGCCTGGTCCCAGAGCGCGCAGGCCCAGGCGGTGGAGGTGCCGTGGTTGGGGCCGGCGAGCGAGACCCAGTGGGCGACGGTCGCCGTACCACCGCCGTACTTCACGTACCAGCGGCTGACGAGCGAGCCGAAGGAGTGCCCCACGATGTCGACTCTGGCCGCTCCCGTCTCCCGGCGGACCCGGTCTACGTAGGCGCCGAGCTGCCCGGCGAGGACCTCGTTGACGGACCGGTGGGTGTCGTAGCCCCAGGAGAAGAACTCCGCGTCCGCGTACCCGTCGGCCCGCAGGTCCTCGCGCAGGGACCCCCACACTCCGGGATCGGCGTTGTAACCGTGCACGAAGACCACCGGATTGCGGGCGGCCGCCCGGGCGCCCGCCCGGGCCTGGGCGGGGACGAGGAGGACGGCGCAGAGGGTCAGGCAGAGCGTCAGGAGGGCCGGCAGTCCCTGGCGGGACGTCAGCATCGGCTCCCCTTTACCTTGTTACGCGCCGGTAGCGCGGACGGTGCGCGCATCGTGGCGCCTGTCGGTACAGAAGACCACCCCTGTGCAGCACCGTCCGGCACGGGCGACCCACCCCGGCCGGAGCATCCCAACAGGCGCATGACCCCAATGACCCGAGAAGATATGAGTTGTCCGACCGGCAGTCGCCGGTCTTCTTGCGTCAGCGCTCTCGGAGGGATCTGCCGTGACCGTCAGTCTTGAGCAGTTGCGCCGCTGCCACGTCGCTGTCGACCTGGGGGCGGCCAGGACCCGCGTCTACGTGAAGGGTGCCGGCCTGGTCGTCGACGAGCCCAGCGTCGCCGCGGTCAACACCCGTACGGGGGCCCTCATCGCCGTCGGCACCTTCGCCGAGCGGATGACGGGCCGTACGCCCGACTACATCCGGGTGGTGCGCCCCGTCTCCGGCGGCACCGTCGTCGACATCGAGATGGCGCAGCGGATGCTGCGTCACCTGCTCGGCGAGAAGCTGCGCCGGGCCCTGCGGCGCAAGCCCCGGCTGCGCGCCGCCGCCTGCACCCCGCACGACGCCGATCCGCTCGCGCAGCGGGCGGCGGTGGAGACGCTGGTCGGCCTCGGCGCCCGGCGTGTCGAGCTGGTCGACACCCTGATCGCGGCGGCCGTCGGCTGCGGCCTGCCCGTGGAGCAGCCGACCGCGACCATGATCATGGTGTGCGGAGCGGCGGCCACCCAGGTGGCGGTGCTGTCCCTGGGCTCCATCGTGACCGCCGAGCGGATCCCGGTCGGCGGTGAGGCCATCGACCACGCCGTGGTGCAGCACCTGCGGCACGCGCACGAGCTGATGCTCCCCAGCCAGGCCGTCCGGCCGCTCCAGCTGGCCCTGCACGGCAACGGCATCACCGCCGAGGGCCCCGCCTCCACCCTCATCCACGGCCGGGACGTGGCCACCGGGCTGGCCCGCTCCGTGCACGTGGACACCGCGGCGGTGCGCGACGCGATCCACACGCCGCTGACGGCGGTGCTCGACGGCATCGGCAAGGTGCTGCGGGACTGCCCGCCGGACCTGGTCGCCGACCTGACGGACCGGGGGATCATGATGGTAGGAGGCAGCGCACTGCTGCCGGGCCTGGACCAGATGCTGCGCGACGCCACCGGCATGCCCGTCGCCATCGCGGAACGGCCGGACGTGTGCGCCGTGCTCGGTCTCGGCATGATGCTCGAAGGGAAGATCGCCCCGATGGTCCTCAACCCCTTGACCGAATGACACCGCACGCAGCCGAAGACCCGGCCGGCCGGGAGCCGCGCCCGGGCCGCCCCCCGGCCGCCCCCGGCGGGGAGGTCGCGGCGCTGCCCGTACTGCTGGAGGCGGTGCTGGCCGTCGGATCGGAGCCGGAGCTGCACAGCACCCTCCAGCACCTCGTGGACTCGGCCGCCGAGCTGTGCGCGGCACGCTACGCCGCGCTCGGGGTCGTCGACCCCGAGCGCGGCCGGCTGACCGAGCTGTTCACCTCCGGCCTGAGCGACGCCGAGCGGGCCGCGCTGCCCCGGCTGCCCGACGGCCGCACCGGCCTGCTCGGGGCGCTGCTGGCCGACGCGCGCCCGCTGCTGCTCGACGACGTCACCCTGGACCCCCGCAGCGTCGGCTTCCCGCCCGGGCATCCCCCGATGCGCGGCTTCCTGGGCGTACCCATCCGGGTGCACACGGAGGTCTTCGGGAACCTCTACCTCACGCAGAAGCGCGGCGGCGGCCCCTTCACCGACGAGGACCTGTCCCTGCTGCGGGTACTGGCCTCGCAGGCGGGGATAGCGATCGGCAACGCCCGCCTCTACGACACCGCCCGCCGCCGGGAGCGCTGGATCGAGGGCGCCGCTGCGGTGACCACCGCCCTGCTGGCGGGCCGCCCGGCGGCGGACGCGCTGATGTGCGTCGCGGACCGGGCCCGGCTGCTGGCGGACGCGACGGCCGGGGTGGTGCTCCAGCCCACCGCCGAGGGCGGCATGGAGATCGTCGCCGCCTCGACGCACGGCGACCCCGGCGACCTGGTCGGCACCACCATCGCCCCCGGTTCGCCGGTACTGGAGCAACTCCTCGGCGGCGAGCCCGTCTTCATAGAGGACTCGGCGACCGATCCCCGGATGACCACGCACGTACGGGAACGGTTCGGCCCGAGCATGATGCTCCCGCTCCAGAGCGGCGGCCGGCTGATCGGCACCCTGGCCCTGCCGCGGGCGCGGGGCGGGCGCCCGTACGACGCCGTGGACCGGCTGCTGGCCTCGCAGTTCGCCTCCCAGGCCGCGCTGGCTCTGGTACTGGCGGACGCACAGCACGACCGCGAGCAGCTGGCCGTCTACGAGGACCGCGACCGGATCGCGCGCGACCTGCACGACCTGGTGGTCCAGCGGCTGTTCGCGACGGAGATGATGCTGGAGAGCACGAAGAAGCGCTCGGCGGCGGCCGCCGCCGGGGACCCGGTCGGCGCCGAGCTCGGCCGGGCCGTGGACGAACTGGACTCCACCATCCAGGAGGTCCGCACCGCGATCTTCGCGCTCCAGCAGCCCCCGACGGACACCCCGGCGACCTTCCGCGGCCGGGTGCTGCGCGAGACGGGCGGGGCGGCGGTGCTGCTGGGCTTCCAGCCGTCGGTGCGCTTCGCCGGGGCCGTCGACGCCCTGCTCCCGGAGCGGGTGGCGGCCGAACTGCTCTCCGCCCTGCGGGGCGCCCTGGCCGCGGCCCACCGCCGGGCGGACGTCACCTCGATCGAGGTGGAGGTGGACGCCGTCCCGGGCCGGGTCCGCCTGACGGTCTGCGACGACGGCCGCACGCGGGAGGGCGCCCGGGGCACGACACTCAGCTGGGAGTCACCGCTCTGACGGCTCCCGTCCCGCTACCCGGTGGGGTTCGCGGCCCGGAGCGCGATCCGGGTACTGGACTGGGCCGCCCCCGCCTCCAGTTTGAGGCGGCGGAGCAACGCGTCGAGGGCGGCGGCGTCGCCTCCCTCCTGTGGCAGCAACTGCTGGTCGCGGTCGGCTTCTTCGCCGCCGCCCTGATCTACGCCGCCGTCCGCGTCTGGACGTTCCGCCCCGGCTACGGCCTGGTCGCCGGCTACGCCCTCGAGATCGCGTTCCCGCTCCCGTGAACCGCCCCACACACCGGCCCGCGGCGCCACCGGCCGCCCTAAGGTGGCCCCGTGACCACGACCCGCCTGTCGGCCCGCGCGGCCATCGCCTCCCTCGCCGACCCCGGCAGCTTCGCCGAACTCGACGTTCCAGAGCGGGAGTCGGCCCCCGACGGGCCGCTGGCCTGGGCCGGCTACGACGGCTCCCGCGCCCGGGCGTCCGCCGCCACCGGTGAGCGGGAGTCCGTCGTCGTCGGCGCCGCGCGCATCGGCGGCCACGAAGCCGTCCTCGTCTCCTTCGAGTTCGGCTTCCTGGGGGGTTCGCTGGGCCTGCGGACCGGGGACCGGCTGGAGGCCGCCTACCGGTACGCGCGCGAGCACCGGCTCCCCCTGGTCTCCCTCGTCGCCACCGGCGGCTCCCGGATGCAGGAGGGGATGCTGGCGCTGTCCCAACTCCACCGGGTGGCCGCCCAGTCCGCCCTCACCCGGGCCGCCGGGCTCCCCCAGATCGCCGTCCTGCGCGACCCCACCACCGGCGGCGGCTGGGCCACCCTCGGGGCGGGGGCCGATGTCGTGCTCGCCCTCCCGGGCGCCCAGGTCGGCTTCGCCGGGTCCCGGGTGCGCCCGCCGGACGCGGACCCCGAGGCCTACACCGCCGAGGGACAGTACGCGGCCGGGCACGTCGACGCCGTCGTGCCCGGCCCGGAGCTCGCCCGGACCGTGACCGACTGGCTCCGGCTGCTGGCCGCGCCCCGCCCGGCCGGACCCGTCGAGCCCCCGGCCGCGCTGGCCGACGTGGCGGCGCCCGCGACGGGGTGGGACGCCGTCCGGCAGGCCCGCCACCCGGACCGCCCGCGCGCCGGGGCGTACCTGGACGCGTACTTCGGGCTCCGCCTGCCCCTGCACGGAGACCGGGCGGGCGGCACCGACCCCGGGATGCTGTGCGGATTCGGCCTGCGGGAGGGGCGGGCGGTCGCGTACGTCGCCCAGTGCGGCACGGCCACCCTGCCGGCCGGCTACCGTACGGCGGCCCGCGTGATCCGCCTCGCGGACCGGCTCGGGATCCCGGTGCTCACCCTGGTCGACACCCCGGGCGCGGCGAACGACGCCGCCGCCGAACGGGCCGGGGCCGGGGCGGCCATCGCGGACGCCTTCGCGGCGGTGGCGTCGGCGACCGTCCCGGTGACCACGCTCCTGATCGGCGAGGGGGGCTCGGGCGGCGCCCTCGCGCTGGCCGCGCCGGGGAACACCTGGGTCACCCCGGACAGCTACTTCTCGGTCATCGCCCCGGAACTGGCGGCGGCCATCCTCAAACGCCCCGCCTCCGAGGCCCCCGCCACGGCCTGCCAGCTCCACGTCCGCCCGCACGACCTGGTCGCCCTCGGCGTCGCCCGGGGCGTGGTGGCCCCGCGGGCGGGCGCATGACCGGCAGCCCCCGCGGAGCGGGCCCGTACCGCTTCCGGTAGTGCCCGCCGGACTCCCCCGGCGGTGCCCCGAGCCCGGAGCCGTCCATGTCGCGTACCGCCCACCACATCCGTTCCCGCCGTCGCGCCGGCCACCCGGCGAAGGCGCTCTGCGTGCTCGTGCTCGTGCACGGCCTCCGCTACAGCGCCCGCTGCCGCACCGAAGCGGCCCGCGGCGGCCACCGTCCCCGACCGCGGGCCGTACGCCGGCGCGGCGTCGCCCGCCGCCTGCCACGCGTCCTGCGCGACCGTTCCGTCCACCACTGGGCCGCGCAGGAGGAACGCCGTGCGCGGCAGCGGCTGCGCGCGGACACCCGTACGCTGCTCCGGCTCACGGACCGCGGCCCCGGCCGGCGGCTCGACCTGTCCCGGGCCGAGGAGGCGGACACCGCGCCGGCCCGCCACCGCCGCGCCGCGCTCCGGCTCGCCTGAGCAGTACGGCGCACGTGTACCGGCGGTCAGGCCTGCGGGTTCCGCGCGTCGTACCGGGCGAACCCGCGCCAGCGCGCCGCCAGCAGGCCCAGCACCAGCACGCACCCGAGGCCGCCGCCCGTTATCGCGACGGCCGGGGAGGTGAGGTCGGCGGTGGTCCCGGCGAGGAAGTCCCCGAGCCGGGGGCCGCCCGCGACGACCACGATGAAGACGCCCTGGAGGCGGCCGCGCATCTCGTCCGGGGTCGCGGCCTGCATCATCGTCGAGCGGAACACCATGGAGATGGTGTCGGCGCAGCCGGCCAGGGCCAGGAAGAACAGCCCGAGCCACAGGTTCCGGGTGACGCCGAAGACGGCGACGGCCAGGCCCCAGGCCGCCACCGAGAGCAGGATCGCCAGCCCGTGCCGGCGGATCCGGCCCTGCCAGCCGGAGAACAGCCCGCCCAGCAGCGCCCCGACGGCCGGCGCCGCCACCAGCAGGCCGACGGTCTTGGCGTCGCCGCCGTACCAGAGCACGGCGATCGCCGGGAACAGCGCCTTCGGCTGGGCCAGCACCATGGCGGCCATGTCGGAGAAGAAGGTCATCCGGATGTTCGGCCGGGTACCGAGGAAGCGCAGCCCGTCCAGCACCGACGCCCGGCCCCGCTTGCCGTCCGTCCGGTCGGGCAGCATGGCCGGGAGCCGCCACATGGCGTAGAGGGCGGCGCAGAAGGTGACGGCGTCGATCAGGTAGGCGGACTGGTAGCCCCACCAGCCGACGGCGAGTCCGCCGAGCACCGGGCCGATCATCGTCCCGGAGGTCATCGTCACCGAGTTCAGCGCATTGGCGGCGGGCAGCTGCCCGGCCGGCAGCAGCCGCGGGATCATGGCCGACCGGGCGGGCCCGTTCAGGGCGCCGCACACCGCCTGGAGCGCGACGACCGTGTACAGCAGCCAGACCCGGTGGTAGCCGAGCAGCGCGGCGCCGGCGAGTGCGATCGACAGGGCCGTCAGGCCGAGGGAGCTGTACAGGCCGAGCTTGCGCCGGTCCGCGGTGTCGGCGATGGCCCCGCCGTAGAGCCCGAAGGCGACGAGCGGGACGAGCGAGAAGAGTCCGACCAGGCCGACGGAGAAGCTGGAGCTGGTGATGTCGTAGACCTGGAGCGAGATGGCGAGGGCGGTCATCGCCTGGCCCATCCAGGAGATGGTGCCGCCGATCCACAGCCGCCGGTAGTCCGAGGAGGTGCGCAGCGGGGTCAGGTCGGCGAATATGCGCCGCGGGGGCCGGGTGGGGGTGCTCGTAGCGGTCACAGCGGATGATAACCGGCGGCCCGCCGAGCGGGCGGGCCCGAGTGGTGCGGGTGCGCGCACCCGCACCAGTCGCCCCTCCCTGATCCGCGGCCCCAGGCCGGTCCGGTCCTTGCCGGTAACCCGCCACCGTCGCGGGACATTTGACCGAATCGGCGTGCGCTCCCCGCCTGGTGTTCAGCTCATGATGAAAAGACTCGTATGTCCAGGGAGGCGTAGTGATCGAACCTGGCAACAGCACCACGAGCACCGGAAGCGCGGACGACGGAGTCCACGCGGTCCCCCTCAAGGCCCCGCTGACCGTCGGTGTCGAGGAGGAGTTCCTCCTCGTCGACGCCCGCACTTTCCGGGTGGTCCCGGCCGCCCCGCTCGTCCTGGCCACCGCCGCGGGCCTGCCCCACGAAGTGCACCCCGAGGGCACCCGCTACCAGGTGGAGATCTCCACCCCGGTCGCCGATTCGGCGCCCGTGCTGCGCGAGGAGCTGGCCACCCTGCGGCGCACCCTCGCCCGGGCGGCCCGAGCCCACGGCTGCCGGCTGCTGGCCGCCCCCTCGCCGGTCGTGGCGGTGGAGGGGCCGCTGCACCTGACCGACGACGAGCCGCGCCAGCGCGAGCAGCACCGCCGGTTCGGCGCGCTCACCGACACCCTGGTCAGCTGCGGCCGCCACATCCACATCGGCACCTTCGACGTGGACACGGCGGTGGCGGTGTCGAACCGGGTCAGACCGTGGCTGCCCACGCTGATCGCGCTGGCCGCCAATTCGCCGTTCTGGGGCGGCCGGGACACGGGCCACGCCAGCTGGCGGGCGATGGCCTGGTCGGGCTGGCCCTCGGCGGGCCTGCCTCCGCACTTCACGTCCACCGCGCACTTCCGGCGCTCGGTGCAGACCCTGCTCGGCTCCGGGGCGGCCCTGGACACCAAGATGGTCTACTGGGACCTCCGGCCGTCCGGACACTGGCCGACGCTCGAGATCCGGGCGCCCGACATGTCGCCGGACATCGACACGGCGATCCTCCAGGCCGAGCTGGTGCGCGCCCTGGTGGCCACCGTCCTGCGGGACATCGCGGAGCAGCGCCCCGAACCGGCGCTGCGGGACGACGTACTGCGCCTCGCGCGCTGGCGGGCGGCCCACGACGGGCTGGAGGGCTTCGGCCTCGACCCGTACACGGGCGCGGAACTCCCGGCGGCGGACCTGGCGGAGGCCCTGCTGGACCTGGTCGCCCCGGAGCTGGCGGCGTCGGGCGAGCTCGACCACGCGGCCAAGACCCTGGGCGGCCTCTTGCGCGACGGCTCGGGCGCCCACCGCCAACGCGCGGCGTTCGCCCGGCGCCAGGACCTGAACGACGTACTGCGCCACTTGGCGGACGAAACGGAGAACTTCTAGGCGTCCTTCTGTGCACGGCGGGCCGCCCCCGTCCGGTTGACTGCCGGGCGGGTCGGCCCTGCGCCGCGCCGGGCGGCTGGGAGCATGCGTCCATGTCATCACGGTCAGGCACGGCGCAGGGTTCGGCGACGGCGCGACTCGTCCTGCTCGCGCTCGCGTCCGGCCAGTTCCTGATGGCGCTCGACAGCTCCGTCATGAACGTCTCCATCGCCACGGTGGCCGAGGACGTGGGCACGACGGTGACGGGCATCCAGGGCGCGATCACCGCGTACACCCTGGTCATGGCGATGTTCATGATCCCCGGCGGCAAGGTCGGCGCGTTGATCGGCCGCAAACGCTCGTTCATGATCGGCTGCTGCATCTACGGGGCCGGCTCCCTCACCACGTCACTCGCACCGAACCTTCCCGTACTGCTGCTGGGCTGGGCGTTCTTGGAGGGGGTCGGAGCGGCGCTCATCCTGCCCGCGATCGTGGCCCTGGTCGCCGGCAACTTCGCCGTCGAACGCCGCCCCGCCGCTTACGGGCTCGTCGTGGCGGCGGGTGCCGTGGCGATCGCGGTGGGGCCGCTCATCGGCGGCGTCGCGACGACGTACTTCTCCTGGCGGTGGGTCTTCGCGGGAGAGGTCCTGGTGGTGCTCGGCATCCTCCTGCTGGCGCGCCGCATCGCGGACGCCCCGCCCGGTGAACGCCGGAGCATCGACTTCGTGGGCGCCGTCCTCTCCGCCCTCGGACTCGGGATCTTCGTCTACGGCGTCCTCCGGTCCGACGAGTGGGGCTGGTTCCAGCCCAAACCCGGCACGCCCTCGTGGCTCGGGATCTCCCTCACGACGTGGCTGATGCTGGCGGGCCTGCTGCTGCTCTGGCTCTTCCTCCGCTGGGAAGCCCGGGTCGTCGGGCGGAGCGGGGATCCACTCGTCGATCCCGGCATGCTGCGCAACGAGCAGCTCTCCGGCGGCCTGACGATGTTCTTCTTCCAGTACCTCGTGCAGATGGGCGTGTTCTTCGTCGTCCCCCTCTACCTGTCCGTCGCCCTGGGCCTGTCGGCACTGCAAACCGGAGCCCGCCTCCTGCCGCTCTCTGTGGCCCTGCTCGCCGCCGCCACCCTGATCCCGCGCTTCCTCCCGGACGTCTCGCCGCGGCGCGTGGTGCGGCTCGGGATCATCGCGCTGCTCGCGGGGTCGGTGGTCCTGATGGCCGCGCTCGACGCGGACGCCGGCGCGGAGATCGTCACCGTCCCGCTCCTGCTGATCGGGCTCGGCATGGGTGCCCTGGCGTCCCAGCTCGGGTCGGTCACCGTCTCCGCGGTACCGCAGGAGCAGAGTGCGGACGTCGGTGGCGTACAGAACGCCGTCACCAACCTCGGTGCCTCGATCGGTACGGCACTCGCCGGATCGATCATGATTGCCGCGCTCACGTCCTCCTTCCTGACCAGCGTCGAGGCGAATCCGGCGGTCCCGGACAGCGTCACGAGCCAGGCGACCGTCCAGCTCCAGAGCGGCGCCCCGTTCCTGTCCGACGCCCAGCTCGAAACCGCGCTCGGCAACGCCGGCGTGAGTGCGGAGGTGTCCCGGGCGGCACTGGACGCCAACGCCGAAGCCCGGCTCGACGGCCTGCGCGCGGCGCTCGCCGTCCTGGCCTTCGCCGCGCTCATCGCCCTGTTCTTCACCCAGCGGATCCCCTCGGTCCAGCCGCGCTCGGCGGAGCCGCAGCCGTAGTGGTGCCCGCGCCCGGCGTACGGCGCGGGGGTGCGGGGCCCGGCGCGGCATGGTGCCCCGGGAGCCCCGTAGGCCGGCCGCGATGGCCGACGCCCGCGACGGGGCGGGGCGGTCAACGCCGACGACCACCGCCCCTGCTTCGACGTCGGCCCCCTGCACTGCGACAAGGCCGACTACCTCGCCCCCCGCTACGCCCCCGGTTACCCCCGCACCCGGGACGAGGCCACCACCGAGCTGCTGGCCTGCGTACGTACCGCCGTCGCCGCTTCCGGCGCGCGGTCGCCGCCGCCGACGGCCTCGTGGACGCCGACGGCAGGGTGCGCGCCGACCAGAGCGACCTGTCTTCCCCTGCACGTGGGACGAGAGGCCCGGGCGGCCCAAGTGCGCGGTCCTCGAACAGCCCGGCCGCGGCCGGCACCCGCTGGGGGACCCGGCGGACCTCGCCACCGGCTGCTACCCCGACTTGGGTTCCACCGGCGTCAAACCCGCCGACTGCGACGGCCGCGTCTCCCACAACCGGGCCCTCAACAAGGACACCCGCGTCGGCCCGGTCGCGGACGGGCGACAACTTCCGGCACGCGGCGGCGGCCGGAGCGACCGCCGAGATCACCCGCCAGTGGAACGCCTTCGGGGCGGAGCGGCTCGCGCGCTACCCCGATCACCTGCGCGGCGCCCGGATGGTCTGCGCGCTCGTCCACGACGACCCGGCGGCCGCCCGCCGCTGACGTCCCGGCAGGAGTCAGGCGGTGAGCTGGTAGAGGGTCCGGCCCACGATCCACAGCCCGAGCACCAGGCACGTGACGACGATCGCCGGGTCCTTGTGGCTGTCCAGCCATGCGCGCAGGTCCGCCAGGGCCACCTCGGCCCGCCGCGGCGCGAACACCATGTAGAGCTCCATGGCCAGCAGGCTGGAGCTGGCCAGGACGCAGAAGCCCAGGAGCGCCAGGTACGAGGCGGCGTGGGAGAGGTCGGCTTCGACCACGGTGGTGGCGGCCAGGCCGACCATGCCCCAAGGCTGGAGGAGCACGGCGAGCGAGGCCGCGGACCACACCGTGGCCTCGTCCGTCCTGGAGGTGATCGGGGTCTCGGAGGCCGCCGGATCCGGCTGCCCGTCCGCCGGGCTGTCGAGGGCCTCAGCCGTACGCCGCCGGCGCCGCCTGCGTTCGCTGTACACGATCAGCCCCAGCCCCAAGGCCAGTTTGGCCGCGAGTACGGCGGTGGAGGGCGGGGAGCGCGGCGGGGGCGGCTGCCCGTCGGTGAGGAGCAGGACGACGGCGATGACGGCCAGCAGGCAGGCGAGCCAGGCGAGGATGAACGCCAGTCCCTTCCACACTCCGCGGGGGGCCGACACGACCAGGACGAAGGCCAGGATCGGCAGCGGGTACAGCGTGATGACCAGGCCGATGAAGAGCAGGTCGAGCACCATGGCGACGCACCTTCAGCTCGGCACTGCTGCCGTACCCACTGCCGTACCCGTTGCCGCCTCCCGGCTCCGCTTATCCCGCGAGGACCTTCGCCTTGGCCTGCTCGAACTCGGCGGCCGTGATGTCGCCCCGGTTCTTGAGCTCGGCGAGCCGGGCGAGTTCCTCCGCCTGGCTGCCGGTGCCGACGCTCTGCTTGACGTAGCTGCGGAAATCGTCCTCGGCGCGCTGGGCCCGCGCCAGCTCCCGTTCGCCCATGCCGCGCCCGCGGGCGATCAGGTACACGAACACGCCCAGGAAGGGCAGCAGGATCACGAAGATGGTCCACCCCGCCTTGCCCCAGCCGCCCAGCCCGTCGTCGCGGAAGATGTCGCCGATGATGCGGAAGAGCAGCATGAACCAGAGGACCCAGAGGAAGATCATCATCATGGTCCAGAACATGTTCAGCAGCGGGTAGTCCACCGCCAGGTTCACCATCGACTCGTTCATGGCCCGTCTCCTACTCTGCCGTGGGCACAGACATCGATCGCGGCGTCAGGCCGCTTGACGGACGGCGGGCGGCGAAACCCGGTCCCGGCCGGCCGAGGATGTCACCGACCGCACCTGACGGCAGTTTCATGGTCAACCCATCCCACGGTGATCGCCACGCGGGCGGCCCCGGCCACCCGAGGACGGCCGGCGCGGCGCGGCGTCGGATGCGAGGGCGTTCTCACACGGGTCCGGCGTGCCGCGCAGGGTCCTGGCGAACCAGTGCCCGTACCGGTACCCCCAGCAAGGGGGCGGAAGCTCCGTGGAACAGGATGCCCAGGCCCACGGCCTCGGTCACGGCGACGGCGTCACCGAGCAGGGTCCCCCCGGGCAGGTGCTCTTCGAAGGCGAGCAGGCCGAACACCAGGGAGGCCGGCCCGCGAGGACCGAACCAGCCGATGTAGGCCACGGGGGCGGGGCACCGACCGGTCCCGAGCAGCGCGAGGGCGACCGGCAGCATCCCGACGACGGTCAGGCCGGCCGGAACGCCGGCGCCTCGTAGGCAACGCCGCTGTGCGCGATCGCCTTGTCGAGCATCAGGGCGGGTGGGGGACGTCGGCCCGCCCGTGCTCTCGGTCCTGATGCCGATCCTGGGCGAGGTCACCGCCGTGCTCAACCACCCGCGGCCCCTCCGACGTGGTCCAGCCGGCCCTGCGGCACGCCTCCGGCGCGGCCGGCACCGCCGTGCTCAGCCCGGGCGCGCCGCGCGCGGCGGCCGGGGTAGGGGCTGGAACTGCGCGGAGCCGGGGGTGTCTGCGCACTGCCCGACTGGAGCGACGTACCGGGCGCCTACGGCCGGCCCTCGACGCGCTGCCCACCCGCCGCCCGCACGAGCGTCCCGGATCCGCGCGGCGCGGAGTTCAGGGCCCGGCTGACGGAGATACTGGCGGAGGTGGAAGCCCAGCTTCCGGAGTGACCCCCGGGCTCGCTGCCACCGTCTCTTCGAGCGAGGGCTTCCTGGGGG
Organism: Streptomyces sp. NPDC054883; assembly: GCF_053610645.1. Lineage (NCBI taxonomy): Bacteria > Bacillati > Actinomycetota > Actinomycetes > Kitasatosporales > Streptomycetaceae > Streptomyces > Streptomyces sp. NPDC054883. The sequence goes on along the minus strand of NZ_JBSGYT010000025.1, from coordinate 14,987 downwards.
CGCAGTATCATTTCAGCGTCCTGATTCGCCATGCGTGTCGGACCTCTGACACGTACTCCGGAGATCGGCGAAGCCGCGGACAAAGGTGCTCCCAACCTTGAAAGCAAGTCCTGCCCGGATGCGATGGGCCTGTCTGATCACGCCGGTGCTGCTCGGGGTGGTGGACGCCCTCCTCGTGCACGGGAGGGACGTCGGGCTCGGGCTGGGTGTGGCTCTCGGGGCGGCCGTCGCGCTGGTGGCGCGCAGGCGGTTGCCCGTGCCGGTGTTCCTCGCCACGCTGCCCGGTCTGTACCTCGGCTACGTGTGGCTCGCGCCTCTGATCGCGCTGTACACGGTGGCCTCGACGCGGAGACGGCCCTGGCTGCTGGCGGCGGCCGGCGCTCTGTTCGCCGTCGCGCACTTCCTTCCGTATCCGGTCGCCGATCTCGCCGGGCACTCCCCCCGGGAGATCGCGCTCGCCGCGACCGACGCCTGCACCGCGGTGGCCGTGCCGCTGGCGCTCGGGCTGCTCGCCCGTACCCGCCGTGAGCTGATCGAGAACCTGGCGGTGCTGCACGGCAGCCGGGCCGGTGAGCGCCGGCTGCTCGCCGACCAGGTGCTGGCCGCCGAGCGGGCACGGCTCGCCAGGGAGATGCACGACGTGGTGGCCCATCAGGTCGGCCTGATCAGCATGCAGGCAGGGGCCCTGCACCTCACCACGGACGACCCGCAGGTCGGGGAGCGTGCCCGGACCATACGGGAGCTGTCCGCGCGCACCCTGGACGAACTGCGGCACATGGTCGGAGTGCTGCGCGAGGCCGACGGCGGATCCACCGGCCCCGCACCGCGCCCGCGTCTGGAGGACGTGTCCCGGATGATCGGCCAATCGGGACTCGACGTCGCCTACCGCAACGACATCCCCGAGGACGCCCGCCTCTCCACGGGCGTCGAGCGGACCGCCTACCGGACCGTGCAGGAAGCGCTGACGAACGCGCGTCGGTACGCGCCAGCCGCGCACGTGGATGTCCTACTCGCTCTGGAGGGGGACGGAGGAGCCCTGCGGGTCGAGGTGCGCAACGGGCCCTCCGCACCGAGCGAGGTGCCGCAGTGCGGGACCGGAGGCGGACACGGGCTGGTGGGGCTGAAGGAGCGGGTGCACGACGTGGGCGGCACCCTGGAGGCGCACCCCACGAGCGACCGGGGCTTCCTGGTCAGTGCGCTGCTTCCACTGGGCTGACGGCCGACCGCTCCGGCCGGCGGGCGGAGCGGTGCTCCAGCAGACCCTCCTGGTGGCTGATCGCGGCGATCGCAATGCGGCTCGGCGCGTTGAACTTCCTCTTGAGGGCGCCGACGTGCGTCTTGACCGTCGTCATGCCCACGCCCAGCCGCTCGGCCATCTCCGAGTTGGTCAGTCCCGCCGAGAGGAGCGCCAGGACTTCGCGCTCCCGGCCGGTGAGCCGGCCCCGCAGCTTCGCCGGGACCGGCGCGGACAGCGGCGCGTTGACGCGAACACTCATCACGGAGCGGCTCTGCGGCGGCACGTAGACGACGCCGCCGCCGGCGAGGATGCGAACGCAGTCGATGAGGAGGCGCGGCTCGGTGTCCTTGAGGAGGTACCCGCAGGCTCCGAACCGCACTGCGGCATCGAGGTATTCGTCGGAGCCCAGCAGGGTCAGCATGGCGACCGGGGGCGGCTCGGGCAGTGCCCGCAGCGCGGCCAGTACGGAGAACCCGTCCCCGCCGGGCATGTTGACGTCCAGCAGCACGACATCGGGTGCGGTGCTGCGGGTGAGCCCTACCGCCTCGGGGCCGTCGCAGACCACCGTCTCGATGTCCGGAGCGGAGCCGAGGACGGCCTGCAGCGCAACCCGTACCAGCTCCTCGTCGTCAACCAGCAGCACGCGGACCATGAGTTCCGTCCCCCCGTCGGCGACCGACCTCAAGTCGTAGAACCGATGTCATCCTGAGGTCGGAGCTCGGCGACCGAGCGTCGGGTCAGCATTGAACTTGATCATTATGCCGCCTTCACAGGCGCCTCCGCGGCAACGGGCCCGACCAGCCCGGACCCTTCGGATCGAGCGTGCAGGCGGCAGGGAGCGTCCGGTGGAGCGGTGTGCCGCGAGCTCGGCCCGATGGCCACCGACGCTCCCTACGGGGTTCATTGCACAGGGAGAGTCATCTTGAGGCACGTCATGGGGGACGGGCGGCACTGCGAAGCGGATGCCACCGGGCCGGACACCAGGCCGTTCGGCCAGGAGTGCCGATGTCTGGGCGGAGTGCCCGCCATCACCGAGGACTTCGTCCCGGCACTGGCCGAACTCACGCCGCGGGAGAGGGAAGTACTGAGCAGACTGGCTCTCTGCGACACCAACCGGGCCATAGCCCGAAGTCTGCACATCACCGAACGGACGGCCAAAGCACACCTGTCGCGCATCATGGCGAAGCTCGGCACGGGGTCGCGGACGGAGAGCGCGATCGTCGCCCTGCGCTACCACGACGTGCTGTGCCACCCGCTCGGATCTGCCGCTGTGTACCAAGGTCCACTATCGGCCATGGCGTGATTCGGGAAATGCTTGACGGTATCGGCTGGTGCATCGGCCGGTGCACCAGCCGATGCACCCCTTTCACTGCATCAGCAAGATTTTCTTGAAGGAGATTTCCATGTCTGCGAACGACCCGTTCAACCTGGACGTCCGCGTCGCCACCCCGCAGCAGACGGGCGCCGACCCCGCCTCGTGGGGCGCCATCGTCCGCACCACGGCGAAGGTCATCACCAAGGTGACCTGCCACAGCTGCACCTGCGCCTCCTGCGTGACCATGACGCCGATCAGCTGCTAGCCGGTGTGGGCCGCTGACGCGGCCCAGTGGGTGTGCTGCCGCCCGCGGCAGCACACCCTCCCCTTTCCTCCCCCTCCTGAAAGAACACCCTGGCCGTGTCCATAAGTGTGCTGCCCCTCGTTCCGGACGCCCTCGCGGCGCGTTCCCGGAAATTCGCGGAAATCATCGTCCGTCGCCTCGCAGACCCGGACCTGGTGCGGAACTCGTTGGATTCCAGCGAGAAGAACGCCGCTAATCCATTCATGTGGGGTGGCGTTTCTCTGCTTGCCGGAGAGGCCGGTAGCGCTCTTGCCTTCCGGTACGCGGCCCGGGCCATTCCCGACGAGGCGGAGTACTGGACGGGCCTCGCCCACGAGCGCCTCGCGGCCGTGGTGCGCTCCACCCATGACGAACCCGTCGGCACCCCCGGGATGGCCGGCGGAACCGCGGGCCTCGCGCTGGCGCTCGCCGACTTCGCGGCCGATGACCCCCGCTACGCACCGGCGCTCGCAGGCATCGACGCCCAGCTGGCGGCCCAGGTCGCCGATCTGCCGCCGGGGCACACCACCACGGGGGACGGCGTCAGCTTCGACGCGTACGACGCGGTGGCCGGCCTGTCGGGCGTGCTGGCCCATCTCGCGACCACGCCCAGCGGACGGGGACCGGACGGCGCCGCCGTACGGACGGCAGCACAGTCCCTGACCCGTGAACTGGTCGCCCTGTCCGTCGCCCGCACCGCCGAAGGGCGCCCAGGCTGGTACGTACCCCCGCGGCACTACCCGCTCGACAGCTACCGCGAGACGTTCCCGCACGGCTATGTGAACCTCGGACTCGCCCACGGAGTCCCGGGCATCCTCTCCGCCCTCGCACTCGCCCTTTCCGGCGGCGACCGCACACCGCAACTCGCCGCGGCCGTGAGGCGGATCGCCGACTACGTGGTCTCGGTCTCCTTCGAGGACGCCTGGGGCCGCAACTGGCCCACCGGCATCCCCCTGGACGCCTCCGGCGCCGAACAGCCCGCCGACCTGGCTCCCGCCCGCGCAACCTGGTGCTACGGCGCTCCCGGCATCGCCTGCGCGCTGCTGAACGCCGCCGACGCGCTCGACGACCCGTCCCTGCGCGCCATCGCCGTCGACGCCTTCGAGGCGGTCCTGCGCCGGTTCGACGCCAGCGACGGCTTCCCCTCCGCCACCGTGTGCCACGGAGCGGCCGGCCTAGTGGTCATCTGCGCCGGGTTCGCACGCCGCACGACGAGCCAGAAGGCCAGGGCCTCCCTCGTCCCGCTCACCGAGCACCTTCTGACGCACTGCGACCCCGACCTTCCGCTCGGCGTCCAGGACCTGGAGCAGCCCGGTGTCCTGCTGGACTGCCCCGGCATCCTGACCGGCGCGGACGGTGTCGCCCTGGCTCTGTGGGCGGTCTCCACCCCCGTCGAGCCCCGCTGGACGCGCGCGCTGCTGATCGCGTGACGGCACGTACGCCGCCACGACACTGACGGGTCATCGAGGAGCACATTCACTTGCAGGCAGCACGTCACCCCTCCGCCTCCGACGGCGGCCCGCTGTACCGGGCCGCCGACTTCTTCCTGCTGCGTGCGCCCGTGCTGCCCGTACAGGACTTCCTGGCGATTACCGCCGGCCCCGGGACGCAGGACGCGGCAGACGGCCACGGGGATCCGTACCGGCTCGACCAGATGCGGCAGCACGGCCGCGGCCTGCTGCGGGACATGGTGCGCAGGCCGCGGGTGGCCCAGGCGCTGCACATCGCCAGCGGCTCCGTCACCGTAGGCCTCGACCGGCTCGGTGAGGCTCCGGAGGACAGCAAGAGGGTCCGGCGCACGTACTCCACGCTGTTCCGGTACCTGACCCGCATGTCGACCAGGTCCACTCCCTACGGTCTGTTCTCCGGCGTGGCCACCGGGCTGTTCACCGACACGGCCGACCTGGGGATGGCGGCCGATCCGGTCGCCAGGACGCGCACCCGGGCCGATCTGGGCTGGCTCCTCGCCCTTCTCAAGAAGCTGGAGAACGATCCGGCCGTCAGGCCCCGGCTGGGCGTGCGGGTCAACTCCGCCCTCTACCGGGCGGGCGGGCGAGGCGTGCTGCCCGGCGCCGATGTCTATGGCGAGGAGGACAACCGGCTCGCTGGATTCCGCATCACCGAGCCCGCGGATCTGGCGATGCGCATCGCCCGGCGCCCGGGAGCCACCTACGAAGACATCCTCGACGGCATCGCGGCCACCGTGCCGGGCGCGACCCGTGACAAGGCAGAGGCGTTCCTCGCCCAGCTGTGGGACCTGCACGCCCTGACCAGCGACCTGAGGCCGTCGCTCGTCGAGCCGCACCCAGAGCTGGAACTCGCCGAGCGGCTGACCGGGCTGGACGCGGCCCAGGATGTCCTGGGCGGGCTCCACACGGTCCGGGAACTGGCCGAGCGCATCGATTGCGCGCGCGGCGCGGCACCGGTGTCCCTGCTCCGCGAGCTCACCGCGCACCAGAAGTCCATGGCGCCGGACTACGCCAGGGAGACCTACCAGCTCGACACCGCACTCGCCGTCACCGGCACCGGGCTGCCGGAGGAGATCGGGGCGGCTGCGGCGACTACCGCCGAGGCGCTGCTGCGCATGGGCAGCTTCCCGCCCCGTCCCCAGCACATCGCCGAATACCACTCGGCGTTCCTGGAGCGGTTCGGCGTCGACTCCGAGATTCCGCTGCTGCAGCTGCTCAGCCCGGAGACCGGGCTCGACGCGCCCAACTCGTACAGCAATCCCGTACGGGCCTTCCCGCTGCCGCCGGTCGGCGAGGACCGCGCCGTCGGCAAGGAGATGCGCCTGGCCGCGCTGGTCACCGAGGCCATGCGGGCGGGGGCGTACGAGCTGGAGATCACCGACGAGCGGCTCAAGCAGCTGTCGGTGTGGCAGGCGGGCGAGGCGCAGCCCCGCGTACGTCCGGCGATCGACCTGTACGCGCAGATCGCGGCCAAGTCGCCCGAGGCGCTGCGGGGCGACGACTGGCGACTGGTGCTGGCGCCCGCCGGCATGGCCGAGGGCGGCCGTACCTTCGGCCGCTTCTTCGACCTGTTCGACGAAGGGACGCTGGAGCGTCTTCGGCAGTACGCACGGGCCGAGGAGGAGCTGTGCCCGGACGTGGTCTTCGCCGACCTCAACTACCTGCACCCGCACGGCCGGTCGGCCAATGTGTCGCTCCATCCCGGGCTGCGGAGCCACGAGATCTGTGTCAACACCGCCCCCACGCTCGCGGCGGACCGGCAGATTCCGCTGAGTGACATCCTGGTGGGCGCCACGGCGAGCCGCTTCTTCCTGCGCTCGGCACGGCTGGGCAAGGAGCTGGTGGTCTCCCAGGGCCACATGCTCAGCGCGTTCCAGGCGCCGAACGCGTGCAGGCTGCTCCTGGAGCTCTCCGACGACGGTTACGCACCGCTCGCAGGGTTCGACTGGGGGCCGCTGCGCATGTCCCCCTTCCTGCCCCGGGTGACCCGCGGGCGCGCCGTGCTGCACCCCGCGCAGTGGTCGCTCACCCCCGAGCGTCTGGGTCTGCCCGCCGGGCGGAACGCCCTGCCCGGCCGCGACGCCTTCTACGCGGCCGTACAGCGCTGGCGCGGGCAGTGGAACGTGCCGCGGTACGTCTCGCTGGTGTACATGGACAACTGGCTGGCGCTGGACCTGGAACACCCCCTGTCGGTGGACGAGTTGTACGACGAGGTGACCGGCCTGGCCGAGGCGGACCGGCAGCACGTGGTCATCCAGGAGGCACTGGCCGGCTTCCCCGGCACCTGGCTGCGGGACCCGGCGGGCGGGCAGTACCTCAACGAGGTCGTCGTCCCGCTGCTGGCCCGCGACCCGAAGCACTGCCGGCGCTCCGCCGCCCCGGTCGGCCCCGCGCAGCCGGCGCCCGGCCCGGAGTCGGCGCCGCTCACCGACGTCACCGCCCCGGCGCACCCGCGCACGTTTCCTCCGGGCAGCGAGTGGACCTACCTGAAGCTGTACTGCGCGGTGGGAGGGCAGGACGACGTCGTCGCCGGGCCGCTGCGCGAGCTCGCCGGAAGCCTGGGCTCCCAGGGAGTCGTCGACCGCTGGTTCTTCCTCCGGTACGCCGATCCGATGCCGCACCTGCGGATCCGGTTCCGTGCCGCCCAGCCGGAGCTGGCGGCCCCCGTGCTCGCCGCGTGCCTGGACTGGGCGAACGGCCTGATCGCCGCCGGCCTCGCCCATGACGTGGCCGTCGTCGCCTACGACCGCGAGGTGGAGCGCTACGGCGGCCCCGAGGCGATCGACGCCATGGAGCGACTGTTCCAGGCCAACAGCGAGGTGTGCGCCGAACTGGTGGCGGCCCGGCGGCAGGGCGGTGTGCGGCTGGACGACGAGGTCCTGTGCGTCCTGGGGATGCACGCCCTCTATCGCGACTGGGGGCTCGACCCCCTGGAGCTGCTGCCCCCACCCGCCGGGAGACGGATCTCCGAGGCGGCGCGCAAGCATTTCAGGCGTGTGCAGCGGCAGCTGTGCGACCTGCTCGTCCCGTGGGACGCATACCCGGACCAGACGGCACGAAACAGCCGAGAATATGTTGAAGGTATAGTTTCCCGGCAGCAAGGGGTGCTGGCCGAAGTGAGTGACCACATACGGGCGTTGGCATCGGCAGACCGGCTCGTGGGGGACGAACAGCAGATGTTGGCAAGTCTGGCGCACATGCACGCCAACCGATTCCTGGGGCTGGGGCAGGATCGTGAGCGGCTCTGTCACGATCTGTGGATCCTGGCCGCCGAGGCGATACGCCGGCGCCCCGCCGCGACCGTTCCGGACCGGGGAGACGGGCGATGAGCGCCGCCGGCGAGAGCGCCGAGCCGTCTGGGCGGCACTGGGCCCGCACGCTGCGCCTGCTGTGGCGGGTGAGCCCCGCCCACATGCTGGGCGTGGCCGTCACCACCGTGCTGAGCGCCCTGATCCCCGCCGCCTCCGTGCAGTTGACCACGCAGGCGGTACAGAAGGTGGCCGACGCGGTCGCCGGCGACGGCGCCGCCGGCCGCGCCGCCCTGGGCGCCGGCATCGTGCTGACCGTGGTCGCCCTGCTCGGCCATCTGTGTTCCACGGGCCAGAACTACCTCGAAGCGCTGCTGCAGTACCGCATGGCCAACGGGATCAACACCCGGATCATGGAGAAGGCCGTACGCCTCCGGCTGGAGCACTTCGAGGACTCCAGCACGTACGACAGCCTGCAACTCGCCAACCGGGAGGCGGCCTACCGCCCCTATCAGCTCTTCACCCAGCTGATATCGGTGATGTCCAACGCGGTCACCCTGGTCTCTGTCGCCGCCGTCCTGCTGACGTGGGACCCGTGGGTGGCACTGGCCGTCCTGTGCGCGCCCCTACCCGCGGTCGGCGCCACCATGTTCTACAGCCGGATCACCTGGCAGGTGGAGAACGAGCGGTCGGCCGACCGCCGCCGCACCAACTACCTCCAGTACCTCATCACCAACGACCGCACCTACAAGGAGACCCGGCTCTTCGGCCTGGGAGGCTTCTTCCTGGACCGCTACCGGGACCTGATCGGCCGGTTCTACCACGTCGACCGTTCCGTGGCCCGCCGGCAGTCCACGGCCAACGCCCTGCTGGGCCTGCTCAGTGTCGCCGCTACCAGCGGCGCCATCCTGTTCGCGATCACCAGCACCATCGACAGCGGCACCATCGGGCAGCTCGCCGGCTACATGGCGGCCGTCACCGTGGTGCAGGGATCTGCGCACGCGCTCTTCTCCGGCTTCGGCGAGCTGTACGAGCACAACCTCTTCCTGGGCAACCTCTTTTCGTTCCTGGACATCCCCGAGCGCGCAGTGGCCACCGGAACCAGGCCCTTCCCCGCACGGCTCGGCGCGGGCATCGAGTTCCGCGAGGTCACCTTCACCTACCCGGGCAACACCGCTCCGGTCCTGGACCGCTTCAACCTCACACTTCCAGCCGGCCGCTGCGTGGCGCTGGTCGGCCAGAACGGAGCCGGGAAGACCACCATCGTGAAGCTTCTCTCCCGGCTGTACGAGCCGGACAGCGGGACCATCCTCATCGACGGTCACCCGGTGGAGGAGTACGACCTCGACGAGCTGCGCACCAACATCGGGGTCATCTTCCAGGACTTCGTCCAGTACGAGGAGTCCGCACGCGCCAACATCGGCTACGCCAAGGTGACGGACCTCCAGGACGAGGAGGGCATCCGCCGGGCCGCCGCCCAGGCCGACGCGACCGGCTTCCTCGAACGGCTGCCGCAAGGTCTGGACACCCAGCTGGGGCGCCTGTTCGAAGGCGGGCGGCAGCTCTCCGGCGGCCAGTGGCAGAAGGTCGCCCTGGCCAGGGCCTTCCTGCGCAACGCACCGGTGGTGGTGCTCGACGAGCCCACCGCCGCCATCGACGCGGCGTCCGAGGCCGAGATCTTCGAGAAGCTCCGGGAGATCTCCGGCCAGGCGACCACGCTGCTCATAGCCCACCGCTTCTCCACCGTGCGCGTGGCCGACCACATCGTGGTGATGGAGCGGGGCCGGGTGCTCGAAGAAGGCACGCACGTAGAGTTGATGGAACGGGACGGCACCTACGCCGAGTTGTTCCGCCTCCAGGCCGCCGGATATCTCGACGAGCCTGCGACGGAGACGACATGACCCGCTCCGCAGTAGAGGTCCCCCCACACGAAGGCGAGTTCACCATGCCGTCCGAGCAGCGCGACGAGACCACGGCCACCTCACTCCCCTCCAGGGCCGCATGGCTCGCCGGAGGCGTCGTCCTCATCGTCCTGGGCGTCGTCCTGATCCGGATGACGCAGGTCCACGTCGCCGACATGTCGGAAGACATCCGCCTCATGGCAACCCTGGCGATGCGCGGGGCGACCTTCGTACTCATCGGCGGCGGAGCGTGGTGCCTCGTACGGGGCTGGAAGCGCACGTGACGCGAGCCCCCCTGCTCCAGCTCACGGGCGTACGGAAGACGTACGCCGAGCGCACGGTGCTGCACCCCGTCGACTTCACTCTGAGTCCCGGCGAGTCCGTCGCCCTGATGGGGCCGAACGGGTCCGGCAAGTCCACTCTGCTTCGGATCGCGGTGGGCCGGGACCGGCCGAGCGAGGGCACCGTCACCTTCGACGGGAGCCCACTGCACGAGGACGACCCCCGGGTACGAGCGCGCATCGCCGTGGTCGCCGACGGCCCCTCCTTCTACCCCGACCTCACCGTCCGCCAGCACCTGCACCTGGTGGCCGTGGCCCACGGGGCGGGCGCGGAGGCGGCCACGCTCGTGGACCACGCGCTGGAGCACACCCGCCTGACCGGCCAGGCGGGCCTGCGCCCCTCCGCGCTCTCCTCCGGGCAGGCCCAGCAACTCCTGCTCGCCGCTTCGCTGGTACGCCCCCGGGACCTGCTCGTCCTCGACGAGCCCGAGCAGCGGCTGGACCCCGAGGCCCGTACGCGGCTCACGGAACACATCCGGCAGGAACAGCTCCGCGGCGTCGCGGTGGTGTTCGCCACCCACCACACGGAGCTGGCCCTGGGCGCCGCGGACCGGGTGCTCGTCCTGGCCGACGGCCGTCTCGTCGACGAGGGGGCGCCCGGGCGCATCCTGCACGAGGCCGGCCGATGACCCCGGTGACCCCGTACCGCACGATGGAGGCCACCGTGACGGGCGGACGGGCCGTGTGGCGGGACGCGACCGACGAGGCGTTCGATCTGCTGCACGGTGCCCGCCGGGAGCACCGCCTGCGAAAGCGCGGTGACACGGCCTTCCACCTCTACGTCGTCCTGCTCCTCACGGTCATGTACCTCGTCCCCTTCGGGGCGATCGCCTACGCGGAGGCGGGCAGCCCGAGGGAGCCGTGGGCGTCGTACGCGCGTGAGGCCATGCCCTTCGCGGGCACGGCCGTCGCCCTGGCCTGGCTCCGCATCGTGGTGGGCGACGCACGATGGCGGGGCCCCGTGCTGCTGGACGCGGCGACCGCGACCTGGCTGCTGCCCGCGCCCGTCGACCGCGGCCGGCTGCTGCGGCCCAGGCTCCGCCGCGCGGTGCTGCTGCACGGTGCGGGGGCCGGGTTGTCGACCGCAGTGGCCATGTACTTCCTGAACCTGATGATGCTCGGCCGGCCCACGGCGGGCATCGGCCTCGCGGCGGCCGCGGCAGCCGTGTTCGGCGCGCTCACCGCCGGGACCGCCGGGCTGGTCGTGTGCCGTGATGCCGTCGCGCATGCGCGCCGGGCGGCTGCCGTGCTGACGGCTCTGGCCGCGTCGGCGCTGCTCTGCGCAGTGCTGGACGCCCCGGCCTGGCTGGAGCCGCTCTTCCTGTGGTCGGGTCCGTGGGGCTGGACGACCCAGTGCCTGGCCGCCGCGTCCGGCAGCCCGCCGACGGGGTGGCCCGCGGCCGCGGTGCTGCTCGTAGCCTGCGCGGCCTGGGTGATCGGCCGGGCCGACCGGGAGATCGCCGCCCTGCCCGTGGACGTGCTGCTCAGGCGGATCCGCTCGGCGGCCTCGGTCTCCGCGGCAGTGGTCGGCGTGGACTTCCGGCTGGCCCGCCTGGCAGTCCGTCAGGCCGGGGCAGGCGGGGCCCGGTCCCGCATGCCCGCGCTGCCTGCTCCCCGCCGTCCCGCGCTGGTCATTCCCTGGCGTACCGCAGTCGGCTGGCTCGCCGGGCCGGCCCGCCTCGGCTGGGCGGCCGTGTGGCTGGGGGGCGCGTTCACCGCCGTGACGGTCGCCCCCGCCACCGAGGGCCTGGACCGGGTCGCGGCCGTGCTGTCGGCCCTGGCCGCCGGGTACGGCGCCGCGGTCGGGCTCCTGGAGGCGGCCCGGCTGGACGGCGACGACGTGAACCGCTCCCGGGCACTGCCCTGGCCGTTCCCCGGAATCGTCCTGCGTCACGCGGTGCTGCCGCTCGTGGTGCTCCTGTCGGCCGGTGGCGCCGCCTGCGTGCTGGTCGCCGTACTCGGCCGGCCCGCACTGCCCGCGGTGCTGCTGCTCTGCTGCTTTCCAGCCCTCGTGGGCGCGGCGCTGGTCTCCGCGTGCCGGGGGACGCTGCCCCACGAACTGCTCGTCGGCGCCGACACGGCCTTGGGGAACACGGCGGTGCTCCAGGTGGCCGTCTGGTACCTGCGCGGTCCGCTGGCGGCCTGCGCGGTGTTGTTCCCCTTCCTGACCTATGGGCTGCGCTGTGCCGAACGCGGTGCGCCGAGCCTGCTGGCGGGCTCCGTCCTGGGCGGGGGTCTGCTGCTCGGCACCACCGGTCTCGCGGCCTGGGCCGGCGTGCGGGCCTGGTCGCACCTGCGCGGCTGAACAGCCCCGCGCACGGTCCCCGTTCTCGTTCTGCTGCCCGGTATCTCCTGAGGAGTCCTGTGAAGTTCACGCCCCTGTACGGATCCCTGTGCGGATCCCTGTGTGCCGGAGCCCTCGGCCTCGGCCTGCTGGCCGGAGCGGTGAGCCCCGCGTACGCGGTGCCCGCTCCGGACGAACCACGCACCGCCACCGCGACCACCACCGCCCGGCCGGCCTCCGGGTTCGCCTCGGAGGCCGGGGCCGTGGCGCTGATGCGGCGCCAGAGACCGCTGCTGGACGCCGCGCACCAGCTGCGGCAGACGGGCGCAGCCTCCCTGCCCGGTTTCTCCGGCATCACCGTCGACCCGGAGCGCTCCACCCTCCACCTGTACTGGCACGACGTCCTCCCCACGTCGGTGAAGCAGACGGTGCAACGCCTGAGCCGGCCCTCCGTACGCATCGAGGTGAGCCAGGCGCCCGCCCCGAAGCCCGGTCGGACAGGGGAAGCCGCCAAGGTGTCGGTGGCGGTCGGAACACCCGCCAGACCGGTCGCCGGGACTTCGGACCCGGCGCCCGCGCCTCGGCCGGCGGGCAGGGTGAACGACAGGTCTCCCGTCTCCGGTGGCGCCCTGATCATCACCCAGCCCGAAACGTGCACGACCGGCTTCGGTGTGGTCAGCGAGGCGACGGGCAGGAAGCAGCTGCTCACCGCCGGGCACTGTGGCCCCGTCGGCAGCCCGTGGTTCAACGGCGAAGGGGAATTCATCGGCAACGCCGTGTCCCGACACCCCGCGGCCGACGCCCTGGTCATCGACGCGAACAGCTCCGACCGGGTCTGGCACGGCGCGGTGACCGAGAACCTCGAAGGCGTCGACGACAAGGGCCGGACGGTCACCGCGGCGCGCTCTCCCGAGGTCGGCCAGTACCTGTGCACCTCGGGCGCCGTGTCCGGGACGCACTGCGGCCTGCGGGTCACCCGGACCGGTGTGGTGGTGTCCGTCGCGGGGACGGACGTCCCCGACCAGATCGAGGCCGAGCAGGTCGAGCACGCGGCGGCCGTCGGCAACGGGGACAGCGGCGGACCGGTCTACTCGGCCACCACGAGCACCGGACCAGTGACGGCGCACGGCATGATCACGGCCTACGACCGGCAGGAGACGGCGCCATGCTCCGGCGCGCCGACCGGCAACGGCCGCAACTGCTCGTGGCGGGTCTACTTCACGGACATCCTGTCGGTGCTGAAGGCGACGGGTACCCGGCTGCCCAGTGCCGCCTGTGCCGTGCACCGCGAAGGGCATCCGGATCGCGGGGCTTCCCCCAAGGCCGGATAGTCAGGGCTTGCAGATCATCAACTCGCAGTCCTGATCTCTGGCATGGGGGGATGCCCGTTCTGTTCGCGAGGGTGAGGACGGGGCGGCGTCCGGTGTCGCCATCGCCCTTGACGCGTGGCCGGTGGCCTCGGCGTTTGCCCAGGCCGGCTTCGCGCTCGCCCTCTTGGGAGACGTGAGGGTGGTGATCAGGGTGTCCCACTCGTGTGCGGCCCTTCCGGTCAGGACCGGGTGGCGCAGCCAGGCGAGTCGCCTACCTCGCGGCCAACGCCGCCCTGAGGGAGGGGGCGCGCGGCCTGCGGAAGATCACAGGGCCGGCCACGCTTCACCGCATCAACGCCACCCCGAGCAGCTTCCCCGACAACGGGATCAAGCCGCTCGAATGCCAGACCTACCGGCGGCGCTCATTGAGCTGCCCCCCGTCAAGCGGCCCAAGCCCGGTTCGCCTCGTGATCGACCGCACAGCGGTGATGGGCCGCGCCGAGCCGGTGCGCCGCTTCCCGACGGGCACCCGCAAGGCTTCCGTCGGCACCGGGTGACGTCTGTCCCCGGGTCGCTGCCGCCGCGTCCCCGCAGCGTCCCCGCAGCGCCCATGGAACGCGAAAGGCGGCCCCGGAGGGCCGCCAAGATCACCGTAGCGACTCGCGCCACCAGCAAAAATGCTGGTCAGATCGTTTCTGCACACCTGGTGCGCAGTGGGGCGGGTGGGACTCGAACCCACGGCCGACGGATTATGAGTCCGCTGCTCTAACCGGCTGAGCTACCGCCCCTCTACGGCGTGGCGCGTACATGTGTGCGCGCCGTCTGCCGCAGCATAGCCGCTCATACGATCTGCTGCCTCGCATGATCGGCTTCGCCTGCCCGGGAAGACCGTGCCGAGCGCTGCCCGGTTCCGGTGCGGGGCAAAAAAGAAGAGGACCCACCCGGGGCCCTCGTCTTCCGTGCTCCCCCGACTGGACTCGAACCAGTAACCTGCCGGTTAACAGCCGGCTGCTCTGCCAATTGAGCTACAGGGGATCGCGCTCCCCCGACTGGACTCGAACCAGTAACCTGCCGGTTAACAGCCGGCTGCTCTGCCAATTGAGCTACAGGGGATTGCTGCGGTGCGCCGAACAGCCCACCTCCGGCCTTGCCGAAGGGCGAGCGCCCGGTGCGAGTCATAGATTAGCGCAAGCAGGGGGGTGCTCCGCCAATCGGTATCGGCAGTGGGCCGGGCACCACACGACGAAGGGTGGCAAGCATGCGGTACAAGGTCACGTTCGTGGTCGGACTGGCCGTCGGGTACGTGCTCGGGACCCGGGCCGGGCGCGAGCGGTACGAGCAGCTGAAGAAGTCCGCGCGCCAGGTCGCGCAGACCCCGGCGGTGCGCAACGCCGCCGAGTCCGCCGGGCAGGCCGGCCGCGCCTACACGGGCAAGGCGTTCGCCGTGGTCGGGGACAAAATCGGCCACGCGCTGCCCGACTCCCTGACGGACCGGGTACGGACGCTGCGCGGCCGGGGCGGCTCCGGCGGCGAGGACGAGTGGGGTACGAGCAACACCTGACGGTGTTGCCGACGCCGCGGGCCCCGGACTTTCCGGGG
>NZ_JBSGYT010000024.1:0-104915 GCF_053610645.1 Streptomyces sp. NPDC054883 | reverse complement strand
GGCTCGATCCCCCCGAGCCCCGCCGCACCGGCGGACCCACCGGGTTTCCCCTCCCGGTGCTGGACGAGGACCCGGTCCCGCTCCGCGGCCCCGTGTCCGCGGTGCGGGCCGAGCGGCCCCGTCCGTCGCCCCCAGTCTGCTGTCCGCGCAGGTGGGAGCCCATCCGTACACGTACTCATTTCGAAGCCCGGGGGCGGCTAGGTACGGATACTCAGTTCTACGCCGCGGCCCCCGCCCGGCGGCACCGCCGACCGGGGGTCACCCGCGGGTGTCACCGGCTCCCGCTGACGCGGCCCCGCAGCAGCAGGGACAGCGCCGAGTGCACGTCGTCCAGCGAGCGCTCGCTCTGGAAGGACTGCCAGTCCAGGGCGGCCACCAGCACCATGCCGACCATCGCCGCCGCCGTCAGCGGCACGTCGATCTCAGCGCTGAGCTCCCCGCGCTCCACGCCCTCGCGCAGCACCGTCTCCACGACGGCCACCGCCTCCCGGCGCACCACCATCAGCGTGGACTGCCAGGCCCGGTTGGTCCGCCACAGCTCGGCCACGTACAGCTGGGTGAAGGCCGGGTAGCGGTCGATGAAGACCAGGCCGGCGCGGATCATCTCGTCCAGCGCCTCGACCCGGGTGCCGCCCCGGGCCTCGGTGGACTCCGCCGCCTCGCGCAGCGAGGCGGTCAGCAGCCCCACCCCGTGGCGCAGCAGTTCCTCGAAGAGATCGGTCTTGCTGGCGAAGTTGTAGTAGACGGTGCCCTTGGCGACGCCCGCCCGCTCGGCGATCTCGTCGACCGTCGTCGCGGAGAAACCCTGCTCGGCGATGAGGGTGACAGCCGCTTCGTAGAGCTTCTGCCGGGTTGCCCGCCGCCGGCCGCTGCCGGTACCCGTACCGGTGCTGCTGCTTTCCATGGCGCTGATTCTCACAGGTCACCGGCTCCCTACAGGCTCAGTTCGGGGTGCAGCCGGTCCATCGTCCACACCTGCTTGCCGCGGGCGGCGAGCGCGGTGAGGGCGAGCGCCCCGGCCGTGAAGGCCGCCAGTACCGCGCAGCCCGTCCACACCGGCGTGAGGTCGCCGCCGGTGATCAGCCGGCGCAGGCCCTCGACGACGTAGGACATCGGCAGGTACGGGTGGACCGCGTTGAAGAAGGCCGGGCTGGTCTGGACGGGGTACGTGCCGCCGGCCGAGGTCAGCTGGAGCATCAGGAAGGCGAGGACCAGGATGCGTCCGGCCGCGCCGAACTTGGCGTTCAGCCACTGGACGATCGCGGCGAAGCAGGCGGTCACCAGCGCCAGGAACGCGATGGTCAGCGCCGGGCGGGCCAGCTCCAGACCGAGGCCCCAGTGGAGTACGGACATCAGCGCGGCGACCTGCACGACGCCGATCCCCGCCACGGGCAGCCAGCCCGCGAAGGCGATCCGCCACGGCGAGGCGCCGGTGGCCAGCGCCCGCCTGTTGAGGGGCGCGATCAGCATGTAGGCGACCATCGCGCCGACCCAGAGGGAGAGCGGGATGAAGTACGGGGCGAAGCCGGTGCCGTAGTTGGGCGCCCGGTGCAGGGACTGGCTGGCGAGCCGGACCGGGTCGGCCATGACCTGGGTGCGGGCGTCACGCGCCTGCTGGTCGTAGTCGGGGATCTTGCCGACGCCGTCGTGCAGGCCGCCGGCCAGCTCGCCGGTGCCGTCCACCAGCTTGTACATGCCGCCGTCGAGGGTGTGGGCGCCGTCCCCTAGCTTGCCGACGCCTTCGCCGAGGGCGCCGGAGCCGCCGGTGGCGGTGCCGAGGCCGGTGTGCAGCTTGGCCATGCCGGTGGCGACCTGGTGGGCGCCGGTGTTGAGGGCGTTGACCTTGGCGACGGCCGCTTCGAGGTCGGAGGAGAGGCCGGGGGCGGCCGCGGCGAGCGCGTTGGCCTTCGTCTCCAGGTCGGTGAGCTGGCCGCGGAGGGTGGTGAGGTCGCCGTTGGTGTCCTTGACGACGGTGTTGACGTCACCGGCCAGCAGGGCGCCCTCGGCCGCGTCGTCCTTGAGCTTCTTCAGGTCCGGGCAGGAGGCCAGGTGCGGCTCGGCGCCCGGGGTGACGCAGTGGTCGGTGTAGTACGCCGCGGTGCCGGTGGCGACCCGCTTGGTGACGGCCGCCGCGGCGGGGGCCTTCTCGGCGAACGTGCCGAGGTGGTGGTTGACCACCTTGGCGGTGTCGGCGACGAGCCGGGCGGTGTCGGCGAGCGACTTCGGGTCCTTGACGAAGGGGCGCGCCTTCGCGGCGGCGCCGTTGACCTTGTCGGCGACCATCTGGGTGCCGGAGGCGACCTCCTTGGTGCCGGTCTCCAGCTGACCGGCGGCGGAGTCGAGCTTCTTCAGGCCGTCGGTGAGTTCGCCGGACTTCTCCTCGGCCGTGTCGAGGCCGTCGGCGAGTTTCTGGGCGCCCTGCTGGGCCTTGCCCGCGCCGTCCTTGAGCTTGTCGGCGCCGTCGGCGGCCTCCGCGGTCTTGTCGTGCAGGTCGGAGAAGCTGACGAAGATCTTGTCGAGGAAGCCGCGGGAGGCGTTGGTCGACGCCGCCGCGCGGACCTCGGAGAAGACGGTCTTCGAGATCGATCCGACGATGTAGTTGTTCGCGTCGTTGGTGCGGACCTGGAGGGCGCTGGTGGCGGGGTCCGCGCCGGAGCTGGAGGCGATCTTGGCGCTGAAGTCGGCGGGCATGGTCAGCGAGAGGTAGTACTTCCCGTGCTCCAGCCCCTTGGCCGCCTCGTCGGCGCTCACCTCGCGCCAGTCGAAGGTCTTGCTGGTGTGCAGCTTCTTGGTGATCTCGTCGCCCGCCGCGATGCGCTTGCCGTCGACGGCGGCGCCGCGGTCGGCGTTGACGAGCGCGACGGGGATCTTGTCGAGGCGGCTGTACGGGTCCCAGAACGAGCACAGGTACAGCGCGCCGTAGAGCAGGGGCAGGAGGAGCAGCGCGACGAGGGCGGCGGCGGGCAGCTTGCCCCGGCCGAAGCGCTTGAGCTCAAGCGCGGCGAGCTTCGGTGAGCGCATCGTCGGCCCCCTTCGTGTCGGTGTCGGCGGCGGTGTCGGTGTCGGGGGCCCGGTCGTGGTCGGCGGCGGGGTCGTCGGTCGCCTCGGCCGGGACGTCGGTGGTTCCGGCGGTGGCGGTCGGGCCCTCCTCGGGCGTGCTCCGGTCGGCCTCGCCGGCGTCGGTCTCGCCGGCGTCGGTCTCGTCGGCATCGGTCTTCGCGGTGGTCCGGGCGGTGGCCCCGGCGCCCCAGGTGATCTTGGGGTCCCGGGTGGCCCGGGCAGCCGGCGCCGTGCGCGGCTCGGGCTGCTGCGGCGCTTCGGCGGCGGCGCCCAGGCGCAGCACCGTCGCGTCCTGCGGTGCCTCGCTGCACACCGCGAGGACGGTGGTGCCGCGCTCGGCGAGCGAGCGGAGCAGGGTCCAGGCTTCGGCGCTCTCGGCGGCCGGGAGCTTGAGGTCGACGTCGTCGAGGGCCAGCAGCCGCGGAGCGGCCAGCAGGGCGATGGCCACCGAGAGCCGCAGGGCCTCCAGCCGTTCCAGGTCGCGCACCGAGGTGCGCGGTCCCTTGGGCAGGGTGTCCAGGTCGAGACCGGCGCCGGCGAGGGCCTCTTCGATCCGGGCCTCGGCGGAGACGCGGCGCTCGCCGCGCGGGCGCAGCAGGGCCCGGACGGGGCCTTCGTAGCGGCGCTGGAGGAGGGCCCCTTCCCGCAGCTGTTCGGCGACGGTCAGGGCGGGATCCAGGTCGTTGACCCCGGGGACATGGGCGAGGGCGGAGATCCGGCGGACCGCGGCCATCTTCTTCGGCAGCCGGTGGCGGCCGATCTCGGCGTGCCCTTCGGAGGGCTTCATCCGGCCGGTGAGGGCGAGCAGGAGGCAGGTACGGCCACTGCCCGAGGGCCCTGCGATCGCGATGAGCGAGCCGGGCTCCGCGTGGAGCCCCACACCCCGGAAGACCCAGCCGCGCGGTCCCTTGAGTCCGAAGCCCTCGGCCTTGACGGCCGCGCCGTGTGGGCTGTCCACTGCCGCCCCCCTTCTGTTGAACCACTTCTTTTGAACTGACCGGTCAGTTCAAAAACTACCAGGCTTAGTTGCAGTCCGCCTGCCGAGGGGCCCTGCACGCCGAGCGTCGGGACGAACACGCAGGTCAGGGCGAATTGTCAGTGGCGCCCGTCACGATGGGGACTGGTAGCGAAACCGTTATCGGGCACCACCCGGCGTCCACAGCAGCACGCATCGACAGCAGTACGCACCGACAGGAGGTTCGTCATGGCCACACCGTCCCCGTCCCCTGTCCACCCCGTCCCGAGGAAGTCGGCGGCCCCACCGGCCGCCCTCGACCTGCTCGACAAGGCCCGCGCGGGCCTGGCCGAGGCTGCCCTTCTGCCCCGGCCCAACGAGCGGTACGCCACCGCCCACCTCGCCGCGCTGCGTGCGGCCGCGGCCGTGCTCGCCGCGCGCGGGAGGCCCGAGACGGTGAATCCCCGGCGGCGGCCGCGGATCCGCAGCGCGTGGGAGGTACTGCCGGAGATGGCGCCGGAGCTGACGGAGTGGAGCGCCCTGTTCGCCTCGGGCGCTGCCCGGCGGGCCCGGGCGGAGGCCGGCATACCGGATGCGGCGACCTGCCGGGACGCCGACGACCTCGTCCGCGAGGTGGGGATGTTCGTGCGCCTGGTCGAGCGGATGCTGGCCCTGGGGGCGGCCGCTCCGGGCGGCCGGCAAGGCGTGCCTCAACCCCGGCCGGAGCGTCCGCAGGCGGGATGACCAGCCCGGCTGCGGGAGGCAATAGGGTGGGGCCTGCACCGCTCACCCTCCCCCGGCCACCGCTGGGAGGTGCCCCCTACACCGAGGAGTCATCAGTCGTGTCGGACACTTCCCGCCCCCGCGCCTCGCTCCGCACCGCAGTGGTGTGGGAGGTCCTCAAAGAGGCCCTCGACCGCCGGGTGAAGGCGACCGGCCGGGACGTGCTGGACGTACTGGACACCGGCGGCGGCACCGGCAAGTTCGCCGTCCCGGTGGCCCGGCTGGGCCACCGGGTCACCGTGGTCGACCCCAGCCCGAACGCACTGTTCGGGCTGGAGCGGCGGGTCGCCGAGGCAGGCGTCGCCGAGCTGGTGCGCGGGGTCCAGGGCGACGCCCAGGGCCTGCTGGACGTGGTCGAGCGGGACGCGTACGACGTGGTGCTGTGCCACGGCGTGCTGGAGTACGTGGACGACCCGGCCGAGGGCGTGGCCAACGCGGTCACCGCGCTGCGCCCCGGCGGCGTCCTCAGTCTGCTCGCCGCCGGCCTCGGCGGGGCCGTGCTGGCCCGCGCCCTGGCCGGGCACTTCACCGAGGCCCGCACCGCGCTGACCGACCCGGCCGGCCGCTGGGGGGCGGGCGACCCCGTACCCCGCCGCTTCACCGCCGAGCAGCTGGCCGAGGTCGTCGGTGGAGCCGGGCTCGCAGTCGGCCCGGTGCACGGCGTCCGGATCTTCGCCGACCTCGTCCCCGGGGTGCTGGTGGACACCGAGCCGGGCGCGGTGGAGGCGCTGCTGCGCCTGGAGGAGGCCGCTGCCGAGCTGCCCGCCTTCCACGCGGTGGCCACGCAGTTGCACGTCCTGGGCGAGAAGCCCGCCTGATCTGCGAAGCTCCCGGCCGCGGGGTTCGCCGGACACCCTCCGAACGGACCGCCGCCCCCGTATGATCGAAGACACCGGTCGGCATGGCGGACCGGTCATTGGGGAATAAGCGCCTCAATGACCACGCCCGCGACGGTGCGGTCCGGTGCTGCGCTTCTTCCAGGCAGACGCTTTTCCGGCAGTGTTTTTCCAGGCGGTGCATTTTCGAACCTGGCGCAGTGGGCGGGTGTCACGGGGGCGATTCCCCGCCTATCCTGAAGGGGACCCCTGGTCGCTACCCCCCGCGACCGACGGATGAGGAGGACTCCCGTGCCGCTCTCGGAGCACGAGCAGCGAATGCTCGAGCAGATGGAGCGAGCGCTGTACGCCGAAGACCCCAAGTTCGCGACAGCGCTTGAGGGAAGCGGACTGCGCACGTACACCCGGCGACGGGTATACCAGGCAGCCGTAGGCATTGTGGTGGGTATCGCGCTCCTCATGACCGGTGTGATCTGGCAGAGCGTGCTCTGGATCAGTGTGGTGGGATTCCTCGTCATGCTGGCCTGCACGGTTCTCGTCGTCACCGGTTGGCGCAGAGCACCCAAGCCCGGCGAGCAGCCCGTCTCCGGAAGTGCAGGCGGTACTGCCCGAGGGCAGAACCGGCAGCGTCGGTCGATGATGACCCGCATCGAGGAACGGTGGCAGCGCCGCCGCGACGAACAGGGGCAGTGATCCCCGTAGCGACTTCATGAGGGACGGCCGCCGGTGGCGGTCGTCCCTCATTCGTCCGCTGCGGCATGATGGCCCGATGACAGTGCTCCCCCTGGTCTTCACCAGCGGCTGGGCCAGCGGGATCAACGCCTACGCCGTGGTCCTCCTGCTCGGCGTCTTCGGAGCGACCGGGCTGAGCGACGGGGTACCGGCCTCCCTCCAGCGCACCGATGTGCTGATCCTCGCGGGCCTGCTGTTCCTCTGCGAGGCGGTGGCCGACAAGATCCCGTACGTGGACTCGGTGTGGGACTCCGTCCACACGGTGATCCGCCCGGTCGCCGGAGCCGTGGTCGGCGCCCTGCTGGCCGGGCAGAGCGGCTCGCTGTCCGGCATAGCGGCCGGTGCGGTCGGCGGCTCCGCGGCGCTGGCCGGCCACGTCGTCAAGGCGGGCACCCGGATGGCGGTCAACACCTCACCGGAGCCGTTCAGCAACGTGGTGCTCAGCACCGCCGAGGACCTCGGGGTGGCCGGCATCGTCACCTTCGCGATGTTCAATCCCCGCGCGGCGGCGGTCATCGCGGCCGTACTCCTCGCCGCGGGCCTGGCCCTGGTGATCTACCTCTGGACCCGGATCCGCCGCTTCCTGCGCATTCGGGCGCAGCGCCGCGAGGAGCGCCGGCCGGCCGCCGAAAGCCACCGGATCACCGGCGCCCCGCCCTACTGACCTCGGTCGGTCCGCCTGCGGTCCCGCTCGGTAGGCTCCACCGCATGGCACGAATTGCGGTGATCGGCGCCGGCATGGGCGCGATGGCGACGGCGGCCCGGCTGGCCGTGGCGGGGCACCGGGTGACGGTGTACGAGCGCGGTTCCACCTACGGCGGCGCGGTCGGACGGTACGGACGCGACGGCTTCTCCTTCGACACCGGACCCGGGCTGCTGCACCTGCCCGCCGTCTACCGCGACCTCTTCGTGAAGACCGGCAAGCGGCCCCTGGAGGAGTGCGTCGACCTCGTGCAGGTGGACCCCGCCGTCCGGCACGTGCTGCCCGGCGGTGCAGAGGTGACCCTGCCCAACGCTTCGCGCGGCGGCGCGGCCGCCGTCCTGGACCAGGCCTTCGGGCCCGGCGCCGGGGAGCGCTGGAGCGATGTGCTCGGGCGCGCCCGGGACGCCTGGAACGCCACCCGCCGGCCCCTGCTGGAGGAGCCGCTGCGGCCCGACTGGCAGGTGCTGGGCGAGGATCCGTACCCCGCCCTGCGCAAGAGCGGCCTGCTGCGGCGCCGGCCGCCGACCCTCGCCGAGGTCGCGGCGCGCGAGCTGGGCGGCCCGCTCGGGGAACTGCTCGCCGAACGGGTGCGCGCGTACGGGCTGGACCCCGCGACGGCGCCCGCCTCCGCGGCGGTGCTGCCGTACATGGAGCAGACCTTCGGGAGCTGGTACGTGCGCGGCGGGCTGCGGAGGCTCGCCACCGCCGTCCACGAGCGGTGCCTGGAACGGAAGGTGGACTTCGTCTTCGGCACCGCGGTACGGGAGGTCGTGCGGCGCGACGGCCGGGCGGCCGGACTGCTGCTGGCCGACGGCGAGGTGGTGGAGGCCGACGCGGTGGTGTGCGGGGTGGATCCGAGGGCGCTGGCGGTCCCGCTCGCGCCGGGTTCCACGCCCGCCCGCAGCACGGGGCTCCAGGCCCGGTACACCCTGTTCCTCGCCCTGCGCGGGGCCCGCGCGGCGGACGCCGTGCACCGCACCCTGACGGGGGGCGGCGTCACCGTGCTGCGCCCGGACGACCCGGCCGCGGCGCCGGACACGGAGCACGAGGCCGTCACCGTACAGGCCGTCGTGGACCCCGGTGCGGCGCCTTCGGCCGAGGACCTGCTCGCGGCGGCCGCCCGGGCCGTACCCGGGCTGCGGGAGCGGCTGCTGTGGCACGAGCTGCGCACCCCGGCCGACATCGCCGGGGCCACGGGCGCGGTGGACGGCGCGGTCCCGGCGCCCGCGCTGGCCGGGGCCGGCGGACGGCTGCTGTACCCCGCCAACACCACCGCCCTGCCCGGGCTGTACCTCGCGGGCGGCTGGGCCCACCCCGGCGGCGGCCTCCCCCACGCCGGGATGACCGGCGCCCTGGTGGCCGGGCTGATCGTGGAGGGCGCCGGCTTCCGCGGTTCCCGCTAGAACGCCCTCGAACGGTTCAGTAGCGGTAGGGCTCGTACTCGCCGGGGCCGCCCTGGTACGGGTAGCCCTGGGGCTGCTGAGGGGGCTGCTGCGGCTCCTCCGGCGGGTAGGGCTGGGCGGCGTCCCGCTGCTGCGGGACCCACACCCCGCCGGGCGGGGTGTCCATCGAGTACTGCTGGCGGCCGTAGTCGCCGTACGCGGTGTAGTCGTACTCCTGCGCCGGGGCGACGCCGCCGCCGGTGCCGATGTACGGGTCCGAATAGGCCGCGTAGACCTGCTGTTCGGCACCCGGGTAGCCGGCCGAGTAGTCGTAGCCGCCCTGGCCCTGGGGGTCGTAGTACGCCGCGAACTGGTGTGCGTCCTGCTCGGGCGTGGTGAACGGCGAGGCGAACGCGGCCGTTTCGGCGGGGTGCTGGGAGTACGCCGCCGCCTGCTGCGCGGCCTGTTGGCCCTGGGAGGCGAAACTCTGTATCCCGTAGGAGCCGGTCTCCTCGGGCACGGGCTGCGGGGTGAAGACGTCCTCATCCCCCGCGTCGAGTTCGTCACGGTCCGCCGCGCGGCGCCCGGACGACGCCTCGTACTCCGGCTGGTCGCTCTCGGCGCCGTACTCCAGCGCCGTCACCTCCAGCGCGGGTTCCGCGCGCGGGGGCCGCGGGCCGCCGCTGCGGCGGCGTCCGCCCTTGCGCACGGGCTCCCCGCCCCGGCGCAGCGCCCAGCCGGCGACGAAGCCCTTGCGGAAGGAGAGCGTCACCAGGGTCTGGCCCACCGCGAACGCGGTCGCGCCGACGGCGATGACCAGTACGGACGGCAGCACCACCCCGGCGACCACGCCGACGAACCCGGCGAAGGCGAGCAGGCGCCAGCGGAGCCGGGCCTTGTACTGCATCAGGACCTCGGCAAGCAGCCACAACGCGACGAAGCCGAACGCGATGTAGAGGACCGTCATTCCCATGCATGGCCCCTCTCGGTACGGCCGACCGCGCGGGAAACGGGGGCCGGCCGATCAGGCCCGCTGGTGCAGACCCAGGTTTTCGTAGATCTCGAGAGTCGCCGTCGAATTGTTCAGCGTGATGAAGTGCAGCCCCGGGACACCCTCGGACAGCAGCCGCGCGCAGAACTCCGTGGCGAACTCGATGCCAATGGAGCGTACAGCGGCCGGGTCGTCCTTGACCGCGAGCATGCGGTCTTTTACCGCCTCGGGGAAGACGGCGGTGCTGAGTTGGGGCAGCCGGTCGAGCTGCTTGATCCCCACAACGGGCATGACTTCGGGGATGATCGGGGTCTCGCAGCCCGCCTTCTGGACGCTGTCGCGCAGCCGCAGATAATTCTCCGGATCGAAGAACATCTGCGTGATGGCGTAGTCGGCGCCCGCACGGCACTTGTCCACGAAGTGCCGGATGTCCGTGTCCCAGTCCGCGGAGCGGGGGTGCATCTCGGGGAAGGCCGCGACGCCCACGCAGAAGTCCCCGGACTCCTTGAGGAGGCGCACGAGGTCGGCGGCGTAGTCCACGCCCTCAGGGTGCTTGACCCAGGGGCCCATGGGATCGCCCGGCGGGTCACCGCGCAGCGCGAGCATGTTGCGGATCCCCGCGTCGGCGAACTGCCCGATGACGTGGCGCAGCTCCGCGACGGAGTGGTCCACGGCGGTGAGGTGGGCGACGGGCGTCAGGGTGGTGTTCGCGGCGATCTGCTCGGTGGCGCGGACGGTGCCGCCCCGGGTGGAGCCGCCGGCTCCGTAGGTGACCGAGACGAAGCTGGGGGCCACCGCTTCGATCCGGCGCAGGGCGTCCCAGAGGTTGCGCTCGCCCTTCTCGGTCTTCGGAGCCCAGAACTCGAAGGAGTACGAGCTCCCGGACGCGAGGAGGTCGCGGACCGTGTGTGCACGGTCCGACCAGGTGGAAGCGGTACCAAGGGCCATACCGGCAGGTTAGACGGGGGTCGGCACGGGCCGTAGCCGAGTCCGCCTTTTGGACACCTTTTTGGACACCCCCGTGGCGGGGGCCGGTCAGGCGCGCTCGCGGACCCGCTTGGCCAGTTCGTTGGCGGCGGCGCCGGGGTCGGTGGCCTCGGTGATGGCCCGTACGACCACGATCCGGGTGGCGCCGGCGTCGAGCACCTCGTCCAGGTTCGTGGCGTCGATGCCGCCGATGGCGAACCAGGGGCGGTCCTGGCGCAGGGAGGCGGCGTACCGCACGAGGCCCAGGCCCGGGGCGTAGCGGCCGGGCTTGGTGGGGGTGGGCCAGCAGGGGCCGGTGCAGAAGTAGTCCACGCCGGGCTCCGCGGCGGCCGCGTCGACCTCGGATTCGGCGTGGCAGGAGCGGCCGACGAGGATTTGCGGGCCCAGGATCGCGCGGGCTGCGGGGACGGGGATGTCGCCCTGGCCGAGGTGGAGCACGTCGGAGCCGATGGCGTGGGCCACGTCGGCGCGGTCGTTGACGGCGAGCAGCTTGCCGTGCCGGCGGGCGGCGTCGGCGAAGACCCGGAGGTGTTCGAGTTCCTCGCCGGCCTCCATGCCCTTGTCGCGGAGCTGGACGATGTCCACGCCGCCGGCCAGGGCGGCGTCGAGGAACTCGGGGAGGTCGCCCTGCCGCTTGCGGGCGTCCGTGCACAGGTAGAGCCGGGCGTCGGACAGCAGCATGGGTGTACCCCCGTGGTGGTGGCGGTGTACGGGCCGCGGGGGCCCGTACACCGGCTGGATCAGTACGTGGATCAGTACCTGCGGATCAGTACCTCACGTCGTGCGTGGGTCCGTCAGAGGGCGAGCGCCTGAGCGCGGCGCTTCACCTCCGTGCCACGATTCTCGCTCAGCGCCTGGGCGGGGGTGCCGGGGAGGGTCGGGTCGGGGGTGAACATCCACTCCAGGATCTCCTCGTCGGAGAAGCCGTCGTCGCGGAGCACGGTCAGCAGACCGGTGAGGCCCTTGACGATCTTGTCGCCGTCGATGAAGGGGGCGGGGACCTGGAGGGAGCGGTTCTCGCCGCGGCGCACCGCGAGCAGCTGACCTTCCTTGACCAGCTGGCGGACCCGGGTCACTTCGATGTCGAGCATCTCGGCGATGTCGGGGAGGTAGAGCCAGGCGGGGACAAGGGCATCGATCTTTGCGTCAATCTCGGTCACGGGCACAAGCCTGCCATCTCGGACTCGCCGCCGGTACTCGGACCACCCCGTCCGGGTTTCCGGCCCGGACGCGGGCGGCCCCGTCGGGGTTACCGGAACCGGCCCGGGGCGGGGCGGGGCGGCCGCGGATGCGTCAGGCCGGCGCCGACTTCAGCGGGGTGTCGGGATCCGAGACCGCGGCCGCGGAGAGCACCGTGCCGGCCTCGATCAGGCGGCGTCCCTGCGCCAGGTCCCTGGGCCGGCCCACGGCCAGGACCGCCACCAGCGCCCCGCCGCGCAACCAGCACACCGACCACGACGCGCCGGCCGGATCCCCCCGCCACAGCATCTCGTCCGCCCCGCCGTGGTGCCCCGCGTACTGCACGAACCGGCCGAACTGCTCCGACCAGAAGTACGGCACCGGGTCGTAGGACGCGCCCTCCGCCGCCTCCCCGGCGACCACGTTGGCCGCGACCGCCCGCGGCCCCTGGAGCGCGTTGTCCCAGTGGTGGACCAGCAGCCGCTCCCCGTACCGGGCCGACGGGAACGACGCGCAGTCCCCCACCGCGTACACCCCCGGCACGGAGGTCCGCAGCCGGGCGTCGGCGGTGACCGAACCGTCCGGGCCCAGCTCGACGCCCGAGCCCGCCAGCCAGTCCGTCGCGGGCCGGGCCCCGATGCCGACGACCACGGCGCCCGCCTCCAACGTCCGGCCGTCCGCCAGGTGGACCCGGCCCTCCTCGACGGACGCCACCCGGGCCCCGGTCAGCAGTCTGGCGCCCGCCTCCGCGTACCAGCGCCCCATCGGCTCCGCGACCTCCGCCGGCACGGCCCCCGCCAGCACCCGCTCCGCCGCCTCGACCACCGTCACCGCGCAGCCCGCCTCCCGGGCCGCCGTCGCGAACTCCGCGCCGATCCATCCGGCGCCGACCACCACCACCGGGGGCGCCGCCGCGAGCACGGGCCGCAGCCGGGCGGCGTCGTCCAGGGTGCGCAGCAGGTGCACGCCCGGGACCCCGTCCGAGCCCGGCAGGGTCAGCGGACGCGCTCCGGTCGCCAGCACCAGCACGTCGTACGGGACCGGGCCCGCCTCGGTGTCCACCTCGCGGGCGCCGGCCCGCAGCCCGGTGACCTCGACGCCGAGCCGCAGAACGATGCCGAGGGCCTCGAAGTCCACGTCGAAGGCGGAGTCCTCGGCCTTACCGAGCAGCACCGCCTTGGACAGCGGGGGCCGGTCGTAGGGCTGGTGGGGTTCGGCCCCCAGCAGGGTCACGGGGCCGGTGAAGCCCTGCTCCCGCAGGGCGACCGCGGTCTGCACCCCGGCCATTCCGGCACCGACGATGACGACGCCGCTCTGAGTGTGTTCCGTCTGCTCGCTCACGCCGCCCACCCTAATCTTCTGACGTTTCATCAGGAACAGGCCCGGGGGAGGCAGCCTTACCCGGCGTGCGCGCCGGGGTTAGTCTGGCCACCGTACCTATCGCGGGAGTCCGGACGCACCGGGCTGAGAGGGAGGCTGGCCGGCCTCCGACCGTACGAACCTGATCCGGGTCATGCCGGCGAAGGGAGGGGCTGGACGCCCATGCACTCGTCTCGGAGGGGATCCCCGAAGGGATCCGACGTCCTCGTCATCGGGGGCGGCATCATCGGCCTGGTCACCGCCTGGCGGGCCGCCCGGCGCGGACTGAGCACCGTACTGGCCGACCCGGCCCCCGGCGGCGGCGCGGCGCAGGTCGCGGCCGGCATGCTCGCCGCCGTCACCGAACTGCACTACGGCGAGGAGACCCTGCTCGGGCTCAACGTCGCTTCGGCCGCCCGCTACCCGGAGTTCGCCGCCGAGCTCGCCGAGGCGAGCGGCGGCATGGACATCGGCTACCGCGCCTGCGGCACCCTCGCCGTCGCCCTCGACGCCGACGACCGCCTCCACCTGCGCGAGCTGCACGCCCTCCAGCGCTCGTGCGGCCTGGACTCGCAGTGGCTGACCGGCCGCGAGTGCCGCCGCCTGGAGCCCATGCTGGCCCCGGGCGTACGCGGCGGCCTGCGCGTCGACGGCGACCACCAGGTGGACCCGCGCCGGCTGACGGCCGCACTGCTGGCCGCCTGCGAACGCGCCGGGGTCACCGTGCACCGGGCGAGCGCCGCCCGGCTGCTCGTCGTGGCCGACCGGGCCGCCGGGGCCCTGCTCGACGACGGTACGGAGCTGCGCGCCGGCCAGACCGTCCTGGCGGCCGGCTCGCTGTCCGGGCAGCTGCCCGGGGTGCCCCCGGAGGTGGCGGTCCCGGTGCGGCCGGTGAAGGGGCAGGTGCTGCGGCTGACGGTGCCGGCCCCGTACGCCCCGTTCCTGTCCCGGACCGTACGGGCGGTCGTGCGCGGCGGCCACGTGTACCTCGTGCCGCGCGAGAACGGCGAGCTCGTCGTCGGCGCGACCAGCGAGGAGCTGGGCTGGGACACCACCGTCACGGCCGGCGGGGTCTACGAGCTGCTGCGCGACGCCCACGAGCTGGTGCCGGGCATCACCGAACTGCCGCTGACCGAGACCCTGGCCGGGCTGCGGCCCGGCTCCCCCGACAACGCCCCGCTGCTGGGCCCGACCGCGCTGCCGGGACTGCACCTGGCCACCGGGCACTACCGCAACGGGGTGCTGCTGACCCCGCTCACCGGCGACGTGATGGCGGAGCTGCTGGCCACCGGCACCGTGCCGGAGATCGCCCGCCCCTTCACCCCGCGCCGGTTCACCGAGGCACGTCAGGAGACGTACGCATGACCATCTCCGTCAACGGCGAGCCGCGCGAGGTCGCGGCCGGCACCACGCTCGACACGGTGGTCGCCACCCTGACCCCGGCCCGCAAGGGGGTCGCCGCCGCCCTCAACGAGACGGTCGTCCCGCGCGGGCAGTGGCCGCACACCCCGGTGGGCGACGGCGACCGGGTCGAGGTCCTGACCGCGGTACAGGGAGGCTGAGGGCCATGGCGGACGACGTCTTCACCCTCGGCGGCCGGACCTTCTCCTCGCGCCTGATCATGGGCACGGGCGGCGCCCCGAGCCTGGACGTGCTGGAGCGCGCCCTGGTCGCCTCCGGTACGGAACTCACGACCGTCGCCATGCGCCGGCTGGACCCGACGGTCCAGGGCTCGGTGCTGTCGGTGCTGACGAAGCTGGGCATCGCGGTGCTGCCCAACACGGCGGGCTGCTTCACTGCGGGCGAGGCCGTGCTGACGGCCCGCCTCGCGCGGGAGGCGCTGGGTACGGACTGGATCAAGCTGGAGGTCGTCGCGGACGAACGCACCCTGCTGCCGGACGGCGTCGAGCTGCTGGACGCCGCCGAGATCCTGGTCGACGAGGGCTTCACGGTGCTGCCGTACACCAACGACGACCCGGTGCTGGCCCGGAAGCTGGAGGACGTGGGATGCGCGGCGATCATGCCGCTCGGCTCCCCGATCGGCTCGGGGATGGGCATCCGCAACCAGCACAACTTCGAGCTGATCACGGAGCGGGCGGGCGTGCCGGTGATCCTGGACGCGGGGGCCGGTACGGCCTCGGACGCCGCGCTGGCGATGGAGCTGGGCTGCGCGGGGGTGATGCTGGCTTCGGCGGTGACGCGCGCCCAGGCGCCGGTGCTGATGGCCGCGGCCATGCGGGACGCGGTCACGGCGGGCCGCCTCGCCTACCGCGCGGGCCGCATCCCCCAACGCCGCTTCGCGCACGCCTCCTCCCCGGAGCAGGGCCGCGCGACCCTGGACCCGGAACGCCCGGCGTTCTGAGGGGGGCGGTGGTACGGGCCCCCGGCCGCGCGGGGCCTCCACGGCTACGGGTCCCCGCGCGCGGGGGCCCCTACCACCGCCCCCGCGTCACAGCCGCGCTGCAAGCCGACCCGTACCGGCGGGGCCCGGCGGGGCGGCTCGTAGAATCGCCGGGTGGACACGACCCTGGATGACCCCCTCGTCGGGCAGACGCTCGACGGCCGCTACCGCATCGACGCCCGGATCGCGGCCGGCGGCATGGCCACGGTCTACCGGGCCCTCGACACCCGCCTCGACCGCATCCTCGCGCTGAAGGTGATGCACCCGGCCCTCGCCGCGGACGTCTCCTTCGTCGACCGGTTCATCCGGGAGGCGAAGTCCGTGGCGCGCCTCGCCCACCCCAACGTCGTCGCCGTCTTCGACCAGGGCACGGACGGCCCGTACACGTACCTGGCGATGGAGTACGTATCCGGCTGCACCCTGCGCGACGTGCTCCGCCGGCGCGGCGCGCTCCAGCCGCGGGCCGCCCTGGACATCCTCGAACCGGTCCTCGCCGCCCTCGGCGCCGCGCACCGGGCCGGGTTCGTCCATCGCGACATGAAGCCCGAGAACGTCCTGATCGGCGACGACGGCCGGGTCAAGGTCGCCGACTTCGGCCTGGTCCGCAGCGTGGACACGGTCACCAGCACCACCGGCGCCGTCCTGGGCACCGTCTCCTACCTCGCCCCGGAGCAGATGGAGAACGGCGTCACCGACACCCGGGTGGACGTCTACGCCTGCGGTGTCGTGTTCTACGAGATGCTCACCGGCTCCAAGCCGCACACCGGCGGCTCCGCCGCGCAGGTGCTCTACCAGCACCTGCACGAGGACGTTCCGCCCCCCTCCGCCGCCGTCCCCGGGCTGCCCGCCGGCCTCGACGCGCTGGTCGCGCACGCCACGGCCCGCGATCCGCAGCTGCGCCCCGCCGACGCCGCCGCACTGCTGGGCCTGACGCTGGAGGCCCGGGCCGCGCTGAGCGAGGCCGAGCTGGACGCCGTACCGCCGCAGGCGAACCCGGGCGAGCGGGGGGCGAACGAGGACCGCACCAGCGTGATCCCCCGGCCCGTCGCCCCGGCGGGCGCGATAGCGGCCGAGCCCCTCCACCACACCTCCCGCCTGACGACGCCGCCCCCGCCGCCGCGCACCCGGCGCCGGACCCGGCCGCGCGGCCTGCACCTGGTCATCGCCGGGGTGCTGCTGGTCCTCGGCCTCGGCGCGGGGGTCTGGTACATCAACTCGGGCCAGTTCACGAAGGTGCCGAACCTCCTGGGCAAGACGGAGGAGCAGGCCCGCTCCGAGCTGTCGGCGGCCGGTCTCGGCGTGAAGGGCGTCGACCGGAAGTTCAGCGAGGCCTTCGACCGGGGCACGGTGATGAACACCGACCCCCAGGGCGGCAAGCGCATCCGCGGCAACGGCTCGGTGACGCTGACGCTCTCCCGCGGCCCCGAGGTCGTCAGCGTCCCCGCGGTCAAGGGCAAGACCCTGGACGCCGCCAAGGCGGAACTGACGTCGGCCGGTCTCGCGCCCGGCATCGTGACCCAGGCGTTCAGCCAGGACGTCCCCCAGGGCGCGGTGATCGGCACCGACCCGGAGGGCGGCCAGAAGCGGGCCCCCGACACGGCGGTGGCGATCGTCGTCAGCAAGGGGCGCCCGGTCCTGGTGCCGAACGTGGCCGGCCAGCCGGTGGAGCAGGCCCGCGTCGCCCTCCAGGACCTCGGCCTCAAGGTGGAGACGGCGGCCGAGCAGGTCAACTCCCCCTCCCCCGCCGGTACGGTCGCCAACCAGTCCGCCGCCGCAGGCACCCAGGCCGCGGCGGGTGACACGGTGACGCTCACCGTGTCCAAGGGCCCCCGCCCGGTGCAGGTGCCGAACGTGACGGGCCAGGAGGCCGACGTGGCCCGCAGGGCGCTGGAGGCCCTGGGCTTCAAGGTGAAGGTGGAACGGCCCTTCTTCGGTTTCAGCAACACCGTCGACGCGCAGTCGGTGCCGGGCGGCCAGAACGCCCCCGAAGGCAGCACGATCATCATCAGGACCAAGGGGCTGTAAGTGCTCACCGACCAGCCCGCCGCCCCGGCCGCCCAGCCGGCGACCGGCCCCGCCCCCGACCGGGCCGCCGCGCGCCGCAACCCCGTGGGCGGACACGTCCCGGTGGCCGGCGGGCTCGCCTCGGTCGGCCTGGCGTACGCCGGCGAGATGGGCGCCGAGGCCGTCCAGGTGTTCGTGGCCAACCCGCGCGGCTGGGCCACCCCGACCGGCAGCCCGGCGCAGGACGAGCTGTTCCGCGCCCAGTGCGCGGCCCTGTCGGTGCCGGCCTACGTACACGCGCCGTACCTGATCAACTTCGGCTCGCACACCGAGGCGACCGTCGAGAAGTCGGTGGAGTCCCTGCGGCACTCGCTGCGCCGGGCCCGGGAGATCGGCGCGCTCGGGGTGGTCGTGCACACCGGCTCGGCCACCGGCGGCCGTCCCCGTGAGGTGGCGTACGCGCAGGTCAGGCAGTACATGCTGCCGCTGCTGGACGAGCTGACGCACGACGACGACCCGTTCCTGCTGCTGGAGTCCACGGCCGGGCAGGGCTCCTCGCTGTGCTCGCGCACCTGGGACTTCGGCCCGTACTTCGAGGCGCTCGACCACCACCCGAAGCTCGGCATCTGCCTGGACACCTGCCACGTCTTCGCGGCCGGGCACGACCTGGCGGAGCCGGGCGGCGCCAAGCAGACGCTGGACCTGCTGGTGGACACGGTGGGCGAGGGCCGGCTCAAGCTGGTCCATGCCAACGACTCCAAGGAGGGCGTCGGCGCTCACAAGGACCGCCACGCGAACATCGGCCAGGGTCACATCGGGCGGGAGGCGTTCGGTGAACTGTTCTCCCACCCCGCGATGGAGGGGGTGCCGCTGATCATCGAGACACCGGGCGGCAAGGAGGGCCACGCCGCGGACGTGGCGCTGTTGAAGGAGCTGCGCGAGGCGCACGCGTAACCCCTTGGGGAATACCCCTGGGGGGTATACGGTTCGGGTATCCAGGACCGCGCCACCGCCCTTCCCCGGAGAGGCGGCGTCCCCAGGAGGCTGACGATGGACCACGCACACGCGCACCACGACGACGGCGGAACCGAGCAGCCGCAGGCCCACGGGGCCCACGGCGAGTACCCGGCGCATGGCGGCGGCCACCCGCACCACGGCGGCTCCGGCCCGGTCAGCTGGGGCACGGCCGCCAAGGCCACCCTGCACTGCCTCACCGGCTGCGCCATCGGGGAAGTGCTCGGCATGATCATCGGCACCGCGCTCGGCTGGGGCAACCTGGCCACGATGATCGCGGCCATCGTCCTCGCGTTCTTCTTCGGCTACGCGCTCACCCTGCGCGGCATCCTCGGCGCGGGCGTGGAAATCCGTACGGCCGTCCGGGTGGCACTCGCCGCCGACACCCTCTCCATCGCCGTGATGGAGCTGATCGACAACGGCGTGATCGCACTGTGGCCGGGCGCGATGGACGCCCACCTGTCGGAGGCGCTGTTCTGGACCGCGCTCGCGCTCTCCCTCGCGCTCGCCTTCGTCGTCACGACCCCGGTCAACAAGTGGATGATCGGCCGCGGCAAGGGCCACGCGGTCGTCCACCAGTACCACTGAAGGCGGCGGCCGCTAGATCTCGGGCCCGTCGCCCGGCTCCTCCTGGTACGAGTAGCGCTGCTCGCGCCAGGGGTCGCCGATGTTGTGGTACCCCCGCTCCTCCCAGAAGCCCCGCCGGTCGGCGGTCATGTACTCCACGCCCCGGACCCACTTGGGCCCCTTCCAGGCGTACAGGTGCGGCACCACGAGCCGCAGCGGGAAACCGTGCTCGGCGGTCAGCAGTTCGCCACCCTGGTGGGTGGCGAAGACGGTCCGCTCCGAGGAGAAATCGGCCAATCGCATGTTCGAGCTGAACCCGTACTCGGCCCACACCATCACATGCGTGACCTCCGGCGCCGGCGGAGCCAGCGCGAGGACGGTACGGGCGAGCACCCCGCCCCATTCGGCCCCCGGCATGCTGAATTTCGTCACGCAGTGCAGGTCCGCCACGACGGAGTCGAACGGCAGGGCCGTGAACTCCTCGTGGTTCCAGCAGCGCTTCTCCCCGTCGGCCGTGGCCCCGAAGACGCGGAACTCCCAGCGGTCGGGCTTGAACTTGGGCACCGGACCGTAGTGGGTGACCGGCCAGCCCCGCTGCAACCGCTGCCCGGGAGGGAGCTCGAACTGCTCTGCTCCCGGAGATTCCCGGCTTTCCGGCTGACCCATGCCTCCATGGTGACAGACGCCGCGGGGTGTTCATGACCAGCTCCGGGCCCATTCGGGCAAGTCATGGCAACTCCCACTAAGGAGGCACTTACTGGACTGCCCCGGAGGACGGTGGAAGGATGCGCGCACTGAGTCACCTAGCTGACATTGCCTGGAAGGAGCCTCTGCGATGCAGGGCGACCCCGAGGTCCTTGAGTTCCTCAACGAGCAACTGACCGGCGAGCTCACGGCCATCAACCAGTACTGGCTGCACTACCGCATCCAGGACAACAAGGGCTGGACGAAGCTCGCCCAGTACACCCGTGCCGAATCCATCGACGAGATGAAGCACGCGGACAAGATCACCGAGCGCATCCTCATGCTCGACGGCCTGCCGAACTACCAGCGCCTCTTCCACGTGCGCGTCGGCCAGACCCTGACGGAGATGTTCCAGGCGGACCGGCAGGTCGAGGTCGAGGCGATCGACCGCCTGCGGCGGGGCATCGAGGTCATGCGCGGCAAGGGCGACGTCACCTCCGCGCGCCTCTTCGAGGAGATCCTGGCGGACGAGGAGCACCACATCGACTACCTCGACACCCAGCTGGAGCTCATCGAGAGCATCGGCGAGCCGCTGTACATCGCGCAGCAGATCGAGCAGCCGGAGAGCTGAGCCCGGCCGGGGCCAGTCGGGCCCGTGCAGTCGGGCCCGGGGCGGTCAGGCCGCGTCCGCCAGCGCGGGCTGCGCGACGGGCGCGGGCTGCGCGGCGAGCACGGCCGCCGTCCGGCCCGTTTCCAGGAGCTCGCGGCGCGGGCACGCACCGCGGCCGAGGAGGCCCTGGATGGTGCGGACGCAGGAGCCGCAGTCGGTGCCGGCCTTGGTGGCCGAGGCGATCTGCCGGGGGGTGCAGGCCCCGGCCTCCGCGTGTTCCTTGACCTGCTTGTCGGTGATCCCGAAGCACGAGCAGACGTACACGCGGTTCACCTCCTGGGAGTGGACGAGGTCGGACGAGCCACTCCTATTCGGTGAGGCTTGCCTAACCGTACCTAAGGTTAGGGTCCCCTAAAAGACCTGGATGCGACAGTGGGGCGCGGATCACATCGATCCGCGCCCCACCGTCATGATCCGCTTACTGGTCGCGGTACATCTCGGCGACGAGGAACGCCAGGTCCAGGGACTGGCTGCGGTTGAGCCGCGGGTCGCAAGCCGTCTCGTAGCGCTGGTGCAGGTCGCCGACGAAGATCTCGTCGCCGCCGCCCACGCACTCGGTGACGTCGTCACCGGTGAGCTCGACGTGGATGCCGCCCGGGTGGGTGCCCAGGGCCTTGTGGACCTCGAAGAAGCCCTTGACCTCATCGAGCACGTCGTCGAAACGGCGCGTCTTGTGGCCGGAGGCCGCCTCGAAGGTGTTGCCGTGCATCGGGTCGGTGACCCAGGCGACCGTCGCGCCCGAGGCGGTGACCTTCTCGACCAGCGCGGGCAGCTTGTCGCGGACCTTGTCGGCGCCCATCCGGACGACGAAGGTCAGCCGGCCCGGCTCGCGCTCGGGGTCCAGCCGGTCGATGTACGTCAGCGCCTCGTCCACCGAGGTGGTCGGGCCGAGCTTGATGCCGATCGGGTTGGCGATCTGCGAGCAGAACTCGATGTGCGCGTGGTCCAGCTGGCGGGTGCGCTCACCGATCCAGACCATGTGGCCGGAGGTGTCGTACAGCTTGCCGGTCCGCGAGTCGGTGCGGGTCAGCGCACCCTCGTAGTCGAGGAGCAGCGCCTCGTGGGAGGCGTAGAACTCCACGGCCTTGAACTCGGCCGGGTCGGTGCCGCAGGCCTTCATGAAGTTCAGCGCGTTGTCGATCTCCCGCGCGAGCTGCTCGTAGCGCTGCCCGGACGGGGAGTTCTTCACGAAGTCCTGGTTCCAGGCGTGCACCTGGCGCAGGTCCGCGTAACCGCCGGTGGTGAAGGCGCGTACCAGGTTCAGCGTCGACGCGGACGCGTGGTACATCCGCTTGAGCCGCTCGGGGTCCGGGATCCGGGCCTCTTCGGTGAAGGCGAAGCCGTTGACGGAGTCGCCGCGGTAGGTCGGCAGGGTGACGCCGTCGCGGGTCTCGGTGTCCTTCGAGCGCGGCTTGGAGTACTGGCCGGCGATGCGGCCGACCTTGACGACGGGCACGGAGGCCGCGTACGTCAGGACGGCGCTCATCTGGAGCAGCGTCTTGAGCTTGGCACGGATGTGGTCGGCGGATACGGCGTCGAAGGCCTCGGCACAGTCGCCGCCCTGGAGCAGGAACGCCTCGCCCTTGGCGACGGCTCCCAGACGGGCGCGCAGCTGGTCGCACTCGCCCGCGAACACGAGGGGCGGATACGACTCGAGGTCCGCGACGACAGCGCGCAGTGCCTCGGCATCGGGGTACGAAGGCTGCTGCGCCGCGGGAAGGTCTCGCCAGGTCGCCTTGACGGCGGGGGCGTGGTTTTCAGCGTTCACGGTCACCTCGTACACATTACGTCGTCACACGGGACGTCCAGCCCGATGCCCACTTCGTGAGACGGGTGTCTCCGGATATGGGGGACGCGGTCCGGAGGCTTCGCCTCCGGCGGGCCATCCCCTAGGCTCGTCGGCATGTACGCGCACTCGAACCAGAACTGGTGGTGGCCCGCTCCCGGCGGTCCACTTCTCGCGCGTACCTGACGACACGAGCGACACGAAGGCCGCCCCGAGGGGCGGCCTTCGTCGTGTGCCGACGCGGGCCGCCCCTCCCTCCGGAAGGACGCCCACCCCATGACCACGGACCTCAGCCGCCTGCTGGACGAGTCCTGCCCGCCGTTCGCGCTGCTGCGCCGCCGGACCCCCGGCCGGGACCACGACACCGTCGAGGTGCTGCTCGGCCCGGTCCACGAGGCCGAGCGCCTCGCCGACCTGCCCGTACGGGAACTGCCGACGCTCGCCCTCGTACCGTTCCGGCAGATCCGGGAGCGCGGCTTCGACGTGCGCGACGACGGGACCCCGCTGAGCGTGCTGGTCGCCGAGGAGGCCTACGAGGTCCCGCTCGCCGAGGCGCTGGCCGCGCTGCCGGACCACGCGGTGCGCGTGGACGGCGGCGGCTTCGACGTCCCCGACGAGGAGTACGCCGCCACCGTGGAGCGCGTGATCCGGGACGAGATCGGGCGCGGAGAGGGCGCGAACTTCGTCATCCGGCGCACCTACGAGGGCCGGATCGACGGCTTCGGGCGCGCCGACGCCCTCGCCCTGTTCCGGCGGCTGCTGCTGGGCGAGCGGGGCGCGTACTGGACGTACGTGGTCCACACCGGGGAGCGGACGCTGGTCGGTGCCAGTCCGGAGGTGCACGTGCGGATGTCCGGCGGGACGGTCGTGATGAACCCGATCAGCGGGACGTACCGGTACCCGGCCGGGGGGCCCACGGCCGAGTCGCTCCTCGCCTTCCTCGGCGACCGCAAGGAGACCGAGGAACTGTCGATGGTGGTCGACGAGGAGCTCAAGATGATGTGCACGGTCGGCGACATGGGCGGGGTCGTCGTCGGACCCCGGCTCAAGGAGATGGCGCACCTCGCGCACACCGAGTACGAGCTGCGCGGGCGCTCCTCGCTGGACGTGCGGGAGGTGCTGCGGGAGACGATGTTCGCCGCGACGGTGACCGGCTCGCCCGTGCAGAACGCCTGCCGGGTGATCGAGCGGTACGAGAGCGGCGGCCGCGGCTACTACGCGGGCGCCCTCGCGCTGCTGGGCCGGGACGGCGCCGGGGCGCAGACGCTGGACTCCCCCATCCTGATCCGCACCGCCGACATCGCGCCGGACGGGGCCCTGCGGGTGCCGGTCGGGGCGACCCTGGTGCGGCACTCCGACCCGGCGGGCGAGGTGGCCGAGACGCACGCCAAGGCAGCCGGGGTGCTGGCCGCGCTGGGCGTCCGCCCGGCGGCGCCCCGCCCGGTCCGGGCGGCGGCCGGACTCGGCCGCGACCCGCGGGTGCAGGCGGCCCTCGCCGCCCGGCGGGACGGCCTGGCCCCGTTCTGGCTGCGGATGCAGGACCGGCCCGCGGCGGGGCCGGGCCACGTGCTGGTGGTGGACGGGGAGGACACCTTCACCGCGATGCTGGCGCACGTCCTGGGGGTGACCGGGCTGGAGGTGACCGTACGCCGCTTCGACCATCCGGGCCTGCGCACGGCGGCCCTGGCCTGGGACGGCCCGGTCGTACTGGGCCCGGGGCCGGGGAACCCGGCGGACACCGCCGACCCCAAGATGCGGATGCTGCGCGCGCTGGCGGCCGAGCTGCTGGCC
The DNA here is from genome assembly GCF_053610645.1 of Streptomyces sp. NPDC054883. Lineage (NCBI taxonomy): Bacteria > Bacillati > Actinomycetota > Actinomycetes > Kitasatosporales > Streptomycetaceae > Streptomyces > Streptomyces sp. NPDC054883. The sequence goes on along the minus strand of NZ_JBSGYT010000024.1, from coordinate 81,031 downwards.
GGACACCGGGGCGGCCTGCTCGGGGTCTGCCTGGGCCACGAGCTGCTGGCCGCGGAGCTGGGGCTGCCGCTGGTGCGCAAGGCGGAGCCCGCGCAGGGGGCGCAGACGCGGATCGACCTGTTCGGCGCGCCGGAGGTGGTCGGCTTCTACAACACGTACACCGCGCGGTGCTCGGCTCGGGACGCGGCGCGGCTGGCGGCGCGCGGGGTAGAGGTCGCCCGGGAGCCGGCGAGCGGTGAGGTGCACGCCCTGCGTTCGGCGGCGGGCTTCGCCGGGGTCCAGTTCCACCCGGAGTCGGTCCTGACCCTGCGCGGCGCGGAGCTGCTGGACGGCCTGCTGGCGTCCGTCCGCGCGGGCGCCCCGGCGTAGCCCGGCCGCGTACGCTCCGGCCGGGCCGGAGCCTGCGATCACGGGCCGTCCGTCACCGTACGGCCCGTGATCCGCGGGCGCCCTCCGGCTCAGCCGAAGAAGACCCCCGCCTCCGCGTACAGCGCCGGGTCCACCGTCTTGAGCTTCGAGGTGGCTTCGACGATCGGGACCCGGACGATGTCGGTGCCCTTGAGCGCGACCATCTTGCCGAAGTCGCCGTCGCGCACCGCGTCGACGGCGTGCAGCCCGAAGCGGGTGGCCAGCCACCGGTCGAAGGCACTGGGCGTGCCGCCGCGCTGGACGTGTCCGAGCACCGTCGTACGGGCCTCCTTGCCGGTCCGCGCCTCGATCTCCTTGGCCAGCCACTCGCCGACGCCCGACAGCCGGACGTGGCCGAAGGAGTCCGTGGTGGCGTCCTTGAGGACCATCTCGCCGTCCGTGGGCATGGCGCCCTCCGCGACGACCACGATCGGCGCGTAACTCGACTTGAAGCGGGAGGTCACCCAGGCGCACACCTTGTCCATGTCGAAGCGCTGCTCGGGGATGAGGATGACGTTGGCGCCGCCCGCCAGGCCCGAGTGCAGGGCGATCCAGCCGGCGTGCCGGCCCATCACCTCGACGACCAGCACCCGCATGTGGGACTCGGCCGTGGTGTGCAGCCGGTCGATGGCCTCGGTGGCGATGCCGACGGCCGTGTCGAAGCCGAAGGTGTAGTCGGTGGCCGACAGGTCGTTGTCGATGGTCTTCGGTACGCCGACGCACGGCACGCCGTACTCCTCGAACAGCCGCGCGGCCACGCCCAGGGTGTCCTCGCCGCCGATGGCGACGAGGGCCTCGACCTCGTACTTGGCGAGGTTCTCCTTGATCCGCCGGACCCCGTTCTCCTGCTTGAACGGGTTGGTGCGCGAGGAGCCGAGGATGGTCCCGCCGCGCGGCAGGATCCCCCGTACCGCGGCGATGTCGAGGGGGACGGTGTCCCCTTCGACCGGCCCGCGCCAGCCGTCCTTGAAGCCGACGAACCGGTAACCGTACTCCTGGACGCCCTTGCGCACGACGCCCCGGATGACCGCGTTGAGCCCCGGGCAGTCGCCGCCGCCCGTCAGCACTCCGACCTTCATGGAATCTCCCTTCGCCACAGGGCCCGCTGGGGGCGCGGGGCCCGCATGACGGTCACGCTAGTGGTGACTCAGGTCACACCGAGGGGGCCGGGAAGGACAATTCCGTTGGAATCACGGAGCGTTGCGTACTCCCGTTCACTCGTACGAGGACGTAGGTACGACGTACGACCGTGGTTACGCGTCGTCCAGACCCCGCTCTATGGCGTACCGGACGAGCTCGACCCGGTTGTGCAACTGGAGCTTGCCCAGGGTGTTCTGCACGTGGTTCTGGACCGTGCGGTGGGAGATGACCAGCCGCTCCGCGATCTGCTTGTACGACAGCCCCTTGGCCACCAGCCGCAGCACCTCGGTCTCGCGCTCCGTGAGCTGCGGGGCCTTCGGCTCGTCGGCGGCGACCGGTGCCGGGTCGGCGGCCAGGCGCCGGTACTCGCCGAGGACCAGGCCCGCGAGGCCCGGGGTGAAGACCGGGTCACCGGCCGCGGTGCGGCGGACCGCGTCGATCAGCTCCTGGGCGCCGGCGGACTTCAACAGGTAGCCCGTCGCACCGGACTTGACGGCTTCCAGGACGTCGGCGTGCTCGCCGCTGGCGGACAGGACGAGGACGCGCAGCGCCGGGTCGGCGCCGACCAGCTCCTTGCAGACCTGCACCCCGGGCATGCCCGGCAGGTTGAGGTCGAGGACCAGGACGTGCGGGGCGGCCGGGACGGCCCGGCGGACCGCCTCGGGGCCGTCCCCGGCGGTGGCGACGACGGCGAAGCCGGCGGCGGCCAGGTCACGGGCGACCGCGTCCCGCCACATCGGGTGGTCGTCGACGACCATCACCTTGATCGCGCCGAGCGCTCCGGACCCGGCGGATCCATCGGACTGGTCGGGCTCGTAGGACTCGTCGGCCTGCTTCATCGGGTTCTCCCCCTGGGTACTTTCAGTTCCACTTCGGTGCCCTGTCCGGGGACGGACACCAACTCGGCGGTGCCGCCGAGGTCCCGCAGCCGGCCCCTGATCGACAGCGCCACGCCCATCCGGCCCTCGCCCTCCGCCTGGACGAGCCGGCCGGCCGGGATGCCGGGGCCGTCGTCGCGGACGGTGACGATCACCTCGTCGCCCCAGTCCTCGACCAGGATCCAGGCGCGGGCGCCTTCCCCCGCGTGCTTGCGCACGTTGTCGAGGGCGGCTCCGACGGCCGCCGCCAGCTCGCGGGCGGCGGGGGCCGGCAGCGGCACGGGGCCGCCCGGCTCGGCGAAGCTCACCCGGGAGCCCGCGTGCGGGGCGAGCAGGGTCCGCAGGTCCAGCCCGCCCTCGTCGGCGCCCGGCTCCTCCACCTCGTACGCGTCCACGAGCGCACCCAGCGACTGGTCCCGGGAGACCCGGGATGCGGGCACGAGCCCGCTGGAGACCAGGGTGCGCAGCGCCACCTCCTGCTCCCCGGCCATCCTGCCGAGATCCGCCGCCTCGCCGCCCAGTTCGCAGCCGCGCCGCTGGACCATGGCGAGCACCTGGAGGACCCCGTCGTGGATGTCGCGGGCGAGGCGTTCGCGTTCGCGGGTCGCGGCCTCGATCTCCAGCGCCCGGGCGAGGGTGGCCTCGCTGGCACGGGCGACCTCGACGACGTAGCCGATGGCGATGGACGCGACCCAGACCAGCAGCACGTTGTGCAGGGTGTCGCGGGTCGGGTCACCGCCGTGGACGACGATGTTGGCGACGGCCACGGGCGTGGAGGCGAAACCGGCCCAGCGCCAGCCGCCCTTGAGGGCGAAGGCGAGGACCGAGCCGGCCGTCCAGATGCTGGGGAGGGTGGGGCCCCCGGCGCCGATCCGCTCGTGGGTGTCGGCGAGCGGGGTGAGCAGGATGCCGGTGAGCGCGACGGCCAGGTCGGCGCCGAGGAACCGCTTGGTGGCCCGGGCGGCGCTCGCGACGCTGCGGTAGGTGGCCAGGGTCCAGCCGGCGAGCACGACGAGGTAGCCCACGGCGACCGCGGGCCGCTCGAACTCCTGGTAGGCGGAGGCGAACAGCAGCACCGCGTAGACCATGGTGAGGAGCCGGTACACCGTCAGGGCGCGCCACAGCGGCTGCTCGACCGACATGCGTACGACGCGCTCGCGTTTCGCCATCTCCCCCACCCCCGCGCGCGGGCGCCGGGGCCCCCGCCCGTTCCTACTCCTTGACCGCCTTGGCGGCCTTCTCCGCGTCGGCGATCTGCCGCTTGGCGGCCGTCGCGTAGATGTCCACGTACTCCTGGCCGGAAAGCTTCATGATCTCGTACATGACCTCGTCGGTCACCGAGCGGAGGATGAAACGGTCGCTCTCCATGCCGCGGTAGCGGCTGAAGTCGAGCGGCTTGCCGATCCGGATGCCCGGGCGCATCAGCTTGGGCACCACCTTGCCGGGCGGCTGGATCTTCTCGGTGTCGATCATGGCGACCGGGATCACGGGGGCCCCGGTGGCGAGGGCGACCCGGGCCAGCCCGCCGGGCTTGCCGCGGTAGAGGCGGCCGTCGGGTGAACGCGTGCCCTCGGGGTAGATACCGAACAGCTCTCCGCGCTCGATGACGTCGATGCCGCTCTTGATGGCGGCCTCGCCGGCCCCGCGCGCGCCGGAACGGTCCACCGGGAGCTGGCCGACGCCCTTGAAGAAGGCGGCCGTCAGCTTGCCCTTGACTCCCGGGGAGGTGAAGTACTCCGCCTTCGCGATGAAGGTCACCTTCCGGTCCAGCACGGCCGGCAGGAAGAAGGAGTCGGAGAAGGACAGGTGGTTGCTCGCGAGGATCGCCGGCCCCTCGGCGGGAATGTTCTCGAGGCCCTCCACCCACGGCCTGAAGGCGAGCTTCAGTGATCCGCCGATGGAGAACTTCATTGCGCCGTAGATCAACTCGAAAGCCTTCCTGTGTTCGTCGAACAGACCTTATCCCCTGGCCGCCGCAGGAGCGGCCCGACGACCCTGGTCGGTGTCACCGCGGTCGCGTACGGTGAAGTCACACAGCGCTACGTACCCCCCGCCCTTTCGAAGGAGTCCCTGGTGCCCGTCCTCCTTGGAGCAGAGCCGTTCCGCCACGAGGGCGGGCCGGTCGGCGTGCTCCTCTGCCACGGCTTCACCGGTTCCCCGCAGTCGCTCCGCCCCTGGGCCGAGTACCTGGCCGAGCGGGGGCTGACGGTGTCGCTGCCCCTGCTGCCCGGGCACGGGACGCGCTGGCAGGACATGCAGCTCACGGGCTGGCAGGACTGGTACGCGGAGGTCGACCGGGCGCTGCGGGAGCTGCTGGACCGGTGCGAGCAGGTGTTCGTGTTCGGGCTGTCGATGGGCGGGGCGCTGAGCCTGCGGCTGGCGGCGAAGCACGGGGAGTCGATCAGCGGGCTCGTGCTGGTCAACCCCGCCAACAAGGTGCACGACCCACTGGCCTTCGCCCTTCCCGTGGCCCAGCACTTCATCCGCTCGACGCCCGGTATCGCGAGCGACATCGCGAAGCCGGGGTCGGCGGAGATCGGGTACGACCGGGTGCCGACGCGGGCCGCGCACTCGCTGCGCCGGTTCTTCCGGCTGGTCGACGCCGACCTGCCGCAGGTGACCCAGCCGGTGCTGCTGCTGCACAGCCCGCAGGACCATGTCGTACCGCCCGTGGACTCGGCGCGCATCCTGGCCCGCATCTCGTCCACGGACGTGACGGAGACCCTGCTGGAACAGAGCTACCACGTGGCGACGTTGGACCATGACGCGGAGCGGATCTTCGCGGACAGCTATGCGTTCGTCGGGCGGCTCGCGAAGAGCGTCGGGCGGGAGGGGGCGGCCAGCGGTGGCTGAGCACGAGGAGTCGTCCGGGGGTGTGCCCCCGTTGGACGAGGAGGCGGCGTGGGCGGCGATCGTCGCCGGGTACGGGCAGGAACCGCCGGACCCGCCGGGGTCCAGACCGTTCCGGTCCATCGAGAACCTGATGCTGCCGGAGGAAGACGTCCAGCCGGAGCCCAAGCCGGAGAAGCCGCTGGGCGGCTCGGTGGTCTTCGCCCCGGGCGTGTCCCTGACCCCGGCCCCGGGCCCGGGCGACCACGCCCCGGCGGAGCCGGAGGACGGGGACGGCGAGGGCCACTTCGTCCCGCCGGAGCCGGAGCTCCCGCCGGCCGACACCACGGCGAAGTTCGCCTGGCTGGCGGTGGTGGGCGGCCCGGTCCTGCTGCTGCTGGCAGTGCTGCTGCAGTGGGAGATGACGTGGTGGCTGACGACGCTCGGCATCGGCGGCTTCCTGGGCGGGTTCGCGACGCTGGTGGCGCGCATGGCCCACGATGACGACGACGAGGACGACCCGGGCCGCGGCGCGGTGGTGTGACCTCTCGCACGGCTGCGGCGAACTCCGCCCGCCGGAGCCGCGCCGCATCCGTGTGCGGCACCACAGCGCAAGCGCGCCCCGCCCCCGCCGGGCCTCCCGGGACTCCGCCCCGTGCCCCGCGCCTCAGACGCCGGCGGGGCTGGGTGGTGCGGCGCCGTGGCCGCGGGTGCCGGGTACCCCGGCGGACGGAGTTCGCTGGCGAGGCTGAATGTACGCGGCGCCCTGGGGCAAACCCCAGCCCCGCCGGGCTTTCGGGACTCCGCCCCGTGCCCCGCGCCTCAAACGCCGGCGGGGCTGGGTGGTGCGGCGCCGTGGCCGCGGGTGCCAGGGCCTCGCCTCCGAGGCGCCGGCAAACCCAGCCTCGCCGCGTTCAAGGCGCGGGCAAATCCGGCCTCGCCGACGTCAGAGACCCGGGCAAAACCCAGCCTCGCCGGCGTTTGAGGCGTGGGCAAATCCGGCCTCGCCGACGTCAGAGACCCGGGCAAAACCCAGCCTCGCCGGCGTTTGAGGCGCGGGGTCTGGGGCGGAGCCCCAGGAAGCCCGGCGGAGCCGGGGCACGCTTGCGCGGCGGTGCCGCACAGGGTGGACGGGCCCCGCCCCCGGCGGACGGAGTTCGCCGCAGCGGCGCGAAGCCGGGAAGGCGCGCCGGCGCCGAGCCGCGCGAGCGGCGCGTCAAGAAAGGAAGGCGCGCCGGCGCCGAGCCGCGCGTCAGCAGGCGGGCAGGCGGAGGGCCGCCAGGACCGGGTAGTGGTCCGTCGCCGCGTGGAGGTCGGGCCGCGTGACGCCCGGGAGGTCGAGCGGGACGCCGCAGCCCAGGACCTCCGCCCCCGGCGACGCGAACACCGCGTCGATGCGCCGCGGCGCCCCGGACCGGGAGAACGTGTGCTCCCCGCCCCACGGCGCCACCGCCCAGCCGTCCTGCATCGCCGACGCCAGCCGTCGGAACGCCGGCCCGTCCGGGGTCTCGTTCACATCGCCCGCCGCGATCGCGTACGGGGTGTCCAGCGACCGCACCCGTTCCAGCAGCAGCTCCGCCTGCGCCGCCCGCTCCCGCGCGTCCAGCGACAGGTGCGCGCTCACCACCCCCACCCGTACCGCCGGCCCGAACCGTACGACCGCCGTCGCGAAGCCCCGCCGGTGCAGCCCCGGCGTCAACGGCAGCAGGACGTCCTCGGTCCGCTCCACGAAGGCCCGCAGCGAGCACAGCAGCAGCGGCCCGGCGGCGCTGCCGCCCCCGCTCAGCACCACCAGGTCGCACTTCGCGGCCAGCCGCGCCGCGTGCTTGCGCCACCGGAAGAACAGCGGCGCCTCCTGCACGGACACCAGGTCCGGCTCACACGCCCGGATCACCCGGACCAGCGCTTCCTCGTCGTCGCGCAGCGAGCGGACGTTGTAGCTGAGTACCCGGATCACGGCGGAACCGTCGGGCTCCGTAAGGGACTTCGGCAACGAGGCCGACAGCGAAGGCAGCTCCATACCGCCCACCCTACGCAGCTGCCCGCCGCTCCCCCAGGGGGCGCGGCGGGCAGCGGACGTCGATCGCGGTCAGCCCTGGCGGGCCAGGTCGGCCGCGCCGACCAGTCCGGCCTTGCCGCCGAGCTGTGCGGCCAGCACCTGCGCGTGCGGACGCCACGCGCCGCCGATCAGCCAGCGCTTGAAGGACTTGCGGATCGGGTCGAGGACGAGGTCGCCCTCGTCGGAGACCCCGCCGCCGACGATGAACGCCGACGGGTCGAACAGCGACGCCAGGTCGGCCAGCCCGGCCCCGGCCCAGCGGGCCAGCTCGCGGAAGGAGTCGACGGCCACCGGGCAGCCCTGCCGGGCCGCCTGGCTGACGTGCTTGCCCTCGATGCCTTCGGGGGTGCCGTCGCCGAGCCCGAGCAGGATCGTCGCGTTCTCGGGCGTCGCCTTGGCGCGCTGCTTCGCGTACCGGACCAGCGCGCGTCCGGAGGCGTACTGCTCCCAGCAGCCCTGGCTTCCGCACCCGCACAGCAGGCCGTCCGGGACGACCCGGATGTGCCCGAACTCGGCGGCGACGCCGAAGCGCCCGCGCCGCAGCTTGTTGCCGATGATGATGCCGCCGCCGAGGCCGGTGCCGAGCGTGATGCAGATGACGTCGTCGTGGCCCTGGCCGGCGCCGAAGCGGTACTCGCCCCAGGCCGCGCAGTTCGCGTCGTTCTCGACGACGACGGGGAGGCCGATGCGCTGCTCGACCTTGTCCTTCAGCGGCTCGTGCCGCCAGTTGATGTTGGGGGCGAAGAGCACGGTGGCGCGCTTGTCGTCCACGTACCCGGCGGCGCCGATGCCCACGGCGTCGATGGTGTGGTTGCTGCTTACTTCGGACACCGCGGTGCAGATCGCTTCCGTCACGCCGTCCGGGGTCGGCGGGGTGGGCACCTTGTACGTCTCAAGGATGGTGCCCTCTTCGTCGACCACGCCGGCCGCGATCTTCGTGCCGCCGATGTCGACGCCGATGGTGAGTCCCATTAGTCCCTCGGTTTCCGGTCAAACCCCGCCACGGCCAACCGTACCCGAGCCCGGCGGAGGTTCAGTCGAGATCGATCCGCTCGGCGGGCCCGGCCCCGGGGTCGTCCCCGTCGTGGCGGGGGTCGTCGTCGGCGCGCGGGGCCGTGGGGCGCTCCTGCGTCCAGCGGCGCTCGTGGCCCTCGACCGCCGAGCGGTAGGCGGCGAGCAGTTCGGAGCCGGCGGCAGCGAGGTGGTCGAAGACCTCGGGGTTGCGCTCGACCACGGGCTTGACGGCGGTCTTGGCCTGGTCCACGAACTGGCGCACCGCGCCCTGGGCTGCGGCGCCCAGCAGCGGGTTGTTCAGGGCGGAGACCTTGTCGGCGACGGCCCCGAAGAGCTTGAACAGCTCCTCGGCGGCGGTGCCGGTCCCGCCGCCGGAGGCATTGCCCCGGGCGGCGCCGCGCTCCGCGCGCAGCCGCTCCTTCTCGGCGGCGAGGTCCTCGGCGCAGGCCTTGGCCCAGGCGTCGTCGTCGGTGGGGCGGTCGGTGGCCTCGCTCATGGCGGACACTCCTGCGGCGGCTGCGATATGTGCGGTACGGGCTACCTTCGACGGTACCCGAACGGCGGTACGGGAATCAGCGCGCGCGGGGCCACAGCTGCGGGTCCGGGGTGAAGCGGACCCGGAGCACGCCGTCGGTGAGAGCGGCTCCCGAGACGGTGCAGCGGCGCAGCGCGGCGGGCAGCGGAACGATCCTGCGGTAGGGCCCGGCCGCCAGGAGCAGCTCGTCGCCGCGCCGGACCAGGTCGAGGTCGGCCTTGCGCGCGCCGGGCAGCGGGACCGCCCAGACGAGTACGCCGTCCTCGGCGCGCCGGTCCTCGACGGCCCACGCCGGGCGGGGCGCGGGCGCCAGGGGGGCGAGGCCGGGGGCGCGGGCGGCGAGCCGGGCGGTGTCCTCGGGGCCCTCGGGCCCGTGGCCGAGGTGCGGGAGCGGGATCAGCGGGAGCTCGGCGGCCCACTGGGCGGCGTACTTCTCCTGCTGGGCGGCGAGCCCGGCCAGCCAGGGGTCGGGCGAGTCCTGGGGCAGGGTCCGGTTGGCGACGAGGGACCCGGCCGGCAGCTGGTGCAGGGCGAGCCCGAGCCGGCCGGTGCGCAGCGCGGTTCCGGCCCCGGGGCCGGGTTCGGCGACGAGCCGGACCTCGGTGGTGGCGGCCTCGACGACGGCTTGCACGGCGGCCAGTTCCTCGTCCCAGCGGGCGGCGGCCTCATAGAGCCACTGGGCGGGCATCGGCACCCCGGCCAGCTGGGCCAGTACGGGGCGCAGGGCGCGGGCGGCCTGCCGTTCGGCGGGCAGCAGCCGGGCCAGGTAGCGGCGCAGCTGGGCGGGGAGGGCCAGGGTGGTCACCGTCTGGTGCAGCGGGGGCATGTCCACCACGACCAGGTCGGCGCCGGGGTCGGCGGCGGCCCGCCGCAGGGCGCGGAGCAGCGCGAACTGCTCGGCTCCGGGCAGCTCGGTGAGTTCCTCGGCGCCGAGGGGGCGGCTGCCGAGCATGCCGAGCAGCGCGGCGCCGCGGTCCTGGAGGGCGACGAGTTCGGCCCGGAACTCCTCGCCGGAGTCGATCCGCGCGACGCGCAGCCCGGGCACGTCCGGGCCGACGAGCGCGCCGATCGGGTCTCCGGGGTCGCCGGAGAGCAGCAGCACGCGCCGCCCGGCCCGCGCGGCGGCGACTGCGGTGGCGGCGGCCACGGTGGTCCGCCCGGCCCCGCCGGGTCCGGTGACGAGCAGGGTGTGCATGCTGTGGTGCTCCTCGATGCGCTGTGAATCCCGCACGGCCCGGCCGCCGACGCGCCGCTCAGCCGCGGCGCGGGACCGGCGGGCCGCCGTTCAGGCGGATTCGACGCGCTTCTTGAGGCCGGCCAGGGCGCGGTCGATGATGACCTTCTCCGCCTTGCGCTTGATCATGCCCAGCATCGGGATCTTGACGTCGACCGTCAGCTGGTACGTGACCTCGGTGTGCTTGCCGCCGTCCACCGGGGTCAGCTTGTACGAGCCGTCCAGCTGGCGCAGCATCTGCGACTTGGCCAGCGTCCAGCTGACCTCGTTCGCGCCCTTCCAGGTGTAGGCGAGCGTGTGGTCGTCCTTGATGGCTCCGGCGTCCAGCAGCAGCCGGACCTTTTCCGCGCGGCCCTCGGCGTCGGTCGCCAGTACCTCCGCCTCCTTGACCTCGCCGGTCCACTCCGGGTAGCGGGCGAAGTCGGCGATCACGGCCATGACGTCGGCCGGGGCCGCCTCGATCGTGATGCTCGAGCTGGTGTGTTCCGCCATCGCGGTCGCTCCTCCGGGGAGTTCGACAAGTGTGTGGGGGCCTCCGGCCGCCGGGGTGAAGGCTACCGCGCGTGCGGACCCCGCCACTCCAGGGCCTCCCCCGTGCGAGCGCCCGCCGGGCGCTCACCACTCCAGTGCCCACGGCCTTCCCGTCGCCGCGAAGTGGCCGACGTTCACGCACTCCGTGGCCCCGATCCGCATCCGCCGGGCCAGCGGCTGGTGGACGTGTCCGAAGAGGGCGTAGCGCGGCCGCACCCGCCGGATCGCCGCCAGCAGGGCCTCGCTGCCCCGTTCGAACCGCCGGGCCACCGTGTCGTAGCAGAGCTCCGGCACCTCGGGCGGGATGTGCGAGCACAGCACGTCCACCTCGCCCAGCGCCTCGACCTTGGCCGCGTACTCCTCGACGTCCACCTCGTACGGCGTCCGCATCGGCGTCGGCAGTCCGCCGCCCACGAAGCCGAAGACCCGGCCGCCGATCTCCACCCGCTGGCCGTCCAGCACGGTGGTGCCGGGTGCGGCGTACTCCGTCCACAGGCCCGGGACGTCGACGTTGCCGTAGGTGGCGTACGTCGGGCTCGGGAACGCGGCGAACATGTCGGCGTACTGGCGCCGGACGGCGCCCTCGATCAGCTGTTCCCGGTCCAGCCCGGCCCACAGCGCCCGGCCGAGGTCGCGGGCCTCCGCGAACCGCCGCTGGGTGCGCAGTTCCACGATGCGGTCGGCGTTCTCGACGCCGAACAGGTCGGGGAAGATCCCGCGCGAGTGGTCGGCGTAGTCGAGGAACAGCACGAGGTCGCCGAGGCAGATCAGCGCGTCGGCGCCGTCCCCCGCCCGCGCGAGCGCCTCGGTGTTGCCGTGGACGTCACTGACGACGTGGACCCGCGTGCGACTCTTCCTGCCACCCATGCCGCCACCCTAGGGGCGCTTGGGCTCCTCGGGTAGGGGCACCCCCGCAGGCGGCCGGACCTGCGGTTACTTCCGGGTCGTCGGCGGGGTCGACTAGTGTCGGCAGGGGACGGCCGCGTCGTGTGACGCACGGAACATCTGGCCGGTTCCCTCTATCGTGAACCCACTACCGGTGGGTAACGTCCGGTCGGTCCACACGGTGGCGATGGCGCCCAGAGGAGCAGCAGTCTTGCGCGAGTTCAGCCTTCCGGCCCTGTACGAGGTCCCGTCGGACGGGAACCTGACGGATCTCATCCGCCGCAACGCCGCCCAGCATCCCGACACCGCCGTCATGAGCCGCAAGGTCGACGGCCGGTGGCAGGACGTGACGGCGACCGAGTTCCTCGCCGAGGTCCGCGCCGCGGCCAAGGGCCTGATCGCGGCGGGCGTCCAGCCCGGCGAGCGGGTCGCGCTGATCTCCCGTACCCGCTACGAGTGGGTGCTGTTCGACTTCGCGATCTGGAGCGCGGGCGCCATCACCGTCCCCGTGTACGAGACCAGCTCGCCCGAGCAGATCCAGTGGATCCTCGGGGACTCCGGCGCCGCCGCGGTGATCGTCGAGAGCCCGGAGCACCGTGCCGCCGTGGCCGCCCTGCGCGACCGGCTGCCCGAGCTGCGCGAGGTGTGGGAGATCGAGCAGGGAGCCTTCGAGGCCCTCAAGGCGGCGGGCGCGGAGGTTTCCGACGCCGAGGCCGACCGGCGCGGCTCGCTCGCGAACGCCGACGACACGGCCACCATCGTCTACACCTCGGGCACCACCGGCCGCCCCAAGGGCTGCGTGCTGACCCACCGCAACTTCTTCGCGGAGTGCGGCAACGTCGTGGAGCGGCTCAGCCCGCTGTTCCGCACCGGCGAGTGCTCCGTGCTGCTCTTCCTCCCCGCCGCGCACGTCTTCGGGCGCCTGGTGGAGGTGGCGTCCGTACTGGCGCCGATCCGCCTGGGCTGCGTACCGGACATCAAGAACCTCACCGACGAGCTGGCGTCCTTCAAGCCGACGCTGATCCTCGGGGTGCCGCGCGTCTTCGAGAAGGTCTACAACTCGGCGCGCGCCAAGGCCCAGGCCGACGGCAAGGGCAAGATCTTCGACGCGGCCGCCGACACGGCCATCGCCTACAGCCGCGCCCTGGACGCCCCGGGCGGCCCGTCCTTCGGGCTGCGGCTCAAGCACAAGCTCTTCACCAAGCTGGTCTACAGCAAGCTGCACACGGTCCTCGGCGGCCGCGGCGAGTACGCGATCTCCGGCGGCGCCCCGCTGGGCGAGCGGCTCGGCCACTTCTTCCGCGGCATCGGGTTCACCGTCCTGGAGGGCTACGGCCTGACCGAATCCTGCGCGGCCACCGCCTTCAACCCGTGGGACCGGACGAAGATCGGCACGGTCGGCCAGCCGCTGCCGGGCTCCGTGGTGCGCATCGCCGACGACGGCGAGGTGCTGGTGCACGGCGAGCACGTCTTCACGGGCTACTGGAACAACGAGGCGGCGACCACCGAGGCGCTGTCCGACGGCTGGTTCCACACCGGTGACGTCGGCACCCTCGACGAGGACGGCTACCTGGCGATCACCGGGCGCAAGAAGGAGCTCATCGTCACCGCTGGCGGCAAGAACGTGGCGCCCGCGGTGATCGAGGACCGCATCCGCGCCCACGCGCTGGTCGCGGAGTGCATGGTGGTCGGTGACGCGAGGCCGTTCGTGGCCGCGCTGGTCACCATCGACGAGGAGTTCCTGGGCCGGTGGGCCGCCGAGCACGGCAAGCCGGCCGGGGTCACGGCGGCGGAGCTGCGCGAGGACGCGGACCTCATCGCCGCCGTCCAGCAGGCGGTGGACGACGGCAACGCGGCGGTCTCCAAGGCGGAATCGGTGCGGAAGTTCCGCATCCTCTCCTCCCAGTTCACCGAGGAGTCGGGGCACATCACGCCGTCGCTCAAGCTCAAGCGCAACGTGGTGGCGAAGGACTTCGCCGACGAGATCGACGCCCTGTACCGGGCCTAGGGAGTGTCCGGCGCGGGGCTCAGCGCGGGTCTTCCGCCAGGATCCGCGCCATGTTCCGCTCGGCGAGGGCGGTGATCGTGACGAACGGGTTCACCCCGAGCGAGCCGGGGATCAGCGAGCCGTCCACGACGTACAGCCCCCGGTAGCCCTTGGCGCGGCCGTAGTCGTCGGTGGCGTCGCCCAGGACGCAGCCGCCGAGCGGATGGTAGGTGAAGTCGTCGGCGAACGGCCTGTTGCCGCCGAACAGGTCGTAGCGGTAGATCGTGACGTTGGCCCGGTTGACGCGGTCGAAGAGGTTCTTGGCGGCGGCGACGGACGGGGCGTTCTGGTCCCGGGTCCAGTTGAGCCGCGCCGAGTCGCTGGCCGCGTCGTACGTGAAGTGGCCGCGTTCGGGGTTCTTGGTGATGGCCAGGTACATCGAGATCCAGTGCTCGAACCCCATCGGCAGCGGGGCGATCTCGGCGAAGACCGGGTTCGCCGCGTTGTCCCGGTCGTCGATGCCCAGGGCGGGCATGGTGGCCTGGTTCGCCCCGACGGTGTCCCAGAGGTGGTTGGCCCGGGCGGTCATGACGTTGCCGTTGTGGCCCCAGCCGAGCCCGACCTCCTCCCCGAGCGCGGGCAGGGTCCCCGTCTCGCGGGCGCGCAGCAGGATCTCGGTGGTGCCGAGGCTGCCGGCCCCCAGGAAGAGCTGGGCGCAGCCGAGTTCGCGGGTCCGGGTGACCCGGCCGGTGAGGTCGATGGTGCGTACGGTCAGCACGTACCCCCCGGCCGGGTCCTGGCGTACGCCGACCACTCGCTGGAGGGTCTCGATGGTGACGTTGCCGGTGCCGAGGGCGGCGGCGAGGTAGGTCTTGTCGAGGCTCTTCTTGCCGTGGTTGTTGCCGTAGATGACCTCGCCGGCGAGGGCGGATCTGGTGGCCGTGCCGGCCGCCTCGCGCTGCATGTAGCCGAAGTCGTAGACGTTGGGCACGAAGGCGGTCTTGAGCCCGGTGTTGTGGGCGTGCTTGCGGGAGATCCGGGCGAAGCGGTACCACTCGGTGGACTCGAACCAGGCGGGGTCGATGTCGTTGACGCCGAGCATGGCGCGGGCGCGGGGGTAGTAGGTGCCGTACATCTCGTCGGCGTCGACGCGGGGCAGCACCTCGGTGAAGTAGGACCGGCGGGGCGTGGGCGCCATGCCGCCGTTGACCAGCGAGCCGCCGCCCACGCCGCGCCCCACGTACACGGACATGCCGCCGTAGTTGACCCGGTCCAGGACGCCGGGGTACGGGTCGATGTCGCGGTTGACCACGTCGAGCCAGAGGAACTGGGCGAGCGGGGCCTCGGTGCGGGTGCGGAACCACATGGAGCGGTGGTCGGGGGCGGACGTGGAGGGGAACACCTTCCCGTCGGGTCCGGGGGTGTCCCAGAGCCGGCCCATTTCGAGGACGACGGTCCGCACGCCGGCCTGCCCGAGGCGCAGGGCCGCGACGGCGGCCCCGTACCCGGATCCGACGACGATGGCGGGGGCGTACTGGGCGGCGGGCGGCTCGACGGCGGCGGCGGAGGAGAGCCCGATACGGGTGAACCCGAGGACGGCGGCGGTCTGGAGGGCGCCGATCCCGAGGAGTTGACGGCGCGTCAGGTTGGGTGTCATGGGCGCATCATGAGCGGGTTCCGCCCAACCGGCCATAACGCACACTGACACGCTTGTGAGTAACAGTCAGACATGTCGCGACCGTAGCCCGGCCCCACCTGCATCCGCCCGGTTTGCCGGACCGGGCCCCGAGACCGGCCGCGAGGGGCGATAATTCCCTCCCCGCGCGGCCCGAAGGCACGGGCGGGCTGCTACAGCAGCTCGCGCAGCCGCTCCGCCAGCAGGTCCCAGCGCCACTTCTCCTCCACCCAGGCCCGGCCCCGCTCGCCCATCCGGCGGCGCAGCTCCGGGTCCAGGAGCAGCGTCACGATCCGGTCCGCGGCCTCCTCCGGCACCCCGCCCCGGACCACCCAGCCGGTCTCCCCGTCCAGCACGGCGTCCGGCGCCCCGCCGGAGTCGCCCGCCACGACGGGCAGGCCCGTGGCGGAGGCTTCGAGGTAGACGATGCCGAGCCCTTCCACGTCCAGGCCGCCGCGCCGGGTCCGGCACGGCATCGCGAAGACGTCCCCGGCGCCGTAGTGGGCGGGCAGCTCCGCCCAGGGGACCGGCCCGGTGAAGACCACCGAGTCCGCGACCCCCGTGGTGGCGGCCAGCGCCCGCAGGCCGGCCTCGTACGGGCCGCCGCCCACGACGAGCAGCACCGCGTCCGGCACCGCCGCCAGGATCCGCGGCATCGCCTCGATCAGGGTGTCCTGCCCCTTGCGCGGCACCAGGCGGGACACGCAGACCACCACCGGCCGGCCGGTCAGGCCCAGCCCGGCCCGTACCGCCGCCCCGCCCGACCCGGGGTGGAAGGTCTTCTCGTCGACCCCGGGCGGCAGTTGGGTCATGCGCGCCGCCGCCCGCCCGGTCAGCGCCGAGGCGATCCGGCTGCGCGTGTACTCCCCCAGGTAGGTCAGGGTGTCGGTGCCCTCGCCGATCCGCCGCAGCAGCCCGCGCGCGGCCGGCAGCTGCGCCCAGCCCGCTTCGTGCCCGTGCGTGGTCGCGACGATCCGCCGGGCCCCCGCCCGCCGCAGCGCGGGACCCATGAGCCCCAGCGGAGCGGCCGCGCCGAACCACACCGACTCGCAGCCGTGCTCGCGCAGCAGTTCCACCGCGCGCCGCGTGACGCGGGGCGTCGGCAGCAGCATCGTGGTGCGGTCGCGCACCACCTGGAACGGCTGCTCCGCGTCGAAGGCGGCGGTGGCCGCCCGGCCCTCTTCGTCGTGCTTCCAGGTGGAGGCGTAGACGACGATCCGGTCGGGATCCAGCCGCAGCGCCATGTTGTGCAGGAAGGCCTGGATGCCGCCCGGTCGCGGCGGGAAGTCATTGGTCACGATCAGCGTCTTGTGCATCGCCAGCCAACGTACCCGACGTGACCGGCGCCCTTACCGGAGCTCCTCCCGCAGCGCCTCGCGCCAGGCCCGGGTCAGCTCGGCGGGGTCGGTCCCCAGGGTCTGGTCCAGGGCCGCCGGCAAGGGTGTGCGGCCCGCCTCCTCGTACAGCCGCACCAGCGCCGCGTCGCCCCACTTCGCCGCGATGAGCCGGCAGGCGAGCCAGGCTCCCTCGTACGAGCGCGCCAGCGCCTCCGGGTCGGCGCCGAAGCCGAAGTCCCCGTCCGCGGGCAGCGCCCCCGGCAGCTCGCCCCGCCGCACCGCACGGGCCAGCTCCGGCGCGGCCTCGGCCGGGGTGCGGTCCGTGGCGCGGTACGCGGCCCAGTCCGCGAAGCCCTCGGACAGCCACAGCGGGGTCGTCGCCGAGGTCGCGGCGCGGGTGGCCACATGGGTCGCCTCGTGGGTCAGCACGATGCCCCGGCCGGCCTGCGACAGGCCCGCGTAGCCCTCCGGGTTGATCACGACCCGGTCGGCCGGGGCCGGCCCGGCCCCGACCCGGCCGGTGGTGACGGCGCCCATCCCCCGGTACGCGTCGGCCGGCTGTCCGAGCAGGGCCGCCATCGCGTCGAGCGTCCCCGGGACGAGCACCACCACCCGGCCCGCCCAGGGCCGCGGCCAGGCGGCGCTCACCGCGGGCACCGCCCGGTCGGCCTCCGCCGCGATACCCGACAGCGTCTGCGCGGCCTGGCCGACGCCGAGCACCAGGGCGTGCGCCCCCCGTACGGCCGTCACCGCGCCCTGGTCCCACAGCTGCGGCGGGGCCCCCGGGGCGGGGCGGTCGGCCGTGACCCGCCAGCCGCCGACGCCGTCCCGCGCCAGTTCCACCTCGCGCCGCGCGTCCGCCGCGGCGGTGTCGTAGCCGGCCAGCCGGTAGCGCAGCACCGCCCGCGCGAAGGCCCGTACGCCGTCCCGGCGCACCGAGGTGACCTCGTACGACCACCCCTCCAGCGGGATCCCGGCGAGCCGGGCGGGCGGCGCCGCGGCCCAGTCGGCGACGGCCCGGCGCACGGCGGGGTCGGTGGTGCCGGCGGGAGCGGCGGGAGCGGCGGCGCAGCCGGCCGGCAGCAGGCACAGCAGCAGTGCGAGCGCGAGGAGGCGGACGGGGCGGCGACCGGGAGGCATCAGCCGATCGTACGCACCCCGCCGGTCAGGGCCGGGTCACCGAGGACACCGGCATCATCCCGACCGGGTCGTAGCGCACCCGCGCCCCCGGGTAGGGGGCGTGGACGACCTGGCCGTTGCCGACGTACATGCCGACGTGGCTGGCGTCCGAGCGGTACGTCACCAGGTCGCCGGGCTGTGCCTGCGACAGCGGCACCTGCCGGCCCGCGTACCGCTGCGCCTGCGAGGTGCGCGGCAGGGAGACCCCGGCCTGGCGGTAGGACCACACCATCAGCCCGGAGCAGTCGAAGCCCGACGGCCCGGTGGAACCCCATACGTACGGCCGCCCGACCGCGGCCCGCGCCGCGCGCACCGCGGCCGCCGCCCGGGAGGAGGCGGGGACGGCCGAGGACAGGTCAGGCAGCGCGTCGGCGCGGCCCCCCGAGCGCGAGGCCCGCTCGAAGTCGGCCCGCTCCTCGGACGGCATCGCGTCGAGCAGCCGGCGCGCCGCCGCGAGCTTCGCCGTGATGTCCCGCTTGTGCTCCGCGACGTCGGAGCGCAGCGCCTCCAGCTCGGCCAGCTTCACCGAGGCCTCCTGCCGCTCCTGGCCGATCCGGCGCTGCTCCTCGCGCAGTTCGGCGAGCTGCCGGGCCTGGCGGCCGCTGAGCCGGTCGAGGACGGCGGCCTTGTCGAGGTAGCCGTCGGGGTCTTCGGACAGCACCAGCGTGAGGGCGGGGTCGATGCCGCCGGAGCGGTACTGCGCCCCGGCGAAGGCGCCGAGGACGCCGCGCATGGTGTTGATGCGGTCCTGGCCGCGGGCGACGGCGTCCTGGGCCCGGCTGATCTCGGCCCGGAGCCGGCCGGCCTTCTCGTCGGCCTCGTTGAAGCGCTCGGTGGCCTGCTCGGCCTCCTCGAAGAGCCGGTCGACCTGGGCACGGGCGCCCGCCGGGGGGTCCTGGGGCAGGCTCGGGGCCGCACTCGCCACCGCCCCCGTCAGGGCGACGGCGGCGCCTGCCGCGGCGGCGGTGAAGGTGAGTTTGGTGCTCCGGTCGGGGCCGCTGGGCCCGGGCCGGCGATGGGACGCCACGTGAAACCGCTCCCTTGCGCTGCGCGCAGCCCGGGTCCGCCCCCCGTGGACGGCCGTGTGCCGGGTTCCGCGCTGGCAGACAGTAGCCGCGCCGCCGGGCACCGGCCAACGACCGTCCGGGGGCACGCACACGGACGCCCCGCCGGAGACGCAGGTCACCGGCGGGGCGTGCGGTCAGGGCGGGGCCGCGCAATTCGCCCGGATGGGCGGTGTACGGCGCGTCGGGGGCTTGGGCTCAGCCGACGCGGACGCCGAACTGGAACGGCATGTTGGACATCGCCTCGTACCTGACTCCGCCGTCCGGGTTGGATGCGTGGAAGACCTGTCCGTTGCCCGCGTAGAGCCCGACGTGGTGCAGGTCGGAGTAGAAGAACACCAGGTCGCCGGGCTGGAGTTCGCTGCGGCCGATGCGCGTGCCGTCGTTCGCCTGGGTGTAGGTGGTGCGGCTGATGCTGACGCCCGCCTGCCCGTAGGCCCACTGGGTGAGCCCGGAGCAGTCCCAGAGATTGGGGCCGGTCGACCCCATGTGGTACCCCTTGCCCTTCTGCGTCACGGCGGCGGCGAGCGCCGCGCCGGCCCGGCCCGAACCCTTCACGTTGCCGGCGCTCTGGGCCGCGCTGCTGCTGGACTTGCCCTCCTCGTCCTTGAGCGCCGCCCGGTCCTGCGCGGTCAGGGTGTTCAACTGGGCCTGGGCCGCGGCGAGCTTGTCCTGCGCGGCCTTCTTCTGCTCGCCGAGCTCCTTGCGGGTGGCGTCGAGGTCGGCGAGCTTGCCCGCGGCTTCCTGGCGCTGCTGGGCCAGGAAGCGCTGCTTGGCCTGGATCCTGCCGATCGTCTCGATCTGCTTGCCGCTCAACTGCTGGAGCGTGGAGGCCTTGTCGAGGTAGCTCTGCGGGTCGTCGGAGAGCAGCAGGGTGAGGGACTGGTCGATGCCGCCGGTGCGGTACTGGGCACTGGCCATCGAACCCAGCGTGTTGCGCATGTCGTTGAGTTCGAGCTGGCCGCGCGCGACCTGGTCCTGGAGCTGCGCGATCTCCTTTTCGAGCTTGTCCTGACGGTCCTTGGCTCCGTCGAACTTCTCGGTGGCCTGCTCCGCCTCGTCGTAGAGGGCGTCGACCTTGGCCTTGACCTCGTCCTTGTTGGGCTTGTCCGGGGCGGCCATGGCCGACTGCGAGGAGAGGGCGACAGCGGCGGCGGCGAACGCGGTGAGCGCGGTCACGCGCGAGCGGCTCGGCTGCTTGGGTCGACGGTGGGACGCCACGAAGGCGAGCTCCTTCTTCCTCACGCCGCCGGAACGGAACGCGACACGCACGGCGGCACCTTCGCCGTCACCCCGAATGAGTGACCTACCGCACGAAGGTTTGAACAGACCCTAGTGACCTCGTTGTGATCAGTTCAAATCCCCCGGGGCAAAAAACCGGCCCCTCACCCACTTCTTCACACGGAGGCAACGGTGGGTGCCGGGGAGTTGACGGTACGTCGCCCCGACACACCGCCAATTCCGGCATCAAGGGCCGAAATTGGCGAGAAGCTCCAATGCCCTACAGCAGGGTGAAAAAGTCACGAAACGCGCGAAAGCCGTTTGAGCAACAAGGCGGACGTAACGGGACGGGCCCCGGACTTGGCCACCCCGTCCGCGACCTCGCGGTCGGTGGACACCACGACCACCGGACGGCCGGGCGGCTCGGCCCGGACCAGCTGGCGGATCAGCTCGTCCGCCGTCACCCCCGCCTTGGAGAACAGCACGCGCACCCCGCGCGGCGGCGCGAGCAGCACCGGGGCGGCCAGCTCGGCGCCGTCGAAGACACAGGTCATCTCCGCGCCGGTCTGGGCGGCCAGCATCGACAGCCCGCCCAGCAGCCGCAGCCGCTGCTTCTCCAGCGGCATCGTCGGATAGCCGGTCTTCGTCACGTTGTAACCATCGACCACCAGGTGCGCCTGGGGCAGCGCCAACAGCTGGTCCAGCAGCGCCGGATCGGTCTCGGACAGCGCCCGCGCGGCGATGTCCTTCGGCGTCATCCGGCCCGGCTCCACCGCGTCCACCGTGTCCGCCGGGCGCGTGGAGACCGGTGGCAGTGCCAGCTCGCGGCGCAGCCCGGCGGCCGCGTCCAGGACGGTGTCCAGCAGCAGCCGCAGCCGCATGTCCTCGATGCTGCGCCCCTCCCGGGTGGCCCGGCGGGAGGTCTCCAGCGCCGACTCCACCTCCGCCAGGCGGGACTTGAGCCGACGGCTCTCGCTCTCGGCGGCGGCGACCCGGGCGGCGGCGTCGCCGCGGATGCCGTCGACCTCCGCGGTCAGCTTGCGCAGGGCCGCCTCGCCCCGCTTGACGTCGCTCTGGGCGCTGCGCAGCTTGCGGTGAAGCGATTCCGCTTCCTTGCGGGCGGCGTCGAGCTCGGCCCGCACGTGCTCGCCACCGGAACGCTGCGTCTCGCGGGCATGGGCCAGTTCCTCGCGCAGCCGCGCCAGCTCGCGCCGGGTCTCGTCGCCGACCCGCTCGGCGTCCGCCCGCTGGACCTCCTCACCGGCGGCCGCGACCAGCTTGACCCAGCCGGACGGCCGCAGGATGTACGCGGCGGCCGCCACGTCCAGCGGATCGGCGGCGGCGGGCGGGGCACCGCACTCCAGCGCCCCGGCCAGTTCGGTCTGGGCGTCGCGGAGCTTCTCGGCGACGCGGCCGCGGAAGACGGCGTCCGTCTCCACGGCCGCGGCCATCGCGTTCCCGGCGAACTTGGCGCGCCGGCTCGGGGTGAACCGGGCGTACTGGCGCAGCTGCGCGGGCAGGTCGGCGACCGTCAGGCCGCCGAAGGCGTCCGAGACGAGCGCGACGACCCGGCGCCGCACGCCTTCCGGCAGCGGGCGGTCGAGCACCTCCGCGGCGTCGCCGGCCGCGTCGGCCGGCCCAGCGCCGCTTGCTGGCTCCACAATCCGTCACCCCTACCGTGATCTACTGTGGGCCCGGCTCCCGTCAGGAGTCCGTGCCCGGCCTGTCCACGAGCTCGATCTGGTCCACCGCGTTGCACCAGCGGCAGCGGACCGACTCGATGGTCTCATTGACCACCTCGCGCTCCTCGACCTTGGGCTCCCCGGCGAGGTCCAGGTGGACGTACTCCACCACCTTCGACGAACGGGTGACGTCGAAGCGCGTGAGGTTGCCGCACAGGGTGCAGCGCCACCGGGTGGTGTCGGTCGGCAGGGGAACCGTCATCAGGCCGCTCTCTCCTTCGTAGCTCTTTCAATTAAAGCCGCCCGCCGGAGCCGTCGGGGGCCGATGGCGCCGATCGGCGCACCGCAGCACGTAACCCTACGGCCTGGCACCACCCGCACGGGGGCGGTGCTGCGTCATGCTCTGACGCATGATCGTAAGGTGGCAGGCCGCCCTCGGCGATGCCGTGCGGGGCCCCGTGGTCACCCGCGCGCTGATCGCGGGCTGCTGTGTGGTGTTCGTCCTCGGCCCCGCCTCCGGCCTGAACCCGGTGTACGGGACGGGTGACCTGCTGCTGGAGACGGGGACCGCGTACTTCCGGCGCTGGGGCGTGGTCCCGGACGAGCTCTTCGGCGGGACGGCCCGGGCCCTGCTCACGCCGCTGACGGCGCTGTTCGTGCACGGGAGCTGGCTGCACCTGCTCGGCAACATGCTCTTCCTCCACGTGTTCGGCGCGATGGCGGAGGAACGGATGGGCCGCCCGGCGTTCCTGCTCTTCTACGTCGGTACGGGCTACCTGGCCCTGGCGGCGTACGCGGCGGCCAACGCCTCCTCGGACCAGACGCTGGTCGGGGCGTCGGGGGCGATCTCGGCGGTCCTGGGCGCGTTCCTGTGCCTGTTCCCGCGGGCCCGGGTGACGAGCCTGTTCCCGTTCCTGTTCTTCCTGCCGCTGCGGTTCCCCGCGTGGATCGTGCTGATGTTCTGGTTCGGCCTGCAGTGGCTGGCGGCGCACCGGGCGGCGAGCGGTCCGGGGGTGGCGTACCTGGCCCACGTGGTGGGGTTCTCCGTCGGGTTCGCCTACGCCTGGGTGCGATATCGGCGTACGACTAGAGTGAGGCGACCAGCGACGGCCAGCGAGGGAGACAGCCAACCGTGATCACCGCGATCGTGCTCATCAAGACCAGCGTGGACCGGATCCCCGAGATCGCCGAGTCCATCGCGCAGCTGGACAGCGTCAGCGAGGTCTACTCGGTCACCGGCACCTACGACCTCATCGCGCTGGTCCGCGTCGCCCGCCACGAGAACCTGGCGGACATCATCCCGGGCCGGATCAGCAAGATCCCGGGCGTCGAGGCGACGGACACCCACGTGGCGTTCCGCACGTACTCCCAGCACGACCTGGAAGCCGCCTTCGCGATCGGCCTCGACGCGTAGCCCCTGGCCGGGGGTCTGACACAGGCAGCCGTCCCGGGCCGGCCCGTCGCAGGCGCAGCCCACCATCGGCTCCCGGGTGGCCGACGAGGTTCTCCGCCGGGCCGCGGTCCTGCCGGCAGACGTACCCGGCCGTCGCCGTACGGCACGGGACCTTCGCCCGGTCGCAGGCGTGCCGGCAGACGTACCCGGCGCCCGGGCCGTCGGCGCACAGCACGGGACCTCCCCCCGACCGCGGGCCCGCCGGTGGACGCCCCCGGCCGTCGCCGTACGGGACGTCGGCGGGCGCCGATCAGCCGGCCCCGTCCGGCAGTGCCGGTCCGCGCTCCGCAGAACGACCCGGCGCGTTGCGCCAGTCGCGCTCCTGGCAGCGGTCGGGCACCGGGCCCGCGGTCCACGTTCCCCGGCGCGAGCCCGCCGTCGAACCACCACCCCGCCGCCGGACGGAGTCCGGCGCAGCGGCGCGAAGCCGGGGAAGCGCCCCCGGCGCTGAGCCGCGCGAGCGGCGCGTCGAAAAGAGGAGCGCCCCCGGCGCTGAGCCGCGCGAGGGGCGCGTCGAGGAAAGGCCGGGCGCGTCAGGAAACCGGCACGCAGCGGCCTTCCTCCGTGCGGTACTGCCACTTCGCGCCGTCCGCGACCAGCTCCCGCACCGCGCGGACGAAGCGCTCCACGTGCTCGTCCGGGGTGCCCCCGCCGAAGCTGACGCGGATCGCGTTGAGCGACCTCTCCCCCGGCGCCGCCTCCGGCGCCCCGCATTCGCCCTGGGCCTGCGGCTCGCTGCCCAGCAGCGTGCGCACCAGCGGGTGGGCGCAGAACAGGCCGTCGCGGACTCCGATGCCGTACTCGGCGGACAGCGCGGCGGCGAAGTGGGAGCTGTTCCAGCCCTCCACCACGAACGAGATCACCCCGACCCGCGGGGCCTCGTCCCCGAACAGGGAGAGGACCCGGACCTCGGGGACCGCTGCCAGGCCCTCGCGGACCTTCGCGATCAGCTGCCGTTCCCGCGCGACCAGGCCCTCGAAGCCCGCCTCCGTCAGCGCCCGGCAGGCGGAGGCGATGGAGTAGACGCCGATGACGTTCGGGGAGCCGGCCTCGTGCCGGGCGGCCGTGGTGTGCCACTCGACGTCCACGCCCCCGTCCTCGCGCCGGGCCACCTTCCGCGACGCGCCGCCGCCGGCCAGGTACGGCTGCGCCTCCTGGAGCCAGTCGGCCCGTCCCGCCAGCACGCCCGAGCCGAACGGCGCGTACAGCTTGTGCCCGGAGAAGGCGACCCAGTCCACGTCCAGCTCCCGCACCGAGACGGGGTGGTGCGGCGCCAGCTGGGCGGCGTCCAGCACGATCCGCGCGCCGTGGGCGTGCGCCGCGGCGGCGAGTTCCTTCACCGGCCACAGCTCACCGGTGACGTTGGACGCGCCCGTGACGCACACCAGCGCCGGCCCGTACGGCTCCCGTCCGGCCAGCGCCCGCTCCAGGCCGGCGACGGCCTCGTCCGGGGTGCGCGGCGCGTTGAGGTACGTGACCCGCGCGTCGCCCCACGGCAGCAGCGAGGCGTGGTGCTCGGTCTCGAAGACGAAGACCTGGCAGCCGGCCGGGAGCGCGGCGGCGAGCAGGTTGAGCGAGTCGGTCGTGGACCGGGTGAAGACCACCTGATCGGCGGGGCGGCAGTCCAGGAACTCCGCGACCGTGGCCCGGCTCTGCTCGAACAGGTCGGTGGACAGCTGCGAGAGGTATCCGGCGCCGCGGTGCACGCTGCCGTAGTACGGGGCGTACGCGGCCACGTCGTCCCACACCCGCTGCAGCGCCGGCGCACTGGCCGCGTAGTCGAGGGCCGCGTAGCTGACCTCGCCGCCGGTCACGAGCGGGACGGTGACGTCCCGGCCGAGCACGGGCAGCGGCTCGGCACACCCGGTGCGGTCGGCGGAGTGATCGGCGGTGGCGTTCAGGGATGCGGACATGGCGGTATCTCCCGGCAGGCAGGGCGGAATGGCTTCGGTGTCTGCCCGTACGCGGGTACGGCTCGGCGGCCGTCCGGGGCACGGGGGTGTCTCGGGGTTCCGGGTACGCGGAAGCGACCCTGTTACCGAGGGGTGAAGAAGGGGCGCAGACGCCCTATCGCATTCGCTTGCTCACGGAAAACGCTCCTCGAGGACCAGGATCCCTGGTGTCGAGGGATCCGCGCTTGCCGTAGACCTCACTGCCTACGGCCTGGTCATCACCCGGGGCACCCCGCCACGGAAGGAGGGTTGCCGGACAGCGAGCCGGGGCCAAAACGCTGTCACTCGTGACCTGGTCAGCATCCTGCCACAAGATCCCGCACGTGCAAGACCCCGGTCCGCATGCTGGACCGGGGTCACCCCTTTCACGCCGTTCTCGCACCGCCCGGCCGGGGCCTACCCGTTGCTCGCCGGGGCCTACCCGTTGCTCGCCGGGGCCTACGCGTTGCTCGCCGCCACCCAGCGCTCCAGCGCCGCCCGGGCCGCGCCCGAGTCGACGGCCTCGGCCGCACGGGCGATGCCCGCCGCGAGCTGCTCCTCCAGAGAGCCCGTACCCGGATCCAGCGCCACGAGGGCGGCGGCCGAGTTCAGCAGCACCGCGTCCCGCACCGGACCGGTCTCGCCGGCCAGCAGCCGGCGCGCCACGTCGGCGTTGTACGAGGCGTCCTCGCCCCGCAGCGCCGACACGTCCACGAGGTCGATGCCTACGTCGCGCGGGTCGAAGGGCAGCTCCGTCACCGCGCCGTCGCGCACCCACCACACCCTGGACGTGGCCGTCGTCGTCAGCTCGTCGAGGCCGTCGTCACCGCGGAAGACCAGGGCGGAGGAGCCGCGTTCGGCGAGCACGCCCGCCACGATGGGGGCCACCCGGGCGTCGGCCACGCCGGTCGCCTGGGCCCGGACCCGCGCCGGATTGGTGAGCGGGCCCAGGAAGTTGAAGGTGGTCCGGATGCCCAGCTCCTTGCGGGCCGCCGCGACGTGCCGCAGCGCGGGGTGGAACTTCACCGCGAAGCAGAACGTGACGCCGGCCTGCTCGGCCACCTCCACCACCCGCGCCGGGGTGAGGTCGAGGTTGACGCCGAGCTTCTCCAGGACGTCGGAGGCCCCGCTGGCGGAGGAGGCGGCCCGGTTGCCGTGCTTGACCACCTTGGCGCCCGTTCCGGCCACCACGATCGCGGACATCGTGGAGATGTTCACCGTTTTGGCCCCGTCGCCGCCGGTGCCGACGATGTCCACCGTCCGGCCCGGCACCTCGATCAGGTTGGCGTGTTCGTACATGGCCCGCACCAGGCCGTTGATCTCCGCGACGGTCTCGCCCTTGGCCCGCAGCGCGACCGCGAAACCGGCGATCTGGGCATCGGTGGCTTCCCCGCGCATGATCCGGTCCATGGCCCAGGCCGTGTCGTCGCTGCTCAGGTCCCGGCCGGTCAGCAGGGCGTCGAGGACGCCCGGCCACCCGCGGGCCGCCACGCTGTCGCCGCCTGCCGGGGTCGCAACGTTCATGGTCCGCTCCTGCGCTAGTGGGCCGCCCCGTACTCGCCGCCCACGTCGAATGGGAAGGCCCTCAGCCTATCCAGCCGGGGCGGACGGCAAAGAGCCCCGTCCAGACCCTGGACGGGGCTCTCGCCGTGGCGACACCAGGATTGACCGGAATCAATCCCTCAAGCGGTCATGCGGGATCAGTGGTGGCCGTGGCCGCTCTGGATCTCCTTGTACTCCTCCACCGTGGGCTTCGGAATCTGGTTGTTCTCCGCGTAGAAGCCCTTGCTCAGCTTCGCGCGGAGCTTCTCCGTGGCCTTGGGCTTGCGCTCCACGCCGTTCTCGTCGACCGTCGGGCCGAGTTCGATCGGCTGGTACTGCTCGTGCGAGGTGAGCGTGTGCAGCTTGGCCTGCGGGAGCGGCTCGTGGACCTCGACGAACTCACCGTGCGGCAGACGCTTGATGATGCCGGTCTCGCGACCGTGCAGCACCTTGTCGTGGTCCCGGCGCTGGAGGCCGAGGCAGATCCGCTTGGCGACGATGAAGGCGAGGACCGGGACGACGAAGAAGCCGATCCGGACGAACCACGTGATGTTGTTGATCGAGAGGTGGAAGTACTGCGCGAACATGTCGTTTCCACCGCCGATCAGCAGGACGATGTACTCCGCGATCCAGGCGACACCGAAGGCCGTACGGGTCGGGACGTTGCGCGGGCGGTCCAGCAGGTGGTGCTCACGCTTGTCCCCGGTGACCCAGGACTCGATGAACGGCCAGACGGCGATCGCGCCGAGCACCAGCGGGAAGAGCAGCAGCGGGATGAACACGCCCAGGACGAGGGTGTGGCCCCACAGGTTGATCTCCCAGCCCGGCATGGCACGGACCAGGCCTTCCGGCATACCCATGTACCAGTCGGGCTGCGCGCCGGTGGACACGTGGTCCGGGCGGTACGGGCCGAGCGCCCAGATCGGGTTGATCGAGGCGAGCGCCGCGATGGCCGCGATGACACCGAAGACCAGGAAGAAGAAGCCTCCGGCCTTGGCCATGTAGACCGGCAGCAGCGGCATGCCGACGACGTTGTTGTTCGTCTTGCCGGGACCCGCGTACTGGGTGTGCTTGTGGTAGAAGACCAGGATCAGGTGGGCCACCAGCAGGCCCATCATGATGCCGGGCAGCAGCAGGATGTGGATCGAGTAGAACCGTGCGACGAAGTCGCCGCCGGGGAACTCGCCGCCGAAGAGGAAGAACGACAAGTACGTGCCGACGATCGGCACGGACAGGATCGCGCCCTCCATGAAGCGGACACCGGTGCCCGAGAGCAGGTCGTCCGGCAGGGAGTAACCGGTGAAGCCGGTGAACATGCCGAGGACCAGCAGCAGGAAGCCGAAGATCCAGTTGACCTCGCGCGGCTTGCGGAACGCGCCGGTGAAGAAGACGCGCATCATGTGCACGACCATGGCCGCGACGAAGATGAGCGCCGACCAGTGGTGGATCTGCCGGATGAGCAGACCACCGCGGACGTCGAAGCTGATGTCCAGCGTCGAGGCGAAGGCCTCGGACATCTGGACGCCCTGCATCGGCACGTAGGGGCCGTGGTAGACGACCTCGTTCATGCTCGGGTGGAAGAACAGCGTCAGGTACACACCCGTGAGGATGATGATGATGAAGCTGTAGAGGCAGATCTCACCGAGCATGAAGGACCAGTGGTCCGGGAAGATCTTGCGCATGTTCGACTTGGCCAGGCTGTAGATGCCCAGGCGGCCGTCGGCCCAGTCCGCTACCCGCTCGCCGGCGGGCGCTTTGCGCTGACTGTCGGTGGTGGTGGCAGTGCTCATCCGCGCTCCCAGAATGCAGGACCGACGGGCTCTTCGAAGTCGCCGTGCGCTTCGAGGAAGCCTTCGTCATTGACGCCGATCCGCAGCTGCGGAAGCGCGTGACCAGCGGGGCCGAAGATGACTCGGGCGCCGTCGGAGAGGTCGAAGGTGGACTGGTGGCACGGGCAGAGCACGTGGTGCGTCTGCTGCTCGTACAGGCTGATCGGGCAGCCGACGTGGGTGCAGATCTTGGAGAAGGCCACGATGCCGTCGTGGGACCACTCCAGCTCCCGCTTGTCCTTGATGTCCTGCGGCTGGAGCCGGACGATCATCAGGGCGGCCTTGGCGATCTGGTTCTGGAAGTCGTGCTGGGTCTCCTCCAGGCCTTCCGGCATGGCGAAGGTCAGCGAACCGACGACCACGTCCTCGGGACGCAGCGGCTCCATCGTGTTCTGGTTGATGAGCAGCTTGCCCTTGGCCCACAGGGTCTTGCGCAGCTTCTCCTCGGGCAGCGGGCCCAGGTCGCGCATGATCACCAGGGCGGACAGCGGCAGCATGGCCAGCGCGCCCAGCATGGTGTTGCGGATCAGCGGACGGCGGCCGATGGCCGACTCGCTCGCGCCGTCGGCGAAGTCCTGCAGGACCTTGGCCTTGACCTCCGGCGGCGCCGCGATGGCGTGGCGCTCGTCGGCGACCTCCACATCGGACATCAGGGTGCGGGCCCAGTGGACCGCGCCCGCGCCGATGCAGAAGAGCGCCGTGCCCAGGGTCAGACCGAGGGCGAAGTTCAGGCCGCTCACCCTCCCGATCGGGAAGATGTACACGAACCTGTCGACGGGGATCGTCACGTACGCGGCGATGAAGCCGATCGTGGCGAGCATCGACAGCGTGAACAGCATCGCCACCGTGCGCTCGGACCGCCTGGCGGCCCGCTCGTCGATGTCCTGGATGCGCGGCTTGTGGACCGGCAGGCCCGGGTCGGCGAACGGGTCGTCCGCGACTGCTACGCCACCGTGGTGCGCGTCGCCCTGCTCGCTCGGCAGGTGCTTCTCTTCGGGAATGTCTTGGCTACTCATGACTTCTTGGCCTTAGCGGTGTGGGCCGCGACCCAGACGGCGACAGCGATCAGCGCACCCAGAGCGAAGATCCAGCCGAACAGACCCTCGGAGACGGGGCCGAGGCCACCGAGCTTCAGGCCGCCAGGGCTGACCGACTTGTCGCCGTTCACGTTCTGGAGGTACGCGATGATGTCCTTCTTCTGCTTCTCCGGCATCGTGCTGTCGGGGAAGGAGGGCATGTTCTGCGGGCCGGTGAGCATGGCCTCGTAGATGTGCTTCGGCGAGACGTCCGCAAGGTTGGGGGCGTACTTGCCGTGCGTCAGGGCGCCGCCCTCGCCGGTGAAGTTGTGGCACTGCGCGCAGTTGTTGCGGAACAGTTCGCCACCCTTGGCGATGTCGGCACCCGCCGGGTCCACCTGCTTCTGGGTGGGCACGGCCGGGCCGGCTCCCAGCGAGGCGACGTACGCGGCCAGCTGGTCGATCTGGGCCTGCGTGTAGATCACGGGCTTGGCCGGGATCTGCGCGCCGGGCTGCTGGGCGGGCATGCGGCCCGTACCCACTTGGAAGTCGACGGCCGCAGAGCCGACGCCGACCAGGCTGGGGCCGTCAGAGGAACCCTGACCGCCGGTTCCGTGGCAGCTTGCGCAGCCGACGGCGTAGAGCTTCTTGCCCTCCTCGATGGCGAGGGACTGGGCGGTGTCATCGGCCTGCGCCTTGCCCGCGGGGGCGAAGGCGGCGTAAAGCCCCCCAGTGGCCGCCAGCGCGAGGAGTAGAACGACGACCGCCGCCAGCGGATGGCGTCGTCGTGCGGAGAGCTTTTTCACGGATTACCCCGGTGTCAGGATCTTCTGCGTCGGTGTTTCTGGATGGATTGCCGGGCGTGCCCGGCGACGTGTTCGCTACTTGATCAGGTAGATCGTCGCGAAGAGGCCGATCCAGACGACATCGACGAAGTGCCAGTAGTAGGACACGACGATGGCCGACGTGGCCTGTTCGTGGGTGAACCTCTTGGCCGCGTACGTCCGGCCGAGGACCAGCAGGAAGGCGATGAGACCGCCCGTCACGTGCAGACCGTGGAAGCCGGTGGTCAGGTAGAACACCGATCCGTACGGTCCGGACTTGAGGGACATGCCCTCGTGCTTGACCAGCTCGGTGTACTCGAACACCTGGCCGCCAATGAAGATCGCACCCATGACGAACGTGATGGTGAACCACGTCCGGAGCTTCTTCACGTCACCGCGCTCGGCGGCGAATACGCCGAGCTGGCAGGTGAGGGAGGAGAGCACCAGGATCGTGGTGTTCGTCGCCGAGAAGGGCAGATTCAAGGCCGAGGCCTGCTCTGTCCAGTACTCGGCGCCCGTCACGGATCGCAGGGTGAAGTACATCGCGAAGAGGGCCGCGAAGAACATCAGCTCGGAACTCAACCAGATGATGGTTCCGACGCTGACGAGGTTCGGCCGGTTGACCGTCGGGTGCGCGTGCCCGGTATCTACTGTCGTTGCTGTCGCCACGACCGACATTATGTCGGTCGCTTATCCCGCCCTCACCCCGGGGGGTGCCGTTCGGAGTGTCAGAGGCGTGTGCAAGGCCCGAACGGCCCATCAGATCTCCTTACCGGCGGCTGTCCGCGAGGCTGTGCGAACCGATGTTGACGAGCGGTCGGACGGAGTAGCATCCCGCGCAACATCAACGTGATTCACGGGCACACGTGGAGGAACGAAATGCGGGCGACTGCGCGAGTTCTGGTCTACAGCGACGACGCGGGCACCCGGGAGCAGGTGCTGCTGGCCTCCGGGCGCAGGCCGGCCGCGGACCTGCCGCCGGTGGAGTTCCTGGAGTGCGCGACGCTGCCGGCGGTCCTCAAGGCGCTGGACGAGGGCGGCGTGGACGCGTGCGTGCTGGACGGCGAGGCCGTTCCGGCGGGCGGCATGGGCGTGTGCCGGCAGATCAAGGACGAGATCTTCCGCTGTCCCCCGGTGCTGTTGCTGATGGGACGCCCGCAGGACGCCTGGCTGGCCACCTGGAGCCGGGCCGATGCGGCCGTCACCCTTCCGGTTGACCCGGTGGAGTTCCCGGAGGCCCTGGCGCGCCTCCTGCGCGCCCGACTGTCGCTGGACGCGTAGCCCGGCGCCGCTCAAGCGGAACCGGCCCGTCGGGAGCCTGTGACAGCTCTCACGCGGGCCGGTTCGGGGCCGCTGGGCGGGCTTGCCGGGCCGGTTCAGACCTGCGGGCGCAGTCGGGCCTGGTCGACCGCGTTGCGGCCTTCCTGGGTGCCGCCCACCAGGGCGCTGCCTTCGCGCCAGTCCTTCCAGTCCATGTTCCAGTCGCCGTAGCCGTTGCCGAAGGTGTCCATGTCGTCACCGATGCTGTTGATCACCTTGACGATGTCGCCCTCGGTGATGTTCTCGTAGAACCAGGCGGCGTTGCCGGTGCTCATGCCGGTGCAGCCGTGGCTGACGTTCTCGTAGCCCTGGGAGCCGACGGACCACGGCGCGGCGTGGACGTATTCACCACTCCAGGTGACGCGCGTCGCGTAGTAGACGGGCAGGTTGTAGTACTCGCTGCCGCCGATGCCCACGGTGTCGCCGCGCATCTGGACGTAGTACTGCTTGCCCAGGACCACCTTGATGCCGTTGCGGGTGGAGAAGCCGGGCTTTCCGGTAGTCACCGGAATGGTGTTGATCACTTCTCCGTTGCGCTTGAACGTGAGGTAGTGCGACGCGGCGTCGGTGGTGACCTCGACGCGGTCGCCGATCTCCAGCTTCAGCGGCTTGCTGGCGGTCCCGTAGAGGTCGTCGGTGACCTTCACGCCCTCCAGGTTGCTCCGGACGGAGACGGTGGAGTGGGCGGGCCAGTAGTCCTTGGGGCGGAAGTGCAGCTTCTTGTCGTCCACCCAGTGCCAGGCACCCTCGATGCCCGACGGCACGTCCACGACCAGACCGCGCTCCACGAGGGCGCGGGCGGCCTTGTCCTTGACCGGCTCGCTCAGTTCGGCCGTGATGGGCTGTCCGACACCGTATTTGCCCGCGTCCGGGCCGAATTCCACCTGGAGGACCTTCTTGGCCGGGGTGGTGTCGAACGTCAGCGTGCGCTGCCCTGGGGCGCCCCGCTCGTCCTCCGTGCTCACGGTGGCCGTGTAGCGCACGCCGGCGGCCATCGCGGCGGTGCTGTGCCAGCGGTCGCCCTTGGCGGAGAGCTCGCCCGCCAGCCGGCGGCCGTGGGTGTCCACCACGGTCACGTCGGTGATCCGCGAGCCGACGCCCTTCGAGGTGACCTCCAGCGGCCGGCTGGGGTCGGCGGGGCGACCGCCGGAGGCCTGGTTGAAAGCGACGTGGTCGCCCGCGTCGTACGGACGGGCGGACAGCGGGTTGTCGTCGGACCCCCCACACGCGGTGGCGCCGGCCCCGAGGGACGCGACCAGCAGGGAGCAGCTGAGTACCGTCCAAAGACGCGGTGAGTGCTTCATGGAGCCAACGCTAAGAAGGTATGACAATTACGGCGCGCGGGGTGACTGCAAACGAGGGGCCCGGACTCCTCCGTTGGAGGTGTCCGGGCCCCTGGTGCCGTGCTCGGGTCCTGCGGGTGGTGCTCGCTACTGGTTCTGGTTCTCACCGCGGTAGTACTCGTACACCCAGCCCCACAGGCCGATCACGATGATCGGGGCCGAGAAGTACATGAGCCACCAGCCGAAGATGACGCCCATGAACGCGAGCGCACCGCCGATGCCCAGCGAGAGCGGCTGCCAGCTGTGCGGGGAGAAGAACCCCAGCTCGCCCGCCTCGTCGGCGACGTCGGCCTCCAGGTTGTCCTGGGCCATCTCGTCCACGCGCTTGGCCGTGAAGGCCAGGTAGTAGCCGATCATGACGCTCAGGCCGAAGGCCAGGAAGAGCGCGGTGGTGCCCACGGGCTCCTTCGACCACACGCCGTACACGACGGCCATGATCAGGATGAAGAAGGAGAGCCAGAGGAACAGCTTGCCCTGGATCTTCACTTGCCGGCCTCCTTGTCGCCGGTGAGGGCCTTGGTGGCACCGGCGGTGTGGTCCTCGAGGTGGTCGAGGGCCGCGATCTCCGGGTGGTGCAGGTCGAACGCCGGGGACTCGGAGCGGATCCGCGGCAGGGTGAGGAAGTTGTGCCGCGGCGGCGGGCAGGAAGTCGCCCACTCCAGCGAACGGCCGTAACCCCACGGGTCGTCGACCTCGACCTTCTTGCCGTACTTGGCCGTCTTCCAGACGTTGTACATGAACGGCAGCATCGACAGGCCGAGCAGGAACGAGCTGATCGTGGAGATGGTGTTCAGCGTCGTGAAGCCGTCGGCGGCGAGGTAGTCCGCGTAACGGCGCGGCATGCCCTCGGCACCGAGCCAGTGCTGTACCAGGAAGGTGCCGTGGAAGCCGATGAACAGCGTCCAGAAAGTGATCTTGCCGAGGCGCTCGTCCAGCATCTTGCCCGTGAACTTGGGCCACCAGAAGTGGAAGCCGGCGAACATCGCGAAGACCACGGTGCCGAAGACGACGTAGTGGAAGTGCGCGACGACGAAGTACGAGTCGGAGACGTGGAAGTCCATCGGGGGCGAGGCCAGGATGACGCCGGTCAGGCCACCGAAGGTGAAGGTGACCAGGAAGCCGATCGTCCAGAGCATCGGGGTCTCGAAGGACAGCGAGCCCTTCCACATGGTGCCGATCCAGTTGAAGAACTTCACACCGGTCGGTACCGCGATCAGGAAGGTCATGAAGGAGAAGAACGGCAGCAGCACACCGCCGGTGACGTACATGTGGTGCGCCCACACGGTCACCGAGAGACCGGCGATCGCGATCGTCGCGGCGATCAGACCGATGTAGCCGAACATCGGCTTGCGGCTGAAGACCGGGATGATCTCGGAGACGATGCCGAAGAACGGTAGCGCGATGATGTACACCTCTGGATGGCCGAAGAACCAGAAGAGGTGTTGCCAGAGCAGGGCGCCTCCGTTCGAGGCGTCGAACACGTGCGCACCGAACTTCCGGTCGGCCTCCAGGGCGAAGAGCGCGGCGGCCAGCACCGGGAAGGCGAGCAGGACCAGCACACCGGTCAGCAGCACGTTCCAGGTGAAGATCGGCATGCGGAACATCGTCATGCCGGGAGCGCGCATGCAGATGATCGTGGTGATGAAGTTGACCGAGCCGAGGATCGTACCGAAGCCCGAGAAGGCCAGACCCATGATCCACATGTCGGCGCCGATGCCCGGCGAGCGGACCGCGTCCGACAGCGGGGAGTAGGCGAACCAGCCGAAGTCGGCGGCGCCGTTCGGCGTGACGAAGCCGGCCACCGCGATGGTCGAGCCGAAGAGGTACAGCCAGTACGCGAACATGTTCAGCCGCGGGAACGCCACGTCGGGCGCGCCGATCTGCAGCGGCATGATCCAGTTCGCGAAGCCCGCGAACAGCGGGGTGGCGAACATCAGCAGCATGATCGTGCCATGCATGGTGAACGCCTGGTTGAACTGCTCGTTCGACATGATCTGCGAGCCCGGACGGGCCAGCTCGGCGCGCATGAAGAGCGCCAGTACGCCGCCGATGAGGAAGAACACGAACGACGTGACCAGGTACATCGTGCCGATGGTCTTGTGGTCGGTCGTGGTCATCCACTTCACGACCACGTTGCCCGGCTGCTTGCGCCGTACCGGCAGCTCGTTCTCGTACGAGTCGGCTGCGGCGGCACCCTGAGGTTCGTTGAGGATGCTCACAGTTTGTTCGTCTCCGCGTTCCGGGCCGAGTCCGTCTGGTTGATGCCGGCCGGGAGGAAGCCGGTCTGCCCCTTCTCGGCCAGCTCCTTGAGGTGCGCCTGGTATTCGGCGGGCGAGACGATCTTCACGTTGAAGAGCATCCGGGAGTGGTCGACGCCGCAGAGCTCGGCGCACTTGCCCTTGTAGGTGCCGAACTGGTCCGGGGTGACCTCGAAGACGTTGGTGTGACCGGGGATCACGTCCTGCTTGAACAGGAAGGGCACCACCCAGAAGGAGTGGATGACGTCGTTCGACGACAGGATGAAGCGGACCTTCTCGCCCTTGGGCAGGTAGAGGGTCGGCCCCGGGTTGTTGGTCTGCGGGTTCCGCTCGCCGGGGACGCCCTTGTCGTAGACGCCCTCGGCGCCCGCGGGGAAGTCCTTGGTGAAGCGGTCCGGAATGTTGGCGAGGTTCTTGGGCACCTCGCCCGCCTTCGGGGTGGCCCCGTCGCCGTCGACGTTCTCGACGTAGTTGAAGCCCCAGCTCCACTGGTAGCCGACCACGTTGATCGTGTGGGCCGGCTTGGCGGAGAGGGAGAGCAGCTTCGACTCGTCACGCGCGGTGAAGTAGAAGAGCACCGAGACGATGATGAGCGGAACGACCGTGTACAGCGCCTCGATGGGCATGTTGTAACGGGTCTGCGGGGGGACCTCCACCTTCGTCCGGCTGCGCCGGTGGAAGATGACGCTCCACAGGATCAGGCCCCAGACCAGGATGCCCGTGACGAGGGCGGCTGCCCACGACCCCTGCCACAGGGACAGGATGCGAGGCGCCTCCTCCGTGACCGGGGTGGGCATTCCGAGGCGGGGGAAGTCTTGCCAGTTGTACGAGCAACCAGTGGCGGTCGCCAGGACCGCGCCCGCAGTCAGCGCCTGCAGCAGCTTCCGCCGCATCGGGCGCCGCGGCGAGCGGTCGGAGCCGTAGGGACTCACGTAGCGCCTTCCCGAGAGTCTCGGCCCGCGCGGCCGGCCGCGGCCGTGTTCGGGTCGGTCGCCGGCCCTGACGCAGGCAGGGGTTTGGATGTTTATGCGGACCAAACCCTACTGGACGCTATTTGGGGTCGCGCGGGGAGGGTGCCCAACGCGCCGCTACTGACCCCGAAGGGATGGATCCGCCGTCCGGGGGACGGCCCATCCGGCCCTGAACCGCGGCCGGGACCCCCCTTCTGACGGGCCCTGACCCCGGGTGCGGCGCAGGGCCGGTTAGCGTGCCCGTATGCCGTACTTCGACTCCGCTTCCGCCGCCCCGCTCCACCCCGTGGCCAGGCAGGCGCTGCAGGCCGCCCTGGACGAGGGCTGGGCCGACCCCGTCCGGCTGTACCGCGAGGGGCGGCGGGCCCGGCTGTTGCTGGACGCGGCGCGGGAGGCGGCCGCCGAGGCGGTGGGGTGCCGCGCCGACGAGCTCGTGTTCACTCCTTCGGGGACGCACGCGGTTCACACGGGCGTCGCGGGGGCGCTCGCCGGGCGCCGCCGGGTCGGCAGCCGGCTGGTCGTCTCGGCGGTGGAGCACAGCTCCGTCCTCCACGCGGCCGAGGCGCACGCGGCGTCCGGCGGCACGGTGACGGAGGTTCCGGTGGACCGGCTGGGGGCGGTGTCCCCCGACGGGTACGCCGCCGCCGTGGACCCGGCCACCGCGCTGGCCTGCCTCCAGTCGGCCAACCACGAGGTGGGCACGGTCCAGCCGGTGGCGGAGGTGGCCGAGGTCTGCGGGGCGGCGGGGGTGCCGCTGCTGGTGGACGCGGCGCAATCGCTGGGCTGGGGCCCGGTGGAGGGCGCGTGGTCGCTGCTCACCGCGAGCGCCCACAAGTGGGGCGGCCCGCCCGGGGTGGGGCTGCTGGCGGTCCGCAAGGGGGTCCGGTTCGCCCCCCAAGGCCCCTCGGACGAACGGGAGTCGGGCCGCTCCCCCGGCTTCGGCAACCTACCGGCCGTCGTGGCGGCGGCGGCCTCGCTGCGGGCCGTACGGGCCGAGGCGGACGCGGAGGCGGCCCGGCTGCGGGTGCTGGTGGACCGGATCCGGCGGCGGGTCGCTCGGCTGGTGCCGGACGTGGAGGTGGTGGGCGACGCCGAGCGGCGGCTGCCGCACCTGGTCACGTTCTCCTGCCTGTACGTCGACGGGGAGACCCTGCTGCACGAACTGGACCGGGCGGGCTACTCGGTGTCGTCGGGCTCGTCCTGCACCAGCTCCACCCTGACGGCGTCGCACGTCCTGAAGGCGATGGGCGTGCTGTCGGAGGGGAACGTACGGGTGTCCCTGCCGCCGGGGACGACGGCCGAGGAGGTGAACGGGTTCCTGGAGGTGCTGCCGAGGGCGGTGTCGGGCATGCGGGCGCGGCTCGGGGTGCCGCAGGCTCAGGAGGCGGCCCCCGTCGCGGAGTCGGTGGAGCTGGACGCGCTGGGCCTGCGGTGCCCGCAGCCGGTCATCGAGCTGGCCCGGGCGATCGGCACGGTGCCCGTGGGCGGGACGGTGACGGTGGTCTCCGACGACGAGGTGGCCCGGCTCGACATCCCGGCGTGGTGCGCGATGCGGGGCCACGCGTACGTGGGCGAGGCCGCCCGGCCGGTGGGCGCGGCGTACACGGTCCGCCGCCTGCGGTGACGGCGACGCCCCCGGCACCGGCCGGGGGCGTGGCCGTGGTGGTCGCGCGCTATGCCAGGTGGGCCCGGACCCCGGCGGCGGCCGTCTCGCCGTAGGCCTTGGTGAAGCGGTCCATGAAGTGCGCGCGGGCCAGGGTGTACTCCTGGGTGCCCAGCGTCTCGATCACCAGGGTCGCCAGCATGCAGCCGACCTGCGCCGCCCGCTCCAGCCCGACGCCCCAGCCCAGGCCGGTCAGGAAACCGGCGCGGAAGGCGTCGCCGACGCCGGTCGGGTCGATCTTCGCGTTCTCCTCCGGGCAGCCGACGACGATCGGCTCCTCGCCCTCGCGCTCGATGCGCACGCCGTTCGAGCCGAGCGTGGTGACGCGGGTGCCCACCTTGGAGAGGATCTCCGCGTCCGTCCAGCCGGACTTCGACTCGATGAGGCCCTTCTCGTACTCGTTCGAGAACAGGTACGTCGCGCCCTCCATCAGGGTGCGGATGTTCTCGCCGTCCATCCGGGCGATCTGCTGCGAGAAGTCGGCCGCGAAGGGGATCCCGCGGGTACGGCACTCCTCCGTGTGGCGGAGCATCGCCTCGGGGTCGTCGGCGCCGATCAGGACGAGGTCCAGCCCGCCCACCCGGTCGGCGACGGCCTTGAGCTCGATGAGGCGGGCCTCGCTCATCGCGCCCGTGTAGAAGGAGCCGATCTGGTTGTGGTCGGCGTCCGTGGTGCACACGAAGCGCGCGGTGTGCAGCACCTCGGAGATCCGCACGGACTCGGTGTCGACGCCGTGCCGGTCCAGCCAGGCGCGGTACTCGTCGAAGTCGTAACCGGCGGCGCCGACCAGGACCGGGCGGCTGCCGAGCTGCCCCATGCCGAAGCAGATGTTCGGGCCGACACCGCCCCGCCGGACGTCGAGGTTGTCGACGAGGAAGGAGAGGGAGACCGTGTGCAGCTGGTCGGCGACCAGCTGGTCGGCGAAGCGGCCCGGGAAGGTCATCAGGTGGTCGGTGGCGATGGAGCCGGTGACTGCGATACGCACGGCGTGGATGCTCCTGCGGGGGAGGGCGAGGGGACAGTCAAAACTACCCGGTCGACGGCTCGGGGCCGACCCGTCGAAACTACCCCGTAGTAGGTCTTTCTCCTCGCGTCACTCGCGCTTAACGTGCCCTCCATGACCTACACCGATGGTTTCGGGTACGCCGAGCACACCGCCGTGACGCGGCCGGGCTTCGCACGGCTGCTGGGCGACTGCGCCCGGATGGCCCCGCACTGGGCGGTCCCGGCAGACCCGCGGCCCGCGCCGGTGGCGCCCTCCCAGATCCACGGCGTCCGCGTCCCGCCCGCTTCGGCGCGGCTGATCGCCGCCACGGCGGAGTACGGCCACTAGGATCTGTCCGGAGGGAACCGGTTCGCGGTCCGCTCCGTCACACCCGCATCGAGACACGCGGGACAGGCGAAGGAGCGATGCGGTGACCACCGAACGACCCGACACATCACGCCCCACACGACGGCGGCCGGGCTGGGCCGTCGGCTCGGTCGCGGCGGCCGTCCTCCTGGCGGGCGGGGGCACCGCCTACTGGGCGTCCACGGCCTACGGCGACGGCTCGGGCGGCCGCCGTACGGGTGACAGCGCGGCCTCCGCGCCCCGCGTGGCGCCGACCCCGCCGGGCCCGGGCATCGCCCCCGGCGAGCCCGACCCCTCGGGCGGCGGGGTGACCTACCGGGCCGGCGTCAAGCTCCCCGACGCCCCGGCCACCGCCCCGGCCTACGCGGCCACCGGCGAGGTGACCTCCGAGGAGGTGGCCCGGCTCGCGACGGCCCTCGGCATCCCCGGCGCGCCCCGGCTCACCGGCGAGCAGTGGCTGGCCGGCGAGGCGGCCGACGGGTCCGGGCCCCGGCTCACGGTCACCCGTACGGCCCCGGGCACCTGGAACTTCACCCGGTTCCAGGCGGGCGGGGACGGCAACGGCGCCGGCAGCGGCGCGGGCGCGGGCAGCGACAACTGCAAGCGCGGCCAGGACACCTGCGGCCCGGCCACGCTGCCGCGGGCCGCGGGCGACACCGCTCAGCCCGTGTCCGAGGAGGCCGCCAAGTCCGCCGCCGCCCCGGTGCTCGCGGGCGCGGGCCAGGCGGACGCCAAGCTGGACGCCCGCCTCACCCAGGGCGCGGTCCGGGTGGTGACGGCCGACCCGGTGGTGGGCGGGATGCCCACGCAGGGCTGGTCCAGCAAGGTGAGCGTCGGCCCCGACGGCACGGTGGTGGCGGGCAGCGGCGAGCTGAAGGCCCCGGTCCGCACGGCCGAGGAGCCGGTGATCGGCGCCGCCGAGGCGCTGACCCGGCTCAACGCCCGCAGCGGCGGGTCGGCCGGGTCCGGCCCCGGCCCCAGCGGCTGCGCGACCTCGGTCCCGCTGACTCCGGACACGCCGACGGGCGCGACGGACACCCTGCCCTGCAACCCGGAGCCGCGCCCGATGAAGCCGCCGCGGACCGAGACCGTACGGGGGGCCGTGCTGGGCCTCGCCGCGGGGACGGTCGACGGCGGCGGGCGGGGCCTGGTCCCGGCCTGGCTGTTCGAGGCGGCGGCCGATGGCGCACCGGCGCACACGGTGGTCGAGCCGGCTTCGGCCCGCGAGACGGTCGCTCCGAGCGCGGGGGCGCGTACGGTGCCCGGGTTCTCCTACAAGGAGGCCGACCGGACGCTGACCGTGAACTTCTGGGGCGGGGTGTGCAGCACCTACGCCCTGGAGGCGCGGGAGGAGGGGACCGACGTCCTGGTGAAGATCACCGACACCCCGGACAAGCCGGGCCGGGCCTGCATCATGCTGGCGAAGGAGATGTCCCGGTCGGTGACGCTCCAGAAGCCGCTGGGCGACCGCAAGGTGGTGGACGCGACGACGGGCAAGCCGCTCCCCCGCCAGTAGCGCTCACCACCCCGGGTACGCCGAGGGCCCGGACGGCGGATGCCGTCCGGGCCCTCGGCGCAGCCCGTCGGCTTAGCTGAACGAGTCGCCGCAGGCGCAGGAGCCGGTGGCGTTCGGGTTGTCGATCGTGAAGCCCTGCTTCTCGATGGTGTCGACGAAGTCGATGGAGGCACCGTGCAGGTACGGGGAGCTCATGCGGTCGGTGACGACCTTGACCCCGTCGAAGTCCTTGACGACGTCGCCGTCGAGGGAGCGCTCGTCGAAGAAGAGCTGGTAGCGCAGGCCCGAGCAGCCACCGGGCTGGACGGCGACGCGCAGCGCGAGGTCATCACGGCCTTCCTGCTCCAGCAGGGTCCTGACCTTCTCGGCGGCGGCGTCGGACAGGAGGATGCCGTCGCTCACGGTGGTCTTTTCGTCCTGTACGGACATCTGCATTCACTCCCGAAGTGGGCGGCTCCCCGCCGGAGGCTGGGGAAACGTCGGACTCTTGCCGTCGGTGGCAACCAGCGCGACCGCGGATTCATTCCGGGTCCCGCACCTTGTTCCAGATATTCATGCTCGCACACCGGGGCCCGGGCGCGGACCTGACGGACGGGGACAGGCGGAGCGGGCGAATTCGTCACATCGACACTATCGGCATCGTCAAACTGACGTGAAGCGGCTATGATAGATAGCGTCAAATAGACGAGAAGTCGCTCCGAACGTCTTCAGAAGTCCCTTGTCGCAGAACAGAAAGGGTGCGTGTCGTGACCACCGCCCAGCCTATGGACACCCAGCCACTGGACG
This sequence comes from Streptomyces sp. NPDC054883, assembly GCF_053610645.1. Taxonomy (NCBI): domain Bacteria; kingdom Bacillati; phylum Actinomycetota; class Actinomycetes; order Kitasatosporales; family Streptomycetaceae; genus Streptomyces; species Streptomyces sp. NPDC054883. The sequence continues at coordinate 39,570 of NZ_JBSGYT010000024.1, read as the reverse complement.
TCCAGCCGACGCCGCTCGCCCTGCTGCTGCTCGGCCGCGAAGCCGACCCCAAGAGCGAGCGCGGGGTCGAGTGCCCCGGCGACCTGCCCTCGCCGTCGGACCCGGACCTGGTGGCGCGCGCCCGCGCGGCCAAGGAGAAGCTGGGGGACAAGGTCTTCATCCTCGGCCACCACTACCAGCGCGACGAGGTCATCGAGTTCGCGGACGTGACGGGTGACTCCTTCAAGCTGGCCAGGGACGCGGCCGCCAAGCCGGAGGCCGAGTACATCGTCTTCTGCGGCGTCCACTTCATGGCCGAGTCGGCCGACATCCTCACGACGGACGACCAGAAGGTCGTGCTGCCCGACCTCGCGGCGGGCTGCTCGATGGCCGACATGGCCACCGCCGAGCAGGTCGCGGAGTGCTGGGACGTGCTGACCGAGGCGGGGATAGCCGGCAGCACGGTGCCCGTCTCGTACATGAACTCCTCCGCCGACATCAAGGCCTTCACCGGCAAGCACGGCGGCACGATCTGCACCTCCTCCAATGCCAAGAAGGCCCTGGAGTGGGCCTTCGAGCAGGGCGAGAAGGTGCTGTTCCTGCCGGACCAGCACCTGGGCCGCAACACCGCCGTGCGCGACATGGGCATGTCCCTGGACGACTGCGTGCTCTACAACCCGCACAAGCCGAACGGCGGCCTGACCGCCGAGCAGCTGCGGGACGCCAAGATGATCCTGTGGCGCGGGCACTGCTCGGTGCACGGCCGGTTCTCGGTCGACTCCGTCAACGACGTCCGCGCCCGGATCCCCGGCGTGAACGTGCTCGTCCACCCCGAGTGCAAGCACGAGGTCGTGGCGGCCGCCGACTACGTCGGCTCGACGGAGTACATCATCAAGGCGCTGGAGGCGGCCCCGGCCGGCTCCAAGTGGGCCATCGGCACCGAGCTGAACCTGGTCCAGCGCCTGGCGAACCGATTCGCCGCCGAGGACAAGGAAGTCGTCTTCCTCGACAAGACGGTCTGCTTCTGCTCGACCATGAACCGCATCGACCTCCCCCACCTGGTGTGGGCCCTGGAGTCCCTGGCCGAGGGCAACCTCGTCAACCGGATCCAGGTCGACAAGGAGACGGAGAGCTTCGCGAAGCTCGCCCTGGAGCGGATGCTGGCGCTGCCGTAGCCCGCCCCCACCGCACGCCCGAAGGGGCGCCTCCCGGCCGGGAGGCGCCCCTTCGGCGTGTACGGAGCCCCGCGCTCAGACCCGCGCCGGGGTCTCCCCCTCGCTCGGGGCCGGGACCACCGTCAGGCGGGCCCGCCGCTTGGCCTGCCGGCGCTCCTTGAACAGCTCGACCATCGTGTAGAGGGTCGGCACCAGGAGCAGGGTCAGCAGCGTCGAGCTGATCAGGCCGCCGATGACCACCACCGCGAGCGGCTGGGAGATGAAGCCGCCTTCGCCGGTGACGCCGAGCGCCATCGGGAGCAGCGCGAAGACGGTCGCGAGTGCGGTCATCAGGATGGGCCGCAGGCGGTGCCGACCGCCCTCGATGACGGCCTCGACGACGCCCAGGCCCTGGCTCCGGTACTGGTTGACCAGGTCGATCAGGACGATCGCGTTGGTGACCACGATGCCGATGAGCATCAGCATGCCGATCATCGCCGGGACGCCCATCGGGGTGCCGGTGACGATCAGCAGGCCGAGCGCGCCGGTCGCCGCGAAGGGGACGGACACCAGCAGGATCAGCGGCTGGACCAGCGACCGGAAGGTCGCGACCAGCAGCATGAAGACGATCGCGATGGCCGCGAGCATCGCCAGGCCCAGGGAGCCGAAGGCTTCGCTCTGGTCCTGGGAGACGCCGCCGATGGAGGCGGTGGCGCCGACGGGCAGGTCCAGCGCCTTGATGCTGCTCTGGAGCGCGCTGCTGACGGCACCGGTGTTGTCGCCGACCGGCCGGGCGGTGATGGTGGCGGCGCGGGCGCCGTCGATCCGGGTCATCGCGACGGGGCCGGGGACCGTCTTCACGTCGGCGACGTCGCCGAGCCTGGCCGTCGGGCCGACCGGCAGCGCCTGGAGTTCGGCCAGGGTGGTGGCCGGCCGGGCGGACTTGATGACGATGTCCCGCTCGGTGTCGTCCAGTACGGCCTTGCCGGCCGGGGTGCCGCGGACGGCCTGGGCGACGAGCGCGCCGAGGGCGCCCTGGTCCAGGCCCGCTTCGGCGGTCTTGGGGGTGGCGGTGACCGAGATGCGGGGCACGGACTGGGAGAGGTCGCTCTGGACGTCGGTGACGTCCTTGAGCTTGGCCACCTCGGCCTGCACCTGCTCGGCGGCCTTGGCGAGCACGCCCGCGTCACCGGCCTTGACGACCACGCTCAGGTTGGAGCTGCCGAAGCCGCCGCCCGCGAGGATCCGGGTCTCGCCGACGCCGTCGAGCCCGGCCAGCTCGCCCTCGATGCGCCCCTTGACGGAGTCGGCGTCGCCGGCGTCCTCCAAGGTGACCTGGTAGGAGGCCTGGTTGGTGCCCGTACCGCCGCCGAAGGCCGCCATGAAGCCGGAGGAGCCGACGGTGACCTGGTAGTCCTTGACCCCGTCGACGGAGCCGAGGACCCGCTCGACCTTGCGGCTCGCCTCGTCGGCGGCGGCCAGCGAGGTGCCCGGGGCCAGCGTCTGCTTCACCGTCAGGGTGTCCTGCTCGCCCTGGTCGAAGAAGTTCGTCTTGAGCAGCGGGGTCATGGCGAAGGTGGCGACCAGGACCGCCGCCGCGACGGCGACACTGGTCAGCCGGCGGCGGGTGGCGAAGCCCAGGACGCGGACGTAGAACCGCTGGAGGCGGCTGCGCGCCTCCTTCTCCTCCGCGTCGCGCCGGGCCTTGCCGGGATCCTGCGAGGTGCCCTTGGGGGCGCGCAGGAACCAGTACGACAGGACGGGTACGACGGTCAGCGAGACGAGCAGCGACGCCAGCAGGGCGGCCGTGACGGTCAGCGAGAAGGAGCTGAACAGCTGTCCGATCATGCCGCCGACGAGGCCGATCGGCAGGAAGACGGCGACGGTGGTGAGGGTGGAGGAGGTGACCGCCCCGGCCACTTCCCTCACCGCGGTGATGATGGCGGCCTCGCGCTCCTCGCCGTAGCCGAGGTGGCGCTTGATGTTCTCCAGGACCACGATCGAGTCGTCGACGACCCGGCCGATGGCGATGGTGAGCGCGCCGAGCGTCAGCATGTTCAGCGACAGGTCGCGGGTCCACAGGACGATCAGCGCGAGGACGACGGACAGCGGGATGGAGACCGCGGTGACCAGCGTCGAGCGCAGCGAGGCGAGGAAGACCAGGATCACGAGAACCGCGAAGACCAGGCCGAGGGCGCCCTCGGTGGTCAGGCCCGAGATGGACTTGGCGACGGCCGGGCCCTGGTCCATGATCACGGCCAGGCCGGCGCCCGAACCGAGGGTGGAGCGCAGCTCGGGCAGCTTGTCCTTAACCGCGTCGGAGATCGCGACGGCGCTGCCGTCCTTGTCCATGGTCAGGGTGACGGACAGGCTGGGCTTGCCGTTGGTACGGGTGAGGGAGGCGGCCTTGGCGGGCTCCTGCTTCACCGAGGCGACGTCGGCCAGGCGCACGGCCGGCTTGCCGGGCCCGGCGCTCAGGCGCAGCTCCTCCAGTTGGGCGAGGGAGGTGTAGCCGGCGCCGACCCGCACGGTGCGGTTCTTGCCCTCCTCGTCGAAGGAGCCGGCGGGGACGGTCGCGCCGCCCGCCTGGAGGCCCTTGGCGAGGGAGGCGCCGTCGAGACCGGCCGCCGCCAGCTTCGCGGGGTCGGGGGTGACGGTGACCTGGAGCTTCTGGACGCCGTCGACGGTGACCCGGCCGACGCCGGGGATGTCGGAGAGGACGGGGACGACCGAGCTCTCCAGCTGGTCGGCGAGGGCCTGCTGGTCCTTGCCGGAGGTGGCGGCGAGGACCACGGTCGGCATGTCGTCGGTGGAACCGGCCACCACCTGCGGGTCGACGTCGGCGGGCATCCGGACGCGGGCCCGGTTGACGGCCTGCTGGACGTCGGCGACGAGCTGCTTGGTGCCGCTGTCGCCGTAGTCAAACTGCGCCGTGATCAGGGCGTTGCCCTCGCTGGCGGTCGAGGTGATGCCGGTGATGCCGTCAACACCCTTGAGGGTGGCCTCGATCGGCTCGATGACCTGCTTCTCCACCACGTCGGGCGAGGCACCCTCGTACGGCGCGAGCACGGACACCATCGGCAGTTCGATGGAGGGCAGCAGTTGCTGCTTGAGCTGTGGGATGGCTATGGCGCCGAAGAAGAGCGCGACGATCGACACGAGGCCGATCAGCGCTCTCTGGGCCAGGCTGAAGCGGGACAGCCACGACATGGTTCGGGATCTCTCTGCAGGTTCAGACACGAGGGCGCCTCAGCCTCGCCCGTGCCGCGGTGGCAGCGCGTCGCTCCCAGGTGCCGTCCTCGCGTCCCGCGTACCGCGCCCGCAGTACGCCGCCCTACTGCGCGGCCCGCCGCGCTCAGTCCGCGCGGGGCCGGACCAGGCCCGATTCGTAGGCGATGACGACCAGTTGGGCCCGGTCGCGGGCGCCGAGCTTGGCCATGGCCCGGTTGACGTGCGTCTTGACGGTGAGCGGGCTGACTTCCAGGCGGCCGGCGATGCCGTCGTTGGAGAGGCCGGCCGCGACGAGTACGAGTACCTCGCGCTCGCGGCCGGTCAGCGCGGCGAGCCGTTCCGCGTGCGCGGAGCCGGGGGCAGGGGCGTCGGCCGGGGCGCCCTGGGCGAGGAAGGTGGCGATCAGCCCCTTGGTGGCGGCCGGGGAGAGCAGCGCCTCGCCGGCGGCGGCGACCCGGATGGCGGTGAGCAGCTCTTCGGGCTCGGCGCCCTTGCCGAGGAAGCCGGAGGCGCCCGCCCGCAGGGCCTGGACCACGTACTCGTCGACCTCGAAGGTGGTCAGCATGACGACCCGGACCGCGGCGAGTGCCGGGTCGGCGGTGATCATGCGGGTGCCGGCGAGGCCGTCGGTGCCCGGCATGCGGATGTCCATGAGGACGACGTCGGCCCGGTGTTCGCGGGCCAGGGCGTAGGCCTGGGCGCCGTCCGAGGCCTCGCCCACGACGTGCATGTCGGGCTCGGAGTCGACCAGCACCTTGAACGCGCTGCGCAGCAGCGCCTGGTCGTCGGCGAGCAGCACCCTGATGGGCGTCGGCGTCTCTTCCACGCCCCGAGCGTACGGCGCGTCCCCCACCGGCCCGCGCCCGGGCAGGGGCCGGCGGCGCCCGGGCCGCGGCTTCGGCCGGCGGTCGCGCCCCGCGGGCGGCCGGCGGGGGGAGGGGCTATCCGACCCTGATCCGTCGGGCCCCGGACCTGGATCGACACCCCGTTCGGGATGGACTGCGAGGCGGCCGGTTCGAGTGCCGCGGCCGCCGCGACGCCTCGGCGCGCCGGCAGACCCGGCTGACGTCGAGCAGCGGCAGGGCCCGGCACCCGTCGCGCGGGGCGGACAGGCCTATCCCAGGGCGAGGGTCAGCAGCGTCACGGTCGCCGCGGTCTCGCAGAGGGCTCCGAAGACGTCCCCGGTGACCCCGTCGAAGCGGTGCACGCAGCGGCGCAGCAGGAGTTCGGCGGCGCCCAGCGCGAGGAGTACCGCGGCGGCGTGCCGGGCGGCCGCGGGCAGGCCCAGCGGGAGGGCCGCGGCGGCTGCCGCCGCCGTGGCGAGGACGGCGACGGCGGTGGCCGAGCGGCGCGGGAGCACGCCCGCGACGGCCGCGCCCAGGCCGCCGGGCCGGGCGGCGGGGACGCCGTCGCGCGCGGCCAGGGTCATCGAGAGCCGGGCGGCGACGGCGGCTGTCACCGCGGCGAGGGCCCCCCGGCCCCAGCCGTCCGCGTAGGCGTCGGCCAGGGCGGCCACCTGGATCAGCAGCACGAAGAGCAGGGAGATCACGCCGAAGGGGCCGATGTCGGACTGCTTCATGATCCGCAGCGCGTCCTCGGCCGGCTTCGCGCTGCCCAGCCCGTCGGCGGTGTCGGCCAGCCCGTCGAGGTGCAACCCGCGGGTCAGCGCGGCCGGGACGGCGACGGTGACGGCCGCGGCCAGCAGCGGGCCGCCGCCGAGGAGCAGCAGGAGTGCTCCGGCCGCCGCCGCGAGCGCGCCCACGACGAGGCCGGCGAGCGGGGCGCACGCCATCCCGGTGCGGGCGGCCGGCCGGTCCCAGCGGGTGATGCGGGCGGGCAGCACGGTGAGCGTGCCGAACGCGAAGCGGAGCCCGTCGGTGAACGGGGCGCGCTCCGCGGGCGGGGCGGTCGGCGGATCTTCGTACGAATCTGTCATCGGCGCGAACGCTACCCGCTCACGGCGGCCGGTAAATTGCCCAATACCTGCTAAACCGGGAGGTGCCAGGGGAAGGAGCCGGCGGGTATGGGTCACTGGTGGTATCGGAACATCATCGAACCGGGCAAGCTGCCGCTGCTGCTCGCCCTGCTGTCGTTCGTGCTGTCGTTCCTGGTCACCCGCGTGATCACCCGGCTGATCCGGGCCGGCAAGGGACCGTTCCGCAACGTCTCCCCGGGCGGCCTGCACATCCACCACGTGGTGCCCGGGGTGATCCTGGTGATCATCGGCGGGTTCGGCTCGATCGCCAGCGGCCGGGGCGGTTTCGGCGCGCTGGCCTCGGCCGTGCTCTTCGGGCTGGGCGCGGGCCTGGTACTGGACGAGTTCGCGCTGATCCTGCACCTCGACGACGTCTACTGGAGCGAGCAGGGACGCAAGAGCGTCGAGATCGTGGTCCTGACGGCCGCGCTGGTGGCGCTGGTGCTGGGCGGGTTCCTGCCCTTCGGGGTGAACGACCTCAGTCCCGGGGAGCGGCAGAGCCGGGGCCTGGTGGTCCTGAACATGGCCGGGAACTTCTTCCTGGCGCTGGTCGCCCTCTGGAAAGGCAAGCCGCGCACCGCGCTGTTCGGGACGGTCGTGCCCTTCGTCGCGCTGATCGGCGCGATCCGGCTGGCCCGGCCCGGTTCCCCGTACGCGAAGCGGTTCTACGCCAAGCGCCCGCGGGCCCGCGCCAGGGCCGGGCTGCGGGCCTTCCACCACGACCGGCGCTGGGCCGCGCCGCGCCGCAAGTTCGAGGAGTTCATCGGCGGCGCCCCGGACCCGCAGCGGATCTCCATGCGCAAGGGCCCGCCGCACTGAGCGGCGGACCCTGCTGGTGCGCGCCGGTCAGCTGGGGATCAGGCCGTCGTCGCTGAGCATCTCCCGGACCTCGTCCAGCGTCGCGTCCGGGGCGGGCAGGATGAGTTCCGACGGCTCCAGCGCATCGTCCGGCAGCGGCTCGCCGAGGCGCCGGACCGCGTCGAGCAGGGCGCAGAGCGTGTTGCGGAAGCCCTGCTCGTCCCCGGACTCCATCTCCGCGAGGAGTTCGTCGTCCAGCGTGTTGAGTTCGGCGAAGTGGCTGTCGGCCAGCTCCACCTGGCCTTCCCCCATGATGCGGACAATCATGACGGGCCCCGTCCTACTGCTTGTCGAACCGGTGCTGGGTCTGCGACGGCTGGCCGGTTCCCGGGGCGCCGCCCTCGATGGCCTGCTGCTGGGCGGACGGGCCGCCCGCCAGCTCGGCCTTCATCCGCTGGAGTTCCAGTTCCACGTCGGTGCCGCCGGAGAGGCGGTCGAGCTCGGCCTGGATGTCGTCCCTGGAGCCGAGACCGCTCTGGTCGTCCAGGGCGCCGGAGGCCAGCAGCTCGTCGATCGCGCCGGCCCTCGCCTGGAGCTGGGCGGTCTTGTCCTCGGCACGCTGGATGGCGAGGCCGACGTCGCTCATCTCCTCCGAGATGCCGGAGAAGGACTCGGCGATCCGGGTCTGCGCCTGGGCCGCGGTGTAGGTGGCCTTGATGGTCTCCTTCTTCGTCCGGAAGGCGTCCACCTTGGCCTGCAGGCGCTGGGCGGCCAGCGTCAGCTTCTCCTCCTCGCCCTGGAGGGTCTGGTGCTGCACCTCGAGGTCGCTGACCTGCTGCTGGAGGGAGGCGCGCCGGGCCAGGGCCTCGCGGGCCAGGTCCTCGCGGCCGAGGGCGAGCGCCTTGCGGCCCTGGTCCTCCAGCTTGGCGGACTGGCCCTGGAGCTGGTTCAGCTGCAGTTCCAGCCGCTTGCGGGAGGTCGCCACGTCGGCGACTCCCCGGCGCACCTTCTGCAGCAGTTCCAGCTGCTTCTGGTACGAGTAGTCGAGGGTTTCGCGCGGGTCCTCGGCCCGGTCAAGGGCCTTGTTCGCCTTCGCGCGGAAGATCATCCCCATACGCTTCATGACACCGCTCATGGGCTTCGCGCGCCCCCTTCTAGACGGACTTCGCTCCAGGTCACAGCCATGGCGGTGCCCGGTCTCCCGAGACGGCCGCCAACAGGACCCACAGTACGGGCCCTGTCTCTATTACCGCACTGTTCCTGTGCGGATGCGCTCCTCCTCCAGGACGACTGTTTCCCCCGCCGTATCGGGCGCAAGGAGTAGGTGGTCCCAGGAGAAGCGGCAGGCGCACCCGCCGTAAGAACCCTGCACAGGGAAGACGCCCGCCGTTGCCGGATCGTTCCCCGCCGAGGTGGGGCGGGGGCGCACGAGCACGTAGGCTTGGGTTTTGTGTTTGGTAGCCGTTCCTCCAAGGAAGAAAAGGACGCCGCCACCGAAAAGGTGAGCGCCGGCCTTTCGCAGCCCCGTAACCCCCAGGCCCCGAAGGGCCGCCCGACGCCGAAGCGTGCTGTGGCCCAGTCGCAGCGCAAGGCAGTGGTGGCCTCGACCGGCAACCGCAAGGAGGATGCCAAGCGCGCCCGTGAGCGCCGCCGCGTAGAGCTGTCCAAGCAGCGCGAGGCGCTGGCCAATGGCGACGAGCGCTACCTGCCCGCCCGCGACAAGGGCCCGGTCCGCAAGTTCGTCCGCGACTACGTGGACTCGCGCTACTCGGTCGCCGAGATGTTCTTGCCGCTCGCGGTGATCATCCTGGTGCTGAGCATGGTCCGGATCCCCTCGATCCAGAACATCGCGCTGCTGCTGTGGCTCGGCGTGATCGTCCTGATCATCCTCGACTCCATCGGCCTGTTCATCCGCCTGCGCAAGGCCCTGAACACGCGCTTCCCGGACGAGCCGAAGCGCGGCGCCGCCGCCTACGGCCTGATGCGCACCCTCCAGATGCGCCGCCTGCGCCTTCCGAAGCCGCAGGTCAAGCGCGGGGAACGGCCCTGAGCCGAGCGACGCCCCGCTCCGGGGCGTCAGGGGAGGGGAAACAGGGTTTCGCCGGGGGCGCCCGGCTGTGGCTGGAGGGCCTGGGCGGGCTGCGCAACGCCGTCCGTCAGGAACTCGTGGGCCGACAGGTCGACGAGCAGATCGTGCACCGCTTCCCCGTCGGGCAGCGGCTGCGCGTGCTCGACGTCGGCATGGGCCAGGGCACCCAGGCGCTGCGCCTGGCCCGGGCCGGGCACATGGTCACCGGCCTGGAGCAGGACCCGGACATGCTGGCGGTCGCGCACGCCGCGCTGGCCGCCGAGCCCCCCGGGATCCAGGACCGGGTCCGGCTGCTGGAGGGCGACGGCCGCGAGACGGGAGCCCACTTCGGTCCCGGCAGCTTCGACGTGGTGCTGTGCCACGGCGTGCTGATGTACGTACCCGAACCGGACGCGATGCTCGCCGGGCTGGCGCGCATGCTGGCTCCCGGCGGACTGCTGTCCCTGCTGGTGCGCAACGGCGACGCCCTCGCCATGCGGCCCGGGCTGGACGGGGACTGGACGGCCGCGCTGGCCGCCTTCGACACCGTGGACTACACGAACCGGCTCGGCCTCGAGGTACGGGCCGACCGGCTGGCCGATCTGACCGCGACCCTGTCCGGGATCGGCGCCCCGCTCCAGACCTGGTACGGCGTCCGCGTCTTCACCGACGGGACCGAGGCCGGCGAGAGCCTGCCGCAGGACGGGGAGCTGGAGCGGCTGCTGGCCGCCGAGGAGCGGGGCGGACGCACCGACCCCTACCGCGGGGTGGCGGCGCTGCTGCACCTGTGCGGTGTACGGGGCTGACCCCGCACACCGCCGCCGCGTCAGGCGCTCACGCGTCCAGCGCCTCGCGCAGGCTCATCGTGTACAGCTCCGCGCCGCTGTCGTCGGCCAGCTTGACCCGCTCGACGCCGCCCTCCAGCAGGTCCTTCCAGTACTCCCCGATCCAGGACTCCGCGTCCCCCTGCGTGGTGAACTCCTCAGGCTCCACCGACGGGTTGGTCTCGCCGCCGTCGGCCGCCTCGAACCGCCACGTCCACGCCATGTCCGCCTCCGTTGCTCGTCCGCCGCTCGTCTGTCGCTCGCGCGCGTACTCCCCTTGAGTCTGCCCGCAGAGTAGCCGGGCGCGCAGCAGTCCCGGCGACGCGGGAGGATCATCCCGTGGAACTCACTCTCCTCGGTACCGGTACACCCGAAGGACTGCCCCGCCCCGGCTGTCCCTGCGCCGCCTGCGCCCTGGCCGTCGGCCCGGCGGCCCGCGCCGCGACCGCCGTTCTGGTGGACGGCGCGCTGCTGCTGGACCTGACCCCGGGGGCGGTGCTGGCCGGCGCCCGTGCGGGGCATTCCCTCTCGGGCGTGCGGCAGGTGCTGCTCACCCACCCGCACGACGGCCCGGCAGTGGAGCTGCCGCCCGGGCTGCCCGCCGCCGGCCGGGTGCCGGACGGCCGGGAGCTGGCCGTGATCAGCGGGCACCGGGTGCGGGCCGTGCCGATGGACGCCCCGGGCACGGGGTACGAGGTCACCGCGCCGGACGGGGGCCGGCTGCTGTACCTGCCGCCGGGCGGGGCGCCGGCGGGCCTGGGCCCCGCCTCGGGCGGGCAACTCCCGTACGACGTGGTCCTCGCGGACGTGCTCGGCCGCCCGGAGGCGCTGGCCCGGCTGCGGGCGAGCGGGGCGGTCGGCCCGGCCACCGATGTGATCGCCGTGCACCTGGACCACGACACCCCGCCGGGCCGGGAGCTGGAGCGCCGGTGTGCGGCCGTCGGGGCGCGGACGGTGGCGGACGGCACCACGGTGGTGGCCGGCGAGTACCGCGCGCTGCCGCAGGTGCCGCGGCGGACGCTGGTGCTGGGCGGGGCCCGCTCGGGGAAGTCGTACGAGGCCGAGCGGCGGCTGGCGCCGTTCCCCGGGGTGGTCTACGTCGCCACGGGCGGTTCCCGGGACGGTGACGCGGAGTGGGCGCAGCGGGTCGGCCTGCACCGGGAGCGGCGTCCGGCGAGCTGGCGGACGGTGGAGACGTGCGAGCTGGTGCCGCTGCTGGCGGACGGGGACGGGCCGCCGCTGCTGGTGGACTGTCTGGCGCTGTGGCTGACGGACGCGATGGACCGGGCGGGCGCGTGGGACGACTCGGTGTGGGCGGCGGGCGGCCTGACCGAGCTGCGCAAGCGGACCGGCGCGCTGGTGGAGGCCGTGCGCACGACCCGTCGGCCGGTGGTGTTCGTCAGCAACGAGGTGGGTGCGGGCGTGGTTCCCGCGACCGCGTCGGGGCGGCGCTTCCGTGACGAGCTGGGCCGGCTGAACAACGCGGTGGCGGCCGAGTGCGAGCACGTGCTGCTGGTCGCGGCCGGCCAGGTGCTGATCTTGAAGCCCTGACACCGCGGCGGGGCCGCGGGAGGCCGGCGACGGCTTGCGGGACAGGGCCTGAGGGAGGGCTTCACCGCCTGTACTCTCTGGCAGATGACCACGCTGAATCTCGACGAGTTCTCCGATCTGATCGAGCGCCCCGACGGGGGCGTCCGTCGTGATGCCGAGGATCGCCGCGAACGGCTGGCCGTGCCGCCCGGCGCGCTGGGCCGGCTCGACGAGCTCGGCGAGTGGCTGGCCGCCGCACAGGGGCGGGTGCCGGTCCGGGCGATCGAGCGGCCGCGCGTCGTGCTGTTCGCCGCCGACCACGGGATCGCCGCCGCCGGCGTCTCCGGCCGGGCCGCCGGCTCCGCCCACGAACTGGTGCGCGCGGTGCTCGACGGGACCAGCCCGGTCTCCGTCCTGGCCGGCCGGTTCGGTGCCGGTGTCCGCGTCGTCGACGCGGGACTGGACTGCGACCCCGCACTGCTTCCGGCGGACGTCACCCGCCACCGCGTCCGGCGCGGCAGCGGCCGCATCGACGTGGAGGACGCCCTGACGCCCGAGGAGGCCGAGGCCGCGCTCCGGCTCGGGATGCGCGTCGCCGATGAGGAAGCCGACGCGGGGACCGACCTCGTCGTGCTCGGCGACCTCAGCGTGGGCGGCACCACGGTGGCCGCGACGCTGATCGCGGCCCTGTGCGGCACGGACGCCTCCGTGGTGACGGGCCGCGGCGGGGTCCCCATCGACGACCTGGCCTGGATGCGCAAGTGCGCGGCGATCCGCGACGCGCTGCGCCGGGCCCGGCCCGTGCTGGGCGACCAGGTGGCCCTGCTGGCCAAGGTCGGCGGCGCGGACGTCGCCGCCGTCACCGGGTTCCTGCTCCAGTGCGCGGTACGCCGTACGCCGGTCATCCTCGACGGCATCGTGTCGGCGGCCTGCGGGCTGGTGGCCCAGCGGGCCGCGTTCCGGGCGCCGGACTGGTGGCTGGCCGGCCAGGCCAGCGGGGAGCCGGGCCAGGCCAAAGCCCTGGACCGGATGGCGCTCAACCCCGTGCTCGACCACGGCGTCACAGTGGGGGAAGGAACCGGGGCCCTGCTGGCCCTCCCCCTCGTCCAAGCGGCCGCCGCACTCGCGGCGGACCTGCCCGAGCGGGCGGCGGAGGAACCGAAGGACTGAGTCGACGGGCGCCACGGGCCTGAGCAGTCCGGGGTGCTCGAACCGCCCGTGGACGGTGACGCCCCATAACATCGCATTCCATGGGAGAGGTCCGCTTGACCAGCGTAGAAACCACGACGGCAGCCAACGGCAGGAAAGAACCCGGCGGTGAGGGCGCCGACAAGGCGGCCGGCCGCAGGGGGACCGGACGATCGCGGCGCGGGGCCGCGTTCGCCGTCTGGTACCTGCGTGCCGTCACCTTCGTGAACTTCCTCAGCGCGGTGTGGCTTTCGCTCGGCCAGGACCTGCGCCGGCACAACACCGCCGACTTCTACACCCCGTACCTGCTCACGGCCGGGTTCGCGTCCGGGCTGTTCTCGCTGATCCTCGCGGTCACCATGCGCCGCCGCAAGCGGGCCGCCTGGATCCTGAACCTGGTGATCAGCGGGATGCTGCTGTTCGCCTTCGCCACCGCCGCCTTCGCCCCGTGCACGGGCGGGGAGTTCAACTTCTGCTACCCCGAGTTCCGCGACCACGCCCAGAACTGGGTGTCGCTGATCCTGACCGCCGCCTTCGTCGGCGCCCTGGTGCTCGGCCGGCACGAGTTCTACGCCAAGGGCGACCGGTCCAACCCCAAGCTCGCCACCGTCGTCGGCGCCGTCGGCCTGCTGGTGACCTCGCTCGTCGCCGCCCTGCTGGTCGGCGCCACCAACACCGACCCCGACCGGGCCCAGGCGACGTTCCTGGCCCGCTGGCGGTACGGCGTGATGCGGCTGGTCACGCTGGAGCCCAACGACCGGGCCTACGACGGTATCGCCACCCCCAGCTGGGTGGACGTCTCCATCAACGTCATGTCGATGATGCTGCTGCTCGCCGTGCTGTTCGCGGCGTTCCGCGCGCGCCGCGCCGTCGACCCGCTGACCCCCGAGGACGAGGAGCGGCTGCGGGCGCTGCTCGCCAAGCAGGGCGACCGCGACTCGCTGGGCTACTTCGCGCTGCGCCGGGAGAAGTCCGTCATCTGGTCCCCCACCGGCAAGGCCGCCGTCACCTACCGCGTCGTCGGCGGTGTCTCGCTGGCCTCCGGCGACCCGATCGGCGACCCGGAGGCCTGGCCCGGCGCCATCGAGCCCTGGCTGGCCGAGGCCCGCGAGCACGGCTGGATCCCGGCCGTGATGGGCGCCAGCGAGGAGGCCGGGCAGATCTACGCGCGGCACGGCCTGGACGCGCTGGAGCTCGGTGACGAGGCCATCGTCGAGACGGACGAGTTCACCCTGGAGGGCCGCGCCATGCGGACCGTCCGGCAGGCCTTCAACCGCGTCAAGCGCGCCGGGTACACCGTCCGCATCCGGCGTCACGCCGACGTGCCGGCGGACGAGATGGACAACCTCCTCAAGCGGGCCGACGACTGGCGCGACGGCGCGACCGAGCGCGGCTTCTCGATGGCGCTGGGCCGGCTGGGCGATCCGGACGACGGCCAGTGCGTGATGCTGGAGTGCTTCGACGGGCAGGGCGAGCTGCGCGCCGTGCTGTCCTTCGTGCCGTGGGGCCCCAAGGGCCTGTCGCTCGACCTGATGCGCCGGGACCGGGACTCCGAGAACGGTCTGATGGAATTCATGGTCATCGAACTGCTGGAGCGCTCAAAGGAGATCGGCGTCACACAGGTCTCACTGAACTTCGCGATGTTCCGTTCCGTCTTCGAACGGGGGTCCAAGCTCGGCGCGGGTCCGGTGCTGCGCATGTGGCGCTCGCTGCTGAGCTTCTTCTCCCGTTGGTGGCAGATCGAGTCCCTCTACCGGGCCAACGCCAAATACCGGCCGATCTGGGAACCGCGGTTCATGCTCTTCGAGAAGAGTTCCGACCTGCTGCGGATCGGTATCGCGGCGGGCCGGGCCGAGGGCTTCCTGGAGGCACCCGGCCTGCCGAAGTGGCTGCACCGCAGACATCTGGAGACGCGTCGTTGACAGCGTGGTCGAACCCCTCACCGCGGCGGTTCGCCCGCCGCGAGTGGGGGCCCCTGTTCCGGACGATCCGGGACGCGCTCGTCCGCGAGAAGTGGCGTGCGATCCCGATGACCATCGGCGCGGTCGCCCTGACCTCGCTGTTCCAGATCGTCCAGAACACCCACTGGGGTTTCCAGCCGGTGCAGGACCTCGGCTCCGTCAAGGCCGCCGACCCACTCTGGCTGGCGCTCCTGCGGACCCCGCTCTCGCTGTTCGTACCGGCACTCGACCTGCCGGTGTGGGGGGCGCTCGGCCAGATCCTGCTGGTCTTCGGCATCTCCGAGATCTGCATCGGCTGGTGGCGCACCCTGCTGATCGGCTACGTGGCCACGCTCGCCGGGACGACCTATGCCCGGATCGGGCTCTCTCTGGGCCCTGAGCACCCCTTCGGCCTGCCGGTGTCCGACCGCGTCGTCAACGACACCGGGCCGTCGGCGGCCGTGGTGGGGCTCGCCATCTTCGTGTGCTGGCGCTACCGGGCGTACCTCACCGGGGCCCTGGTGATCGCCGTCATGACCGGCGAGGTGCTGATCAAGGACAACCTGGCGGGCAAGGAGCACCTCGCCGCCATCGCCGCCGTCATGGCGGTGTGCGTGGTCCGCGCGAAGTGGGGGCCGCCGCGCTCCCGGATACCGCTGGGCCGCCGGCCGCCGTCCGCGCCTGCGCCGCCCGCGCGCAGCGACTGACCCGGACCGCGGGAGAGGCCGTACCGTAGCTTCCCGTGACGACAGACCCCACCCGGCAGGAGCCCTTCTGCGCGGTCCAGCAGTGGCTGCGGCTCCATCCGCTGGCCACCGACGCCGTACTCGCGCTCGGTGCGCTCGTCGCCATGGTGGTCGGCTCGTTCGCCACTCCCCACGGGCCGCACGGCCCGACCTTCGGCACCCGCGCCCCCGAGCCCTTCTCGCTGCTGCTGATGCTGCTGGGCGCCGCGGCCCTGGTGTTCCGGCGGCGCCGGCCGCGCGCGGTGCTCGCCGCGACCATCGCCCTGTCGCTGCTGGAGCTGGCGACCGGGGAACCCCGGACGCCCGTCGTGATGAGCGCGGTGATCGCGCTGTACACGCTGGCCGCCCGCACCGACCGGCCCACCACCTGGAAGGTCGGCCTGCTCACCATGGCGGGGCTGACGGGCGTGGCCATGCTGGCCGGGCCGCTGCCCTGGTACTCGCAGGAGAACATCGGCGTCTTCGCCTGGACCGGCATGGCGGCGGCCGCCGGGGACGCGGTGCGCAGCCGCCGGGCCTTCATCGACGCCATCCGGGAGCGGGCCGAACGCGCCGAACGCACCCGGGAGGAGGAGGCCCGGCGCCGGGTCGCCGAGGAGCGGCTGCGCATCGCACGGGACCTGCACGACGTGGTCGCGCACCACATCGCCCTGGTCAACGTGCAGGCGGGGGTGGCGGCGCACGTGATGGACAAGCGCCCCGACCAGGCCAAGGAGGCGCTGGCCCACGTCCGCGACGCCAGCCGGTCCGCGCTGAACGAACTGCGCGCCACCGTCGGGCTGCTGCGGCAGTCCGGTGATCCGGAGGCGCCGACGGAGCCCGCGCCGGGTCTGGGGGTACTGGCGGAGCTGACGGAGACCTTCCGCAACGCCGGGCTGCCGGTGAAGGTGATGGTCGAGCTGGGCCCGGAGGCGGATCCGCTCCCGGCGGCCGTGGACCTGGCCGCGTACCGGGTCATCCAGGAGGCGCTGACCAACGTGCGCAAGCACGCGGGTCCCGGGGCGACGGCCGAGGTCAGCGTGGTGCGGGTGGGGGCGTCGGTGGAGGTGACCGTGCTGGACGACGGGGGCACCTCGGCGGACTCCGCTCCCCGCCCGGCCGACCCGGGCGGCGGCCACGGCCTGCTGGGGATGCGCGAGCGGGCCGGGGCCCTGGGCGGCTCCTGCTTCGCCGGGCCGCGCTACGGCGGCGGCTACCGGGTCCACGCGGTCCTGCCCGCGTAACCCCCGCCGGCTGCGGGCGCGTACGGCTCGTCAGGGTGTGCGGTAGCGGGCTTCGACGCCCGCGATGACGAGCGACAGGCCTTCCTCGAATCCCTCGTCGTAGTCCTGGAAGAGGTCGGCGCCCGCCGCCGCGGCGAGGGGGAACGCCGACATGCGGGCCGCGCGTTCGGTGACGTCGTAGCCCTCCCGGCGTTCGCCCGGGACGGGCTCGACGCCCTGTTCCTCGGTGACGAAGCCGAGGGTGAAGCAGGAGGCGGTCGAGAAGGCGCGGACCGCTTGGGGCAGCGTGAAGCCGGCGTCGACCAGCGCGCGCAGGTTCGCCTCCAGCTCGGGAGCGTGTCCGGTGCCGGTGAAGCGCGAACCGCTGAAGACCTTGGCGCCGTCGCGGTAGCCGAGCAGCGCCGCGCGCAGCGCCCGGTTGACGGCCAGGAGCCGTTCCTGCCAGGTGGCCTCCGGGGCGAGCCGCACCCCCGCGACCGTCCGGCGGTACATCTCGGTGGCCATCTCGTCCAGCAGTTCCTGTTTGCCCTTGAAGTGCCAGTAGAGGGCGGGCGCCTGGACGTTCAGCTCCTTGGCGATGGCCCGCAGGGTGAGTCCGTCCAGGCCCACCTCGTTCAGCAGGCGCAGCGCCGTCTCCGCCACCTGCTTCTTGTCCAGTCTCGGCGGTCTCCGGGTCGTCACGCTTGACAGCTTAACACCGTTAAGGCAACTCTTGAAAAGCAACTTAACGACGTTAAGGAGAAGTGGCATGAGCAGCATAGGCACCGGCACGAGTGGTGGCACGCACACGGACGTCCTGATCGTCGGCGCGGGCCCCACCGGTCTCGCGCTCGCCGTCGACCTGGCCCGGCGCGGGGTCGACGCCCTCGTCGTGGAGCGGGCGCACGGCCTCTTCCCCGGCTCCCGCGGCAAGGGCATCCAGCCGCGCACCCGGGAGGTCTTCGACGACCTCGGCGTGGGCGACGCCATCGACGCGGCCGGCGGCCCCTACCCGGTCGGGATGATCTGGCGGGAGGGCCGGCGCCAAAGCGAGCTCCCGATGTTCGACCCGGGCACCCCGCGCGAGGACTCGCCCTACCACGAGCCGTGGATGGTGCCGCAGTGGCGCACCCAGGAGATCCTCTTCACCAGGCTCACCGAACTCGGCGGCACGGTGGCCTTCGGCCGGGAACTGGCCGGTTTCCACCAGGACGCCGAGGGAGTGGACGCCGTCTTCGCCTCCGGGGAGCCCGTCCGCGCCCGCTACGTCGTGGCCGCCGACGGCGGCCGGTCCACCGTGCGCCGCGCGCTCGGCATCGCGATGACCGGCGAGAGCGTCGACCCGAACCCGGTCCTCGTGGCCGACGTCCGCGTCACGGGACTCGACCGCGACAACTGGCACGTCTTCCCGGCCGCGGACGACACGGGGGTCCTCGCGCTCTGTCCGCTCGCCGGCACGGAGGACTTCCAGCTCACCGCCCGGTTCCCGGAGGGCACGGACATCGACCTCTCCCTCGGCGGCATCCGCGCGGTCGTGGCCGCCCGCTCCCACCTCGCCGCCGAGGACGTGACGGAAGTGCGCTGGGCCTCCGACTTCCGCCCCCGGGCGGCGCTCGCCGACCGGTTCCGCGAGGGCCGCGTCTTCCTCGCCGGGGACGCCGCACACGTCCACTCCCCGGCGGGCGGCCAGGGGCTCAACACCAGCGTCCAGGACGCGTACAACCTCGGGTGGAAGCTGGCTGCGGTGCTGGCCGGGCGGGCCCCCGACTCCCTGCTCGACACCTACGAGGAGGAACGGCTGCCCGCGGCCGCCGACATGCTCGGCCTGTCCACCCGGATCCACCGGGGGGAGGCCCGGCGCGGGGCGGCCACGCGGATGCTGGGCCTGGGCTACCGGGGCTCCTCCCTCTCCGTGGACACCCGCACCGGCCTGCCCGAGGCCGCCCTGCGGGCCGGCGACCGCGCACCGGACGGGGTGCGCGGCGGCGTGCGCCTCTTCGACGCGTTCCGCGGACCGCACTGGACGCTGCTGGCCGTCGGCGCGCAAGGGCGGGCGGACCTTCCGGAACTGCCCGGCGTCCGCACCGTGTGCGTCCCGTCCTACGCGCCCTACGGGGACGGGGTGTTCCTCGTCCGGCCCGACGGGTACGTGGGCTGGGCGGGTACGACCGCAGAGGGCGTCGCGGCGTACGCGGCCACCCGCTAAGGCTCGCCCCTGGGCGGGCACCAGCGGCGCCAGGCGTCCAGATCGGTCTTCTTCTGCAGCGAGCTGAGCTTCTCCCGCTGCGAGGTGGGGCACCACTCGCGCAGCCGGCCCTCGTACTCGACGTGGAAGACGGCCTTCCCGGCCGCGACGAACGGCCGGTACCGCTCGCACTCGTCGAACTCCGCGCACTGCTCGTTGACCGCGAACTCGAAGTCCCCGACCAGCTGCGGGATCTGGTCGAGGTCGTTCTTGAGCCCGACCGACAGCCCCCGGTCGTGCGCGAGCTTCGCGATCAGCCGGTTGTAGGCCAGTTGATCGGCGGCGGTGAGCGGGAAGCCGGACGAGTTGGCGTACCCGTCCATGTTGTCGGGCTCGATCGCGTCGAAGCCCTTCTCCTTGCACATGTCGAACCGCTTGGCCATCAGCGGTGCCAGCTCGGCCGAGCGCCGGATGTCCAGCCAGCGCTCGCCCTCCCAGCCGTTGCCCTCGCCCAGCAGCTCCTTCGGGAAGTCGGCGGCGTCGGGACGGAAGTCCTCCCAGGCGCCGGTGGAGAGGTAGCAGATGGTCTTGCGGCCCGCCTTCTTCAAGGCGGCCACCTGCTCCTTGGTGGTGTTGAAGCCGTCCACGTCGTACACCGCCGCCTTCACGGACGGGTCCAGCGTGCCGGTCAGCTGCCACTGCCAGCTCACCCGCGGCGCGGGCTGCCAGCGCTGGCCCGGCGCCGGGTCGGGTGACAGGTCGTCGGGTTCCGGCAGTTCGGGCGCCGACGTACAGGAGGCGAGGAGCAGGAGCGGGCCGACGAGCAGCCACGGCAGTACGCGGCGCCTCATGCGGTGGCCTCCAGGTCGTACGGGAGGGTCCCCCACGGGTGCGGGCCGGAGCCGGGGACCGCGCAGTGCACGGCGGCCCCCCGCTCCAGGGCGAGTTCGGCGGCCGGTGCGCCCGGCGGGACGGCGTACACGAGGTGGCAGAACCGCTGTGCGGGGTGGTCGGCGGTCCACGCCGGCGGGGCGCCCGCGTCGCGGTAGGCGTCCCAGGGGCCCTCGAAGGTGACGAGCAGGTCGGCGAGCGCGGCGTACCCGGGGTGCGGGTGGGCGCCGTGGTTGAGGACGAGGGTGCCGGCGCCCGCGGCCCGGGCGGCGACGGTGAGCCGCCCGTAGTGCGGGAGCAGTTCCGGCTCGGCCGACGCCTGGTCGAGGAAGGCCCCGTCGGTGGCGTACCAGTCGCGGTGGCGCAGTAGGTCCTGGACGACGGCCGCGTGCGGGCGCCGCCCGTAGTCGGTGTCGGCGTACCCCAGGACGGGGACCCCGGCGGCCCGCAACCGCCCGGCGACCGCGGCGAACCGTTCGTCGGGGGCCTCGCCCGGCCCGCTGTCGGGGTTGAGCACCACCGAATGCAGCCGCCCGGCCGAGGCGATCAGCAGCTCCCACGCCTCGGGCCGGTCGGCGGGGTGCTCGTAGAGGGGCACCAGCAACATGAGGTCCTTCTTCTTGTGCGTCGACTCGTACGGTGTCACGTGCCGCGGGGTCCTGCCCGCCCGGTCGCGCTCAGCGGTGCGCCGTGGCCCGGCCCAGCAGCAGGCAGACCAGCGTGGCCAGGGCGGCCGCGGCCGTGCCCGCCACCACCAGCTGGACCAGCCGCGGCTGTCCGAGCCCGGTCAGCACGGCCAGGCTCTGCACGAACGCCGCCGAGGCGCAGACCACCGCGGCGGGCCGGACCGCCCCGAAGGACTGGAGCAGCAGCCCGGTCCACATCACGGCGCCGAGCAGCAGCAGCGTCGCCGCCCGGGCCCCGGTCGGGCTGGGAGCGCCGGGCCACAGCAGGGTCCCGGTCACGCCCAGAACCAGCAGCACCGCCAGGTACCGGGCGAGGCAGCGGGCCAGGGTGGCCAGCATCCGGTGCCGGAACGCGCGGGGCGAGCGGGCCGCCCGCAGCCCGGCCAGGCTGCCGCTGCGGAACCGGTGCAGCAGCCATTCGGCGGGGCCCATGCTGAGGGTGAGGGCCACCGCCGAGGGCGCGGCGACCGCCTCGGCGGGGCCTCCGGCGAGCACCTCCCCCAGGGCGGCGTACAGCACGAGCAGCCCGGTGCCCAGGCCGAAGACGCCGTACGGCACGGAGTCCGCGAGCCGGGGCCCGCGCGACGCGTACTCCTCCTCGGTGCCGCGCAGCATCCGCCACCGCACGGGGCCGCCGTCCGGGCGGGCCCGCGTCCGGCCGCGGGCCCGGCGCACGAGGGCCCGTACCCCCGCGGCCAGCGGCAGTTCCCGTACCGCCAGGGCGCAGGCGGCCAGCAGGGACACCGCCAGCAGGGCGACCCGCACCGGCACGGGCAGGTCGGTGAACAGCGCGAGCACCGCCCCCGCGGCCATCGGGCCGAGCGCGGCGAGCAGCATCCGCTCGCGGCCGAGGACCAGCAGGACGGTGGCGGCGCCGACGTACAGCGCCTGCCCGGCGGCGAACACGTAGGAGAACGGCGGCCCGCCGGGCACTGCCAGGGCGGCGGCGGTGCCCAGCAGCGCCCCGGCGGGCGCCCCGGCGAGCAGGGTCCGCCCGGCGGCGGCCCGGTCGCCGAGGCCGAGCCAGGAGTAGGCCCGGTGGGACAGGGTCTGGTCCCACACCCAGCCGATCAGCGCGCCGGCCAGCAGGGTGAGCGTCCCGGCGGGCAGGCCGAGCCGGTCCGGCGGCCCTTCGAGCAGGGGCGCGCCCAGCAGGTAGGCGAGGCCGGGCAGGGCGAAGATCACCCCGCGCAGCAGGCAGGCGGTGAGGGAGACCTTCCAGGGGTCGGGGACGCTCTCGGGCTCCGGGAAGGAGCGGGGCACCCGGGCGTAGAGCTCCTCCGCGAGCGCGAAGGAGTCGTGGCGGCCGTAGGTGAGGCGGATGTACTCGTCGTTCATCCCGTCGGATTCGAGGATGGCGGCGATCTCGTCGGGATGGACGGCGGCGGCGGCGAGCGCGTCGAACCGCTCGGCGAGCTCGTCCATCGGGTCGGCGGCCGGCGGGGCCGTCCGCCGGGGACGGGGGACGGCGGGCAGGGTGTTGCCGCCGGGCACCTTGAGCCACAGGGAGCCGCTCACCGGCTCCCTCCCCCGAGCTCGCCCCCGGCTACCGCCGGGGGCACCGCCGTCCGGGGGGACCCCCACGCCGCGAGCTCCCGGTACCAGGGGTCGGCGAGCCGCTGGGTCCAGTCGTCGCCCGGGTGGACCGGCAGGACGGGCTGGCCGGCGAGTTCCCGGTAGATGTGGCGGAACCCGTCCACGGACTGGTGGAGGGTGAACTTCTCGACGACCCGCTTGCGGGACAGCCGGCCGAGTTCGGCGCGGCGTTCGTCGTCGCGGAGCAGGGCGAGGGTGGCGCGGGCCATGGTCTCGGGCTCGCGGGGCGGGACGACGAGCCCGGTGTCGCCGACGGCCTCGCGCACTCCGCCGACGTCGGTGGAGACGGTGGTGCGGCCGCAGGACATGGCCTCGATGATGCTGAACGGGAAACCCTCGCTGATCGAGGAGAGCATCACGATCGAGCCGGCCGCGTAGGCGCGGGCGACCTCCGCGATGCGGCCCTCGAAGGTGATCCCGTCGGACACCCCGAGCTCGGCGGCGAGTTTCTCCAGGCGGAGCTTGTAGTCCTCGCAGCCGGCCGGGACGGGGCCGAAGAGGCGCAGCCGCAGGGCGGGGACCTCCTGGCGCATGTACGCGTAGGCGCGGATGAGGGTTTCGAGGTCCTTGATGGGGTCGACGCGGCCGCACCAGCTGAGGGTGGGCACCTCGGGTTCGGGGCCGGCGTCGGGGAAGGCGTGCGGGTCGACGCCGTTGTAGACGGTACGGATCCGGTCGGAGGCGGCGCCCCCGCGCTCTTCCCAGCGGCGGTTGTACCGGTTGCACGGGGTGATCAGGTCGGCTTGCCGGTAGCCCTCGCTGTTGAGCTCGCGGTAGAAGCCGAGCATGAGCGCCTTCACCGGCCAGCGCTGTTCGGCGGTGCGGTAGCCGAGATAGCGCTCGCGCAGGTAGATGCCGTGCTCCGTGAGCAGGAAGGGGACCTGGTCGAGGTGTTTCGCGGCGAGGGCCGGCAGGGTGGCGAGGCCGCTGCTGACGGCGTGCGAGACGCTGTCGCGCGGGATGCGCACGCTGAGCGGGCGCAGTGCGTGTTCCAGCAGGTCGGTGGCGGTGAGCGCGTCGTGGATGGTGGGTGCGGCCGCGGCGGTGGGCATGCCCGGGCGGGTCCAGAGGTCCATCAGCAGCCGCAGGACGGACTCGGAGCGCAGGGCCGGGGCGAGGCGGCCGGAGCGGGCCAGCAGGGCCAGTTCGCGCAGGGCCGCGGAGAATCCGCCGCGGGCGGGATCGAGCAGCGACAGCAAGAACGTTTCGTAGGTGTCGGTGAAGCGGCGCCGGGCCTTGCCCCGCAGGGCCGACCGGAGCGAGCGGGGCGGCGGCGGGCCCCAGAGCGGCACGGCGGTGTGCCGGTAGACGTTGCGGGGCAGTTGCCAGGTGACCGGCTCGCGTCCGGAGCCGGTCAGGGCTATGACGTTGAAGTCGACCTCGGGCATCCCCCGGACCAGTTGGTCGCACCAGGTGCTGACGCCCCCGTGGACGTGCGGGTAGGTGCCTTCGGTGAGCATGGTGACATGGCGCCCATGGCTCATGCGGTGTGTCCCCCCAGGACGGAAAAGGGGCCGGCGCCCGTGGTTCGCGGAGCGCCGGCGCAAGGTGGTGCTGCGTACGCGTGCGGATGGAGCGGGGCCGGCCCGGCGGAGGGCCGGCGGGCGGGGGTCAGGCCAGCTTGAGCGTGACCGCCGACTGGAGCAGCTCGGGAGCCGTCCAGGCGGAGCGGCTGCCCGCGTACGCGGTGCCGAAGTCCGCGGTGCCGAGCAGCAGCTGCTTTTTGGTTCCGACGGGCGCCGTGACGGGCGCGACCACGCCCGAGGGCGCCTTGACGGTGACGTCCTTGCCGATGCGGTAGGCGGTGACCTTGTTGGCGGCGAGCGCCGCGTCCCAGGCGGCACGGCGGCTGAGTTCGACGCCGGTGTCCTTCATGCTCTGGTTGACGATCGGGGCGCTGGGCGCGTAGAGCGTGCGGTAGGTGTCGAGGACCTGATCGAGGACCGGGTAGAGGGTGCGGTCCTCGGCGAGGTTGGACTGGTGGACGTAGTGCGGGCGCGGGTCGTTGGCCAGCACGTGCCGCAGCGCGGTGCGGGCCTCGGTCGGGACGACGTAGCCCAGGTAGCCGGTGGCGGCGTCGAGCGGGGCCGGCAGGCAGGTGGAGGTCGCCGGGTTGTCCTCGCAGGCGCCGCTGCCGCCCTGGGCGCGGCTGGTGTAGATCCAGTTGTACTCGTCGGCCATCTCCGCGTTGGTGCCGGTGTTGTAGTACACGTTCATCGGGTAGCGGGGGACGGTCAGGGCGGCGCCGACGGCGCGCTGCCCGGGCTCGCGGGAGCTGTCGCTGCCGGCCCACTTGACCCCGTTGTCGGCGAGGGCGCCCGCCAGGTTCGGGTTGTCGGCGGGCTGCTGCGGGAGGGTCTTGAGGCCGGAGTGCTCGCCGGTGACCAGCTCGGAGCGGTCGGTGGTGATGCCCTTGGAGGCGGCCCAGTTGTTGTTGTCGCGGATCTGGGCGGAGATGTCGGCGCGGCTCATCCAGTTGATGGCGCCCGTGGCGTTCTTGGTGCAGGTCCAGGGGACGGTGGTGACGTCCTGGACGCAGCCGAGGAAGAGGTGGGTGTAGGTGTGGTTCATCCACCGGTACTGGGCCCGGTCCGCGACCAGCTGGGCGGTCAGCGCGTCGGTGCCGCCGTTCGCCGAGTTCGCGGCCTTCCACTCCTCCCCGGCGCCCGCGTTGAAGAGCAGGTCGAGCTTGAAGCCCTTCGACTTCTGCCACTGCGCCGCGTACTGGGCGTCGGCGGCGGTCATCCGGATGGTGCTCTCCTTCCCCTCGCCGCCGGCGCAGGCGTAGTCGCCGGGCGTGCAGTTGAGGGCCTGGTCCCAGCGGGCGTCCGGGGCGAAGACGTCGTCGACGTGGACCGCGAAGTAGTTGCGCTCCTGGCCGAGGTGGACCCCCTGGGTCAGCCAGTCGACGATGCCCCGGGCGAGCAGCCGGAACTGCTGCTGGTACTGGTTGTAGCCGAAGGTGACGACGAGCTCGCTGCGTCCGTCGTGGGCGTACTCGCCGACCAGGGAGGCCCGTCCGGAGCCGACGGGGGCGTCGAGGTAGCTGGTGTAGCCGGTGCGCGGCTTGGCGATGAACCCGTAGCTCTCGGGGATGAGCGGCGAGTTGTCCTCGAAGGTGACCTGGCCCCCGAGGTAGCCGAAGGGACCCGCCTTGCCCGCGGCGGTGACGGCGGCCTGGGTACCGTCGAGGGTGCCGCTGTAGCCGCCGTTGTCGGTGTATTCCAGGCCGACTTCGGGATGCGCCCAGGTGTAGGCGTCCACCTGGCGGATGCCGTACGCGCTCTCGTAGGCGCTGAGCGCGGCCGATTCGGCGGAGCCCGCGCCGAAGGGGTTCTCGTTGGGCAGGACGACACCCTGGAACTTGGCCCGCGGCCGGCCGTCGACGGTGTCGCTCAGGAACGCCGCGTCGATCACCGGGCGGCTGCCGCTGCCCAGGTCGACGCGGGTGAAGGGGACCCCGGTGTCCCGGAGTTCGGCGGTGATCGCCGCGACCGAGCTGCCGCCGTCGTCGACGACCAGCACCCTGAGGTCGACGCGCGGTACGACGGTGGCCGCCTGGGCGGTCGCCGCGGGCACTGCCACGGACATCAGGGCGGTCGCGGCCATCGCCGCGGCGGCCCTGTTCATCCGGTTCTTGTTCTTGCTGACCATTCCGGCCTTGCTGACCATTTCGGCCTTCCCCCCGCAGGCTCCCTCGGCACCGGCCATGGCGGACGGCCGACCGGGAGGCTCTGTGGAAATCATGCAAAGGGACCCCACGCCCCCTTGCGAGAGTGGCTCGATCCTCTCGGACCTCGTCAGGTCTAAAGGGCAAACCTGGAACAGAGACCACAGATGGGTGAACCTGTCAGTGGTTCCGTCGAACAACTTGCCAAACCTTCGAGTGGCGTACGGACGACCGCGTACGCGTAGGCTCGTTTCCGGGTGCCGCCGCGCCCGAATACGATCGCTGCGGAGCGGCCGGCGACCCTGACGCGACCGCAGCGCACACATCCACAAACGGAAGCGAGACTTCACCACCGTGACTGCTCTGACTCTCAGCACTGCCGGCGCGGCGACGCTCCGCGCCGACGCCCTCGTGGTCGGCGTGGCGAAGGGCCCGAAGGGGCCTGTCGTCGCCGCGGGCGCCGAGGCCGTGGACAAGGCGTTCGACGGAAAGCTGGCCGCCGTACTCGACGCCATGGGCGCCTCCGGCGCCGAAGGCGAGGTCACCAAGCTCCCCGCGCCCGCCGGTCTCAAGGTCCCGGTCGTGCTGGCCGTCGGGCTCGGCTCCGTACCGGAGCAGGACGAGTCGTACGACGAGGAGGCCCTGCGCCGAGCCGCCGGCTCCGCCGCCCGTGCCCTGCACGGCACGAAGAAGGCCGCGTTCGCCCTGCCCCTGGACGACGCGTCCGCCGTCACCGCCGTCGCCGAGGGCGCGCTGCTCGGCGCGTACGCCTTCACCGCCTACCAGGGCGGCGCGAACAAGGTGGCCAAGAGCGGCGACAAGAACGGCGGCCCGAAGCAGCCGCTGGCCGAGGTCGCCCTGCTCGGCGCCAAGCCGCGCGACAAGGAGCACAAGGCCGCCGCCGAGCGCGCCGTCGTCGTCGCGACCGAGGTCAACGTCGCGCGTGACCTGGTCAACACCCCGCCGAACGACCTCACCCCCGAGGCCTTCGCCGCCGTCGCCACCGCGACCGCGAAGGAGAACGGCATCAAGGTCCAGGTGCTGGACGAGAAGGCGCTGGTCAAGGGCGGCTTCGGCGGCATCATGGGCGTCGGCAAGGGCTCCGAGAACCTGCCGCGCCTGGTGAAGCTGTCCTACACCCACCCCAAGGCGGAGAAGACCCTCGCCTTCGTCGGCAAGGGCATCACCTACGACTCGGGCGGCATCTCCCTCAAGCCGGCCGGCCACAACGAGACGATGAAGTGCGACATGGCCGGCGCCGCCGCCGTGTTCGCCTCGGTCGTCGCGGCCGCCAAGCTGGGCCTCCAGGTCAACGTCACCGGCTGGCTCGCGCTCGCCGAGAACATGCCGTCCGGCTCCGCGACCAAGCCCGGTGACGTCCTGCGCATGTACAGCGGCAAGACCGTCGAGGTCCTCAACACGGACGCCGAGGGCCGCCTGGTCCTGGGCGACGCGCTGACCCGCGCCTCCGAGGAGAACCCGGACGCGATCGTCGACGTGGCGACCCTGACCGGCGCGATGGTGCTGGCGCTGGGCGACCGCACCTTCGGGATCATGGCCAACGACGACGCCTTCCGCACCTCCATCCACGAGATCGCGGAGGAGGTCGGCGAGGCCTCCTGGCCGATGCCGCTCCCCGAGGACCTGCGCAAGACCATGGACTCCCCCACCGCCGACATCGCCAACATGGGTGTCCGGATGGGCGGCGGCCTGGTCGCCGGCCTCTTCCTCCAGGAGTTCGTCGGCGAGGGCATCACCTGGGCCCACCTCGACATCGCGGGCCCGGCCTTCCACGAGAGCGCCCCGTACGGCTACACCCCCAAGGGCGGCACCGGCTCCGCCGTGCGCACCCTGGTGCGGCTCGCCGAGCGGACCGCCACGGGCGACCTCGGCTGACGCCTCGGCTCCTCGTGATCACGCGCCCCGGGACCCGGACGAGGTCCCGGGGCGCGTTCGCTGTGGACGTAATCTCGACGATCAGTAGTTTTCTACGCACTGGTAACCCGCATTCCGGCAGAACGGCCGTCCCCAGCCGGGGCCCGGCGTCCCGTGTTCCCCCGACAAATGCGAAGATGGGTTCTCGGCAGGACAGGGCCCCCACCACAGGGCCGAAGAAACAAGCGGCCGAATACCAGCCGCCGCCCGGTCACAGAGGACCGGTGCCCGGCGCACATGCATGGAGGACGTGACGTGGCGAACGACGCCAGCACCGTTTTCGACCTAGTGATCCTCGGCGGTGGCAGTGGCGGTTACGCCGCGGCGCTGCGCGCCTCCCAGCTGGGTCTCGACGTTGCGCTGATCGAGAAGAACAAGCTCGGTGGCACCTGCCTGCACAACGGCTGCATCCCCACGAAGGCTCTGCTGCACGCCGGTGAGATCGCGGACCAGGCGCGCGAAGCCGCTCAGTTCGGTGTCAAGGCCTCTTTCGAGGGCATCGACATCGCGGGTGTGCACAAGTACAAGGACGACGTCATCTCGGGCCTGTACAAGGGTCTGCAGGGCCTGGTCGCCTCCCGCAAGGTGACCTACATCGAGGGTGAGGGCCGCCTCTCCTCCCCGACGTCCGTCGACGTGAACGGGCAGCGCGTCCAGGGCCGCCACGTCCTGCTGGCGACCGGCTCCGTGCCGAAGTCGCTGCCGGGCCTGAACATCGACGGCAACCGCATCATCTCCTCGGACCACGCGCTGGTCCTGGACCGCGTGCCCGAGTCCGCGATCATCCTGGGCGGCGGCGTGATCGGCGTCGAGTTCGCCTCGGCGTGGAAGTCCTTCGGTTCCGACGTCACCGTCGTCGAGGGCCTCAAGCACCTCGTCCCGGTCGAGGACGAGAACAGCTCCAAGCTCCTGGAGCGCGCCTTCCGCAAGCGCGGCATCAAGTTCAACCTGGGCACCTTCTTCGACAAGGCCGAGTACACCGAGAACGGCGTGCGCGTCACCCTCGCCGACGGCAAGGCCTTCGAGGCCGAGGTGCTGCTGGTCGCCATCGGCCGCGGCCCGGTCTCGCAGGGCCTGGGCTACGAGGAGCAGGGCGTCGCGATGGACCGCGGCTACGTCCTGGTCGACGAGTACATGCAGACCAACGTGCCGACCATCTCGGCCGTCGGCGACCTCGTCCCGACCCTCCAGCTCGCGCACGTCGGCTTCGCCGAGGGCATCCTGGTCGCAGAGCGTCTGGCCGGTCTCAAGACCGTCCCGATCGACTACGACGGTGTTCCCCGCGTCACGTACTGCCACCCCGAGGTGGCGTCCGTCGGTATCACCGAGGCCAAGGCCAAGGAGATCTACGGTGCGGACAAGGTCGTGGCCCTGAAGTACAACCTGGCCGGCAACGGCAAGAGCAAGATCCTCAAGACCGCGGGCGAGATCAAGCTCGTCCAGGTCAAGGACGGTGCCGTGGTCGGCGTCCACATGGTCGGTGACCGGATGGGCGAGCAGGTCGGCGAGGCCCAGCTCATCTACAACTGGGAGGCCCTGCCGGCCGAGGTCGCGCAGCTCATCCACGCGCACCCGACCCAGAACGAGGCCCTCGGCGAGGCCCACCTGGCCCTGGCCGGCAAGCCGCTGCACTCCCACGACTAATCGTCCCGGGCGCGACGACCACTTCCGCACTTTCGTAAGGAGCAACAGAAACCATGTCGGTTTCCGTAACCCTTCCGGCGCTCGGCGAGAGCGTCACTGAGGGCACTGTCACCCGCTGGCTGAAGGCCGAGGGCGAGCGCGTCGAGGCCGACGAGCCGCTGCTCGAGGTCTCGACCGACAAGGTCGACACCGAGATCCCGTCGCCCGTCGCCGGCATCCTGGCCTCCATCAAGGTCGCCGAGGACGAGACCGTCGAGGTCGGCGCCGAGCTGGCCGTCATCGACGACGGCTCCGGCGCGCCGGCCGCGGCTGCCGCTCCGGCCGCCGAGACCGCCCCCGCCCCGGCGCCGGAGGCCCCGCAGGCCACCCCGTCGACCGAGGTCGAGACCCCGGCTCCCGCGCCGACGGCCGAGGCGGCCGCCGGTGCCGGTTCGGCCGAGGGCACCGATGTCGTGCTGCCCGCACTGGGCGAGTCCGTCACCGAGGGCACCGTCACCCGCTGGCTGAAGCAGGTCGGCGAGTCGGTCGAGGCCGACGAACCGCTGCTGGAGGTCTCCACCGACAAGGTCGACACCGAGATCCCCGCGCCGGTCTCCGGCACCCTGCTGGAGATCCTGGTCGGCGAGGACGAGACCGCCGAGGTCGGCGCGCGGCTGGCCGTCATCGGCGTCGCCGGTGCCGCCCCGGCCGCCGCTCCGGCTCCGGCCGCCGCCCCCGCGGCTCCGGCCCCGGCTCCGGCCGCTGCTCCGGCTCCGGCTGCCCCCGCCGCCCCGGCTCCGGCTCCGGCCGCTGCTCCGGCCCCGGTCCAGGCTGCCGCTCCGGTCGCCGCCCCGGCTCCGGTGACCCCGGCTCCGGCCGCTGCCGCTCCGGCTCCGGTCGCCCCGGCCGCCCCCGCCGCCCCGGCCCAGGCCGGTGACGAGGGCGCGTACGTGACCCCGCTGGTGCGCAAGCTCGCCTCGGAGTCCGGCGTCAACCTGTCCACGGTCTCGGGCACCGGTGTCGGTGGCCGTATCCGCAAGCAGGACGTCCTGGCCGCCGCCGAGGCCGCCAAGGCCGCCGCCGCTCCGGCGCCGGTCGCCGCCGCCCCGGCCGCCGCCCAGGCCCCGGCCGCGGTGTCGGAGCTGCGCGGTCAGACGGTCAAGATGACCCGCATGCGCAAGGTCATCGGCGACAACATGATGAAGGCCCTGCACACGCAGGCGCAGCTCAGCTCCGTGGTCGAGGTGGACGTCACCAAGATCATGAAGCTGCGCGAGAAGGCCAAGGCCTCCTTCCTGGCCCGCGAGGGCGTCAAGCTCTCGCCGATGCCGTTCTTCGTCAAGGCCGCCGCCCAGGCGCTGAAGGCCCACGCGGTCGTCAACGCCCGGATCAACGACGACGAGGGCACCATCACCTACTTCGACTCGGAGAACATCGGCATCGCCGTGGACTCCGAGAAGGGCCTGATGACCCCGGTCATCAAGGGTGCCGGTGACCTCAACCTGGCGGGCATCTCCAAGGCGACCGCCGACCTGGCCGCCAAGGTCCGCGGTAACAAGATCACGCCGGACGAGCTGTCGGGCGCGACCTTCACCATCAGCAACACCGGCTCGCGCGGTGCGCTGTTCGACACGGTGATCGTGCCGCCGAACCAGGTCGCCATCCTGGGCATCGGTGCCACCGTCAAGCGTCCGATGGTCATCGAGACGCCCGAGGGCACGGTCATCGGCGTCCGCGACATGACGTACCTGACCCTGTCCTACGACCACCGTCTGGTGGACGGCGCGGACGCGGCCCGGTACCTCTCGGCCGTCAAGGCCATCCTGGAAGCCGGCGAGTTCGAGGTCGAGCTCGGCCTGTAGCCAACCGGCCGCGGCGGTAGCCGCACAGCTGTCGCGCACGGCGCCCCCGCCCGGAACCTTCCGGGCGGGGGCGCCGTCGTCGGTCCGGGCCCCGTGCCCGGTCTTGTAACGAGCCTCACCCCGGGTCCCTGACCAGGAACGCATCGCGTCGGCCGACACCGCCGTATTGTCTACGCAACAGCCCCGCGCGCCCCCAGGAGATGAAGCGCCGATGATCACCCCACCCGTCGTGCACTCGCTGCGCGAGCAGATCCGCGAGCACATCGTGGAGGGGATCGTCAGCGGCCGCTGGAAGCCCGGCGAGCGGATCGTCGAGCGGCGGATCGCGGTCGAGCTGGAGGTCAGCCAGACGCCGGTCCGCGAGGCCCTGCGCGAGCTGGAGACGCTGCGGCTGATCGAGTCGGCGCCGAACAAGGGGGTCCGGGTACGGAACCTCTCCGCCGCCGACCTGGAGGAGATCTACCCGGTGCGGGCCGGTCTGGAGCAGATCGCGGCCGAGCTGGCGGCGCCGCGGCTGGCGGTGGACTGCACGGCCCTGGAGCCGCACGTGGCGGCCCTGTGGGAGGCGGACCGGACCGAGGACGGAACCGCGCAGGTCCGGCACACGGTCGGCTTCCACCGCGAGCTGGTGCGGGCCGCCGGGAACAGCGTGCTGCTGCACACGTGGGAGAGCCTGGGCATCGAGGTGTTCACCGCCCTGTCCATCCGCTGGCTCGGGACGGTGCAGAAGTCGTACGCGGAGGAGCACGCGGCCCTGGTGGAGGCCTTCCGCAACCAGGATCCGGACATCGGCGTGCTGGTGAAGCGGCACGTCCTGGGGTGTGCCCCCCGGGCTTGACCGGGCGGCTTGTCCCGGTTTGCCCGGCACCGGGTGCCCGTTTTCATGGCACCCGGTGCCGACTTTCGCCGGATCGACATTTCTTCGCCACTTTCGTTTGATCGATCATCGATCAGCGATTTACAGTCATCGCGGACCCCTACCCGGGTCCGCCGGCCCTGTCCTGCCCGTCAGGGTTCTTCTTCACCACCTCTCCTTTGTCCGGAAGGCGGCGCACACCGATGTCCGACCCCGTAGGAAAGCTTCCGAGCGAGCTCGACCAGCTCCCGGACCGCGACACCGAGGAGACCGCCGAATGGGCGGCCTCCCTCGACGCCGTCGCCAAGGCCGCCGGTACGCGCCGCGCCGAATACCTGCTCCGTCGCACCCTCCAGCACGCCGAAGCCGCCGGCCTCGCGCTGCCGAAGCTGCTGGAGACGGACTACGTCAACACCATCCCCACCTCCGCGGAGCCCGAGTTCCCGGGTGACATGGAGCTGGAAGCCAAGATCACCGCCTGGAACCGCTGGAACGCGGCCGCCATGGTGACCCGCGGCTCCAAGTACGGCGTCGGCGGCCACATCGCCACCTTCGCCTCGGCGGCCTGGCTCTACGAGACCGGCTTCCAGCACTTCTTCCGCGGGAAGGAGGCCGACGGATCGGGCGACCAGCTCTACATCCAGGGCCACGCCTCCCCCGGCATCTACGCCCGCGCCTTCCTCGACGGACGCGTCGGCGAGCAGCAGCTCGACCACTTCCGCCAGGAGTCCGGCGGCAACGGCCTGCCGTCCTACCCGCACCCGCGGCGCCTGCCCTGGCTGTGGGAGTTCCCGACGGTCTCCATGGGCCTCGGTCCGCTCTCCGCGATCTACCAGGCGCGCTTCAACCGCTACCTGCAGAACCGCAGCATCAAGGACACCGCCAACTCGCACGTCTGGGCCTTCCTCGGCGACGGCGAGATGGACGAGCCGGAGTCGACCGCCGCCCTGGCCCTCGCCTCCCGCGAGCAGCTCGACAACCTGACCTTCGTCATCAACTGCAACCTGCAGCGCCTCGACGGTCCGGTCCGCGCCAACTTCCGCGTGGTCCAGGAGCTGGAGGCCCAGTTCCGCGGCGCCGGCTGGAACGTCATCAAGTCGCTGTGGGGCTCCGCCTGGGACGAGCTGTTCCGGCTGGACACCACCGGCGCCCTGGTACGCCGGCTGCGCGAGGTACCGGACGCGCAGTTCCAGACGTACGCGACCCGCGACGTGGCCTACATCCGCCAGCACTTCTTCGGTGCCAACGCCGAGCTCGTGCAGCTCGGCGCGGTCCTCACCGACGCGAAGATCGCCGAGTGCTTCCACAGCTCCCGCGGCGGCCACGAGCCCCGCAAGGTGTACGCCGCGTACAAGGCCGCCCTGGAGCACAAGGGCGCGCCGACCGTCATCCTCGCGCAGACGGTCAAGGGCTACACGCTGGGCGCCGGGTTCGAGTCGAAGAACGCGAACCACCAGATGAAGAAGCTGACGATCGACGAGTTCAAGGACATGCGCGACCTCCTCGGCCTCCCGATCCCCGACAGCGCCTTCGCCGACGGCCAGGTCCCGTACGGACACCCGGGCGCGGACAGCCCCGAGGTCCGCTACCTGAACGAGCGCCGCGCGGCCCTCGGCGGCCCGGCCCCGGCCCGCAAGGTCCACCACGTGGCCCTGCCGGCGCCGGCCGAGCGGTCCTTCGCCCCGCTGCTCAAGGGCTCCGGCAAGCAGGAGATGGCCACCACCATGGCCTTCGTCCGGCTCGTCAAGGACCTGATGCGGGACAAGGAGACCGGCAAGCGCTGGGTGCCGATCGTCCCCGACGAGGCCCGCACCTTCGGTATGGAGTCCCTGTTCCCGTCGGCCGGCATCTACTCGCCGCTGGGACAGACGTACGAGCCGGTCGACCGCGACCAGCTGATGTACTACAAGGAAGCCAAGGACGGCCAGATCCTCAACGAGGGGATCACCGAGGCCGGGGCCATGGCCGACTTCATCGCCGCCTGCACGTCGTACGCGACGCACGGCGAGCCGATGATCCCCTTCTACATCTTCTACTCGATGTTCGGCTGGCAGCGCACCGCCGACCAGATGTGGCAGCTCGCCGACCAGCTCGGCAAGGGCTTCATCGTCGGCGCCACCGCGGGCCGCACCACGCTGACCGGTGAGGGCCTCCAGCACGCGGACGGCCACTCGCACCTGATCGCGTCCACGAACCCGGCGTCGCTGAACTACGACCCGGCCTTCGCGTACGAGATCGCGGTGATCGTCAAGGACGGTCTGCGCCGGATGTACGGCGAGAAGCCGGAGGACGTCTTCTACTACCTGACGGTCTACAACGAGCCGAAGGTGCAGCCGGCGATGCCCGAGGGCGTCGAAGAGGGCATCCTCAAGGGCCTGTACCGCTTCAACGAGGCCTCCTCGCTGGAGTCCGCCCCGGCCGCCGACGCCCCGAAGATCCAGCTGATGGCTTCCGGTACGGCGATCCACTGGGTCCTGGACGCGCAGAAGCTGCTGGCCGCCGACTGGAACGTGGCCGCCGACGTCTGGTCCGCCACTTCCTGGGGCGAGCTGCGGCGCGACGCGCTGGAGTGCGACGAGGCGCTGCTGCGCGGCGAGATGCGCACCCCCTACGTCACGCGCGCGCTGGAGGGCGTCACCAGCCCCGTGCTGGCCGTCTCCGACTGGATGCGTCAGGTTCCGGACCAGATCAGCCAGTGGGTGGAGCAGGACTACACCTCCCTGGGTACGGACGGCTTCGGCCTGTCCGACACGCGCGAGGGCGCCCGCCGCCACTTCGGCGTCGACGCGCAGTCGATCGTGGTGGCCGCGCTGGCCCAGCTCGCCCGCCGCGGCGAGGTCCCGGCGTCCGCCATCAAGGAAGCCCGGGAGCGCTACGGCCTGTAGGCCCGCGCGTCGCCGGTGAGGCGGTCCGCCCCCGTGGGGGCGGGCCGCCTCGTCCCTTTTTGCGGCCACCCGGGGGGCGTTCACCGGTCTTTGGCCGTATGAGCGGTGGCGGCGCGGGGGTGGACCCGTGATGCTGGAGCCGTGATGGACGAGACGGAGTTCTGGGAGATCGTCGACAGTACCCGCGAGGCCGCCGAGGGCGACCCCGAGGAGCACGCCGAGCTGCTCGTGGAGCGGCTGGCCCAGCTCGACCCGGACTCCGTGCTCGATTTCGCGCGGCATTTCGAGTCCCGGTACAACCGGGCGTACACGTGGGACCTGTGGGGTGCGGCGTGGGTGCTGCTCGACGGGGCGAGCGATGACGCGTTCGACTACTTCCGCTGCTGGCTGATCGGCCAGGGCCGGGAGGTCTTCGAGGGCGGGGTGCACGATCCGGACGCGCTGGCGGAGCTGCTGGGCGACTTCGACGAGGAGATCGACGGGGACGGCGAGGAGCTGGGGTTCGCGGCCGACGAGGCGTACGAGCAGCTGACCGGCTCGGTGGCGCCGGACCTGGGCGTGGCGCTGCAGCCGGCCGAGCCGGAGGGCGCACCGCTGGACTTCGAGGACGAAGCCGTGCTCGCGGAGCGCTTCCCCCGGCTGTGGGACCGGTTCAGGAGCTGAGGCCGGCGCTCAGCAGTGCGTGCCGCCGTCGATGCGGATCTCCGTACCGGTGATGAACGCGCCGTCCTCGGAGCCCAGCATCGCGACGACGCCGGCCACCGTCTGCGGGCCGGCGAAGCCCTGGCCGAGGGCCGGGGCGAGCTTGGTGAACAGGCTCCAGTCGGTGTCCTCGGGCAG
Source organism: Streptomyces sp. NPDC054883 (assembly GCF_053610645.1). Classification (NCBI taxonomy): domain Bacteria; kingdom Bacillati; phylum Actinomycetota; class Actinomycetes; order Kitasatosporales; family Streptomycetaceae; genus Streptomyces; species Streptomyces sp. NPDC054883. The sequence continues at coordinate 3,906 of NZ_JBSGYT010000024.1, read as the reverse complement.
GCCGGGACCGTTGCCGGTGGTCATGCCGCTCTCGATGGATCCGGGGGCGACGGCTACGAAGCGCAGCCCCTGCTTGCTGTATTCGGCGGCCAGGGCGTGGGTCATCGACTGGATGCCGCCCTTGCTGGCCGCGTAGGCGGACATGTAGGGGTGCGCGAAGGACGCCGAGGTCGAGCTGAAGTTGACGACGACCGGCTGCTCGCCCTCCAGCAGGGCCGGGAGGGATTCGCGGATCATCAGGAAGGTGCCGGTCAGGTTGACCGAGATGACCTTGTTCCAGAAGTCGAGGGTGGTCTGGTGGGTGTGCGCGGAGCGCAGGATGCCCGCGGCGTTGACCAGGACGTCCAGCCCGCCGAGGGCGCCGACGGCCGCGGTGACGCCCGCCTTGACCGACTGCTCGTCGGATATGTCGAGCAGGGCGGTGGTCAGGCGGTCCGCGTACCCGTCGGCGGCCGCCTGGTCGGCGGTGGCCTTCAGGCCGGCTTCGTTGACGTCCACGGTGTGGACGCGGCCGCCCTCGGCGAGGATGCGGTGGACGGTGGCCCGGCCGATGCCGGAGCCGCCGCCGGTGATGAGGACGCGACGTCCTTCGTAACGGTTCATGGGAGGAGCGTACCGAGGAGATGGCACGTTTTGCCATAGTGGCGTGGATTGCAATCGCTTGGTGCGGCGGACGGTAGGCTGCACCTCGTGAGATCCCCTCGTCCGTACGCTCCCCAGGCCGGCCCCGGAGCCCAGTCGCTGACCGAGCGCCGCAAGGCGGCCACCCAGCTCGACATCGCCCGCGCGGCCTGTGAGCTCTTCGCCGAGCACGGTCCCGACGGCACCACCGCCGAAGACATCGCCCACCGGGCCGGTGTGGCGCTGCGCACCTTCTACCGCTACTTCCGCAACAAGCAGGAGGCCGTGGCCCCGCTGCTGGCCGGCGGCGGCGACGCCTGGCGCGCGCTCCTCGCCGAGGAGGATCCCGGTACCCCGCTCGCGGAGGCGCTGGACCGTGCCGTGACCCGCTCGCTCAGCGACCTGCCGGCCGTCGAGGAGGGCCTGGAGGTCACCCGCGGCCTGCTCCGCGCGGCGGCGACCGACGAGGCCCTGCGCGGGGTCTGGTACCGGGTCAACCAGGACTCCGAGGAGCGGCTGGTCCCGGTCATCGCCCGGCTGGCCGGCCCGGAGGCCGACCCCGTCCAGATCCGCCTGCTGGCCGCGGCCGCGACCGACTCGATCCGGATCGCCCTGGAACTCTGGGCGGCGACGGACGCCCCGGCCTCGGGCCCCGGCTCGCCCGCCGAGCTCGCCCTGCGCTGCCTCCACGCCCTGACGGGCGCCACTCCCCTCCTCCCCTGACCCGGCCGCGGGGCCGGGCGTCGCCGGACCCGGGCGTCACAGGAAACGGGCGGACTTCTCCCGGAGGTGGGCGGCGAAGAAGGCCGCCGCATCGGGCCGCATCCGCGCGAGGGCGACCATCGCGGTGACGAGCACGTCCGCGACCTCCGCCTCCACGTCCTCCCAACTGTGCGAGGTGCCCTTGCGCGGGTTGGTCCCCCTGGCCCCGATGACGGCCTGCGCGGCCTCGCCGAACTCCTCGCCGATCTTGAGGATCTGCAGCGTCACGCTCTCCTCGTGCGCCACCCCCCGCTCCCGGTCGTGCTCGTCGAAGCGGGCCGCCAGCGCGGCAACGGTCTTCCAGGAATCGTCCATGCCCTGAACCTAGGGGGTGGCGCCCGGAAACGGCGGAGCCCCGCGCCTCTCCGGGGAGAGGGGCGGGGCTCCGTCAGCGCGGCTTAGAGGTCGAAGTAGAGCTCGAACTCGTGCGGGTGCGGGCGCTGCGCGATCGGGGCGATCTCGTGCGTGCGCTTGTAGTCGATCCAGGTCTCGATCAGGTCGGGGGTGAAGACACCGCCGGCCAGGAGGTACTCGTGGTCCTCCTCCAGGGCCTTGAGGACGTCCTCGAGGCTGGTCGGGACCTGCGGGACGCTCGCGTGCTCGTCCGGGGAGAGCTCGTAGAGGTCCTTGTCGATCGGCTCCATCGGCTCGATCTTGTTCTTGACGCCGTCGAGGCCGGCCAGCAGCAGGGCCGAGAACGCCAGGTACGGGTTCGAGGACGGGTCCGGGGCGCGGAACTCGACGCGCTTGGCCTTCGGGTTCGAGCCGGTGATCGGGATGCGCATGGCCGCGGAGCGGTTGCGCTGCGAGTACACCATGTTGACCGGGGCCTCGAAGCCGGGCACCAGGCGGTGGTAGGAGTTCACCGTCGGGTTGGTGAACGCCAGCAGCGACGGGGCGTGCTTGAGGATGCCGCCGATGTAGTAGCGGGCGGTGTCCGACAGACCCGCGTAGCCGGCCTCGTCGTAGAACAGCGGCTCGCCGCCGTTCCACAGCGACTGGTGGACGTGCATGCCCGAACCGTTGTCGCCGAAGATCGGCTTCGGCATGAAGGTCGCGGTCTTGCCGTTGCGCCAGGCGACGTTCTTCACGACGTACTTGAAGAGCATCAGGTCGTCGGCCGCGGCCAGCAGCGTGTTGAACTTGTAGTTGATCTCGGCCTGGCCGCCGGTGCCGACCTCGTGGTGCTGGCGCTCGACCTGGAGGCCCTGGGCGTCGAGCTCCAGGGAGATCTCGGCGCGCAGGTCCGCGAAGTGGTCGACCGGGGCGACCGGGAAGTAGCCGCCCTTGTAGCGGACCTTGTAGCCGCGGTTGTTCTCCTCGGAGCCGGTGTTCCAGGCGCCGGCCTCGGAGTCGATGTGGTAGAAGGACTCGTTCGCGGTGGTCGCGAAGCGGACGCTGTCGAAGACGTAGAACTCGGCCTCGGGCCCGAAGTACGCGGTGTCGGCGATGCCGGTGGAGGCGAGGTACGCCTCGGCCTTCTTCGCGATGTTGCGCGGGTCGCGGCTGTAGGCCTCGCCCGTGATCGGGTCGTGGATGAAGAAGTTGATGTTCAGCGTCTTGTCACGGCGGAACGGGTCCAGGCGCGCGGTGCTGATGTCGGCGCGCAGAGCCATGTCGGACTCGTGGATGGCCTGGAAGCCGCGGATCGAGGAGCCGTCGAAGGCCAGCTCGTCAGCCGGGTCGAACGCCCGCGCCGGGATGGTGAAGTGCTGCATCACACCAGGCAGGTCACAGAAGCGGACGTCGACGAACTTGACGTCGTTCTCCTCGATGTACTGCTTCACTTCGTCGGCGTTCTGGAACATCCAACTCCTCCTACTCCCGGCCCCGGGGCAGGGACGGGCTGTATAGCTCGTGGTGCGTCAGTGCGGTGCCGCACGCTGACCCGACCATAAGCAGACGGGATTTCTCAAGCATGACCCATTTGTTTCGCACAAGTTAACCAGGGCCCCGTCCAGGTCGCATGGAGCGCCACCGGTACCGTGGTCGAGTGGACAACAGGCAAGCACTCGGATCCTGGCTCTCCGGCCCCCGCGCGGCCGCCGAGGAGATGGGCGTCGACTTCGGTTACCGCGGCCAGCGCCTCGGGCTGCCCCGGTCGGGGCCCGGCTCCGTGGCGCGGTTCGGGCGCCGGCTCGGCGCCGTCGCCATCGACTGGGTCGGCTGCCAGCTGATCGCCTACGGGCTGATCACGCACGGCGACCTGGGCGCCACGGGCAACTGGACGCTGGCCGTCTTCGTGGCCCTGTCGGTGCTGACCGTCGCCACCGTGGGGTTTACCCCCGGCAAGCGGATTCTCGGCCTCCGGGTGGTCGCGGAGGACGGCGGCCGCCTCGGCGTCCTGCGGGTGCTGCTGCGCACGGTCCTGCTGGCCCTCGTCATCCCGGCGCTGGTCTGGGACCGGGACGGACGCGGCCTGCACGACCGGCTGGCGCGCGCCGTCCAGGTGCGCATGTAAGCGGATCGCATACGACGTGGGGCGGGCCCCCCCCCGGGGGGGGGGGGGGGGGCCCCCACGCG
>NZ_JBSGYT010000023.1:29446-105817 GCF_053610645.1 Streptomyces sp. NPDC054883 | reverse complement strand
GCCCGGTTACATTCCGAACCCGGAAGCTAAGCCTTTCAGCGCCGATGGTACTGCAGGGGGGACCCTGTGGGAGAGTAGGACGCCGCCGAACAATCATTGTGGGAAAGCCCCGCACCAGCCCCTTCCGGGGGGCACGGTGCGGGGCTTTTCTGCGTTTACCGGCTGGCGGCGTAAAAAGTCCTACGGATGCCCGGCATGGGTCGCACGGCCGCCGAGCCGGCGACTCGTAGGGTGGTCGTATGGGCTATGACCTCGTCATCTTCGACAACGACGGCGTGCTGGTGGACAGCGAGCCGCTCGCCAATCGGATCCTCGCCGGCTACCTGACCGAGCTCGGGCATCCCACCTCGTACGACGAGTCGCTCCGCGACTACATGGGCGGCGCCGTGCACCGGGTGCACGACCTCGTACTGGAGCGGACCGGGCAGCGGTTGCCCGAGGAATTCGACGAGATGTTGCACTCGCGGACGTTCGAGGCGTTCGCGCGGGAGCTCCGGCCCGTCGAGGGGGTGGAGGAGGTACTCGGCGCGCTGACCGCGCACGGGATCGCCTACTGTCTCGCCTCCTCCGGAAGCCACGAGCGGATCCGGGTCGGGCACCGGGCCGCCGGCATCGACGGGTGGTTCGAGGAGGAGTGGATCTTCAGCGCGCAGGACGTGGGCCGCGGCAAGCCCGCGCCCGATCTGTTCCTGCACGCCGCCGGCCGGATGGGCGTGGAACCGGCGCGGTGCGTGGTCGTGGAGGACAGCCCGCTCGGGGTCGAGGCGGCCGTGGCCGCCGGGATGGACGTGTACGGATTCACCGGGATGATGCCCGCCGACCAGCTGGCCGGCGCCAAGGCCTGCTTCGGGGAGATGAAGGACCTCATCCGGTTGCTCGGCATCGAGGAGTGACGCACGGGTGAACGGTGACCGGCCCGCGAGCCCGCGATTGGTGTGTGATCGCTCTACCCACCGGTAGTCCGGCCCCCTACGCTGAGCCGCCATGACAGATGACGTGCGGCTGCGCCGTGGCCGGTTGTCCCTCGGGTTCAGTTTCTTCGTGCAGGGGGTGACCTTCGCCCTGCTCGTGACGCGGATCCCGGCGATTCAGGACCAGTACGGGATATCCGACGGGCTGCTGCCCGCGTTCCTGGCCGCTGTGCCGGTCCTCGCCGGGGTCGCCAGCGTCGCGACCGAGCACCTGGTGAAGCGGGTCGCGCCCAGCGTGGTCCTGCGGTGGGCCCAGCCGCTGGTGCTGCTCGCCCTCCTCGGTGCCGGGGCCGGCGATCAGATGTGGCACGTGGCCCTGGCGCTCGGCGCGTTCGGGCTGTCGGTCGGGGCGCTCGACGCCTCCATGAACATGCTCGGGGTGAGCCTCCAGCGCACGTACGGCCGCAGCATCATGCTCGGGTTCCACGCCTCGTACAGCCTGGGCGGGATCCTCGGGGCCTCAGCCGCGTGGGCGGGGGCCCATTGGCATCTGGGGCTCTTCGTGAGTTACCTGCCGGCCGTCGTCCTCCTGCTGCCGGCGGTCGTGGCCGGGAGCCGGTTCTACGTCGACCAGGGCGGACCGGGCCCGGGGGTGGAAGCGGGCAAGGGCCTGGGGGCCGGCGGGTTCGGGCTGTTGCTGCCGCTGTGCCTGGTGATGGCGTGCGCGTACATCGGGGACTCGACCGTCTCGAACTGGAGCGCCAAGTACCTCCAGGACGTGCTGGGGAGTTCGGAGCAGCTGGCGACCGTCCCGTACAACGTGTACATGGCGACCACGCTGCTGGGGCGGGCCGTCGGGGACCTGGGCGTGCGCCGCTTCGGGCCGGTCGCGGTGGTGCGGGCCGGGACGGTGGTCGCGGCCGGCGGGTTCGCGGTGGTGGCCGCCGCGCCCGGGGCGTGGACGGGGATGCTCGGCTTCACTCTGCTGGGGATCGGGCTGTGCGTGATCGTGCCGCAGACCTTCGCGGCCGCGGGGAGACTGTTCCCCGGGGCGTCGGACACGGCCATCGCCCGCCTCAACATCTTCAACTACGTCGGCTTCCTGGTCGGTTCGCCGCTGGTCGGCGGGATCGGGGACGCCTGGAGCTACCGCGGGGCGATGCTGGTACCGATGGTGCTGGTGTTGGTGACGCTGTTCTATGCCCGTTCCTTCGGGGTCGGCGGGGCCCGATACGGTGTCGGGCATGAGCGGCGAGCCGGTGACCGGGTTGTTGATGTGGGACGAGGCGGTAACGAGGTATGACTTCGGACCGGGCCATCCGATGGACCCGGTGCGCCTGGCGCTGACCATGGGACTGGTGCGGGCCTTCGGGCTGGACCGGGCCATGGAGGTGCGGGCGGCCCGTGCGGCGGGGGATTCGACGCTGCGGCTCGTGCACCGGGAGGACTACGTCGCCGCGGTGCGGGAGGCGTCGGCCGATCCCGGGGCTGCCGACGGTTCGTACGGGCTCGGGACCGTTGACGATCCGGCCTTCCACGGGATGCACGAGGCGTCGGCGCTGATCGCCGGGCAGTCGGTGGCGGCGGCGGAGGCGATCTGGCGCGGGGAGGCCGGGCACGCGGTGAACTTCGCGGGCGGGCTGCACCACGCGATGCCGGGCGGGGCGGCCGGGTTCTGCGTGTACAACGACGCGGCGCTGGCGGTCGCCCGGCTGCTGGAGCTGGGCGCGCAGCGCGTCGCGTACGTGGACGTGGACGTGCACCACGGGGACGGGGTGCAGGCGGCGTTCTGGGACGACCCCCGGGTGCTGACGGTGTCCCTGCACGAGCATCCGCGGACGCTGTTCCCGCAGACCGGTTGGCCGCAGGAGACGGGCGGCCCGGCCGCCGAGGGCTCGGCGGTCAACGTGGCGCTGCCGGCGGGGACGGGGGACGAGGGCTGGCTCCGCGCCTTCCACGCGACGGTGCCCGAGCTGCTCGCGGACTTCCGGCCGCAGGTACTGGTGTCCCAGCACGGGGCCGACACCCATTTCGAGGATCCGCTGGCCCATTTGGCGGTGTCGTTGGACGCGCAGCGGACCGTCCAGGAGGCGTGTCACCGGCTGGCCCACGAGTACGCGGACGGCCGCTGGCTCGCCCTGGGCGGGGGTGGTTACGCCGTGGTGGACGTCGTGCCGCGCTCCTGGACCCACCTGGTGGGCATCGCGGCGCACCGGCCCGTCGATCCGGCTTCGGCCGTGCCGCCGGAGTGGCGGAGCGAGGTGTACGCGCGGACCCGGCAGCCGGGGCCGGCGCGGATGACCGACGGCCGGACGGTGGGATGGCGGGACTGGGAGGCGGGCTACGACCCGGCGGACAGTACGGATCAGGCCGTCCTGGCGACGCGGCGGGCGGTGTTCCCGGTGCGCGGGATGCTCGTGTAGGGGGTGCGCGCGGTGAAGCATCGTTACGCCAACGGTGGGGCGGTTCGGCGGAATTGCTGAGGCGCCGGGGCGGGTGCGGCAGCATCGGAGGGTGTTGAGCACCGGCGCGCTGCGTGCGCATCTGCTGGCCTCCCGGTTGGCCGGGCCCGTCGCCACCTCGCGTGAGGAGAGCCTGCGCAGTTACAGACTGTTCGCGGCGCGTGATCCGCGGGTGCTGCTGGGGCTGGAGCCGGAGCGGGGGTGGGGTGAGCGCGAGCTGCTGCGGCTGATGGCCGACAGGTGCGGGGTCTCCGCGGACCCGTCGCACGTCAGCGGGCCGGACGTGATCGATCCGGAGCGGACGCTGGCCGGGCTGGAGGCGTTCGCGGCGCGGCTGCGGGAGGTGGCGCGGGCGCGGTCGCCCGTGTTGTTCGGGACGGGGCATCCGCACCGCCTCCTGGGGTTCTACGCCAGTTTGGCGCGGGCCCTGTCGGCGGCGGGCTGTGTTGTCCTCACCCCGGCGCAGGGGGTCCGTGTCGACATGGCGACCCGGTTCGGCGTACGCGGACACCGCATCGATTACGTACGGGGGGTCGCACTGGTGCGGGAACCCGGCGCGCGGCCACCTGCGAGTGTCACCGGCGCGCACACCCATTCGCCGCTGCCGGTTCGGATCGCGCTGGGGGCGTTGGCGGACTCGGGCGGGCCGTTGCCGGAACTGGTGGTGGGGGACCACGGATGGGTCTGCGGTGCAGGTCAGTTGGGTGTGGCGGCGATCGGGCTGGCGGATACGGACGATCCCGCGCTGTTCGTCGGGGAGTCCGAGGGGCGGGTCGCGGTGGCGGTTCCGCTTGACGACGGGGTGCGCGCGGATTTCTACCGGCCCCTCACGCGGTACGTCGTGGACCGGGCCGGTCTGCCGTGGCGTCAGGAGTGGCCGTAGCTCCTCTTCCCCACTCGTATCACACGCCCCTACTCTGGGGAGTGAGCGTGCGACGACGGGGCGTAACCGGAGGGGAAGCCGGTGCCCGTCATGCGCGGAAGGTCAAGGTGTGTCATGGCTGCTGGCGAGAGGCCTCTCAGTGAGGTTCAGTTCCTGACCGTGGCGGAGGTCGCCTCGGTGATGCGAGTGTCGAAGATGACCGTGTACCGCCTGGTGCACAACGGTCATCTGCCCGCCATCCGGGTGGGCCGGTCCTTCCGGGTCCCCGAGAACGCGGTTCACGAGTACCTCCGAGAGTCCTATGTGGGGGTGGAGTCGGCTTGAGATGACTCTCGGGTTGCCCTCGGATTACAAGCTCAGAGCTCGGGCGGGTAGGCTAGGCCGACGTAGGTCGTGTGGGCCCAGACGCCCCGCACCGATCCCCGCTGGCGCGGGGATGTTCCGAGAAGTGAGCGAGGGTAGTCGTGGGCTCTGTTATCAAGAAGCGGCGTAAGCGGATGGCCAAGAAGAAGCACCGCAAGCTGCTCAAGCGCACCCGCGTCCAGCGCCGTAACAAGAAGTAAACGGCAGCTGTACGTGTTCTCCGCAGCCCCTCCACCATCCTGGTGGAGGGGCTGCGGTGTAGCCGGGGGACTTCTTCGAGGGAGGCGCTGAACTCGTGGGCAAGGTCGTTCTCGTCACTGGTGCTGCCCGGCAGCTGGGGGGCCGCTTCGTGCGGCGCATCCAGCGGGAGCCGGATGTCGAGCGGGTGATCGCGGTGGATTCGGTGAGTCCTCCGCACCGGCTCGGTTCGGCCGAGTTCGTGCGTACGGACATCAGACGCTCGGCCATCGCCCGGGTGCTCGCCGAGCACGCCGTCGACACGGTGGTGCACCTCGCCGTGACGGGAGGCAGCGCGGGCAGTGGCGGTGCGCGCAGCGCCGTGAAGGAAACGAACGTCATCGGGACGATGCAGCTGCTCGGGGCCTGTCAGAAGTCCCCGACGGTACGGCGGCTCGTGGTGAAGTCCAGTACCAGTGTGTACGGGGGCACCTCGCGGGATCCGGCCGTCTTCACCGAGACCACGCAGCCGAAGTCGCTGCCGGCGGCCGGCTTCGCGAAGGACGCGGTGGAGGTCGAGGGGTACGTACGGGGCTTCGCGCGCAGGCGGCCGGACGTGGCGGTGTGCGTGCTGCGGTTCGCGAACATCCTGGGGCCGTACGCGGATTCGGCGCTGGCCGAGTACTTCTCGATCCCGGTGATGCCGACCGTGCTGGGGTACGACCCGAGGCTGCAGTTCGTCCATGAGGACGACGTGGTGGACGTGCTGCGGCTGGCGGCCGGCGAGCCCGAGCGGGGGACGCTGAACAGCGGTACCTTCAACATCGCGGGCGACGGGGTGTTGCTGCTGTCGCAGTGCGCGCGGCGGCTGGGGCGGCCTACGGTGCCGCTGGTGATGCCCGCGGTGACGTGGGTGGGGTCGGCTCTGCGGGCGGTCGGGGTGACGGAGTTCTCGCCCGAACAGATCCGGCTGCTGACGCACGGGCGGGTCGTGGAGACCACGCAGATGCGGTCCACCCTAGGGTTCGAGCCGATGTACACGACCGCCGAGACGTTCGCGGACTTCGCGCGGAGCCGGGGAAGCGGGCTGTTGCCGCCGGAGCGGGTGGGGCGGGCCGTGGACCGGGTGGCCGGGATGCTGAACGCGGATCTGTCGGGTGTCGGGCCGGCGGCTGAGGGAGCGGAGCGATAGTGGCGGACGCGAAGGTCATCCCCTTCGACGAGGAGCGGCCGCGGCGGCGGCCGTCGCGGCGGGTCCGGTTGGCTCCGCCGGCCGGGGAGCCGGTGGTGCAGCCGGTACCGGAGCCTGCGGTGGAGGCCCGGGAGGCCGCCGGGGCCGTGGGCCGGCCGGGTGACTGGGACCGGCGGATCGCCGGCGGGCTGGCGTTCCTGCGCAGGCGGATCACCGGGGAGTACGAGGTCGACGACTTCGGCTACGACAAGGAGCTGACGGACCAGGTCCTGATGTCCGTGCTGCGGCCGCTGTTCGACAAGTACTTCCGGGTCGAGGTCAAGGGCATCGAGAACATCCCGAAGCAGGGCGGCGCGCTGATCGTGGCGAACCACTCCGGGACGTTGCCGCTGGACGGGCTGATGCTCCAGGTGGCGGTGCACGACCACCATCCGGCGGAGCGGCACCTGCGGCTGCTGGCCGCGGACCTGGTGTTCATGCTGCCGGTGGTGAACGAGCTCGCCCGCAAGGCGGGTCACACGCTGGCCTGCTCGGAGGACGCCCAGCGGCTGCTGGAGGCCGGGGAGCTCGTCGGGGTGATGCCGGAGGGCTTCAAGGGGATCGGGAAGCCCTTCGGGGAGCGGTACAAGCTCCAGCGGTTCGGGCGCGGCGGGTTCGTGTCGACGGCGCTGCTGGCGCGGACGCCGATCGTGCCCTGTTCGATCGTGGGGGCGGAGGAGATCTACCCGATGGTCGGCAACGCGAAGACGCTGGCGCGGTTGCTGGGCGTGCCGTACTTCCCGGTGACTCCGACGTTCCCGTGGCTGGGGCCGCTCGGGATGGTGCCGTTGCCGACGAAGTGGACGATCCAGTTCGGGGAGCCGATCTCCACGGACGGGTATCCGGCGGAGGCGGCGGAGGATCCGATGCTGATGTTCAACCTGACGGACCAGGTGCGGGAGCAGATACAGCACACCCTGTACCGGCTGCTCGTCCAGCGGCGGTCGGTCTTCTTCTGAGGGCGGCCCTTCCGAGGCCGGGCCCGGTTCCCGGGTACGACGCAGCGGTGCCCGGCGGACGATTCCGCCGGGCACCGCTCCGCGCTATTCGGCGTCCTCCGCCTTGATGCCGAGGCCCGGGAGCAGGCCGGGCAGGAGCGGCGGGAGGGTGATGTCCGGCTGGGGCTGTGCCGGGGCCGCTCCCGAGGGGGGCGGTGTGGCTTGACCCTCTGCCGGCGGGTGGAGCAGATCGCCGGTGCCGCCCAGGAGCCCGCCGGAAGCCGGGGGCTTGGAGGCCGCTGACGGGGGCGTGCTCGGGGGCGACGCCGCCGGGTGGCCTGCGGGGGGCTCGGGCTGCTGCTTGCCGGGGGAGGCGCTGGGCTTCGCCTGGCCGTCCGTGGACCCGCGGGACTGCTCCGGGGGCTTGGGCAGCAGGTTCTGGATGGGCGCCACGTCTTCGTCTATGGCCTGGAAGACCGACTCGACCTGGCCCCCGACGTCGGTGAGCTGCACCGGGAGTTTCTCGCGGAGCTTGCCCCACGCGTCCCGGTGGGAGCGGGAGAACGAGGACAGCATCTGCATCGGGCCGAGCGAGCCGTCCCGTTCGTAGGCCGCCTGGAGCAGCCGGTGGCCTTCCGCCGCGTCGTGGCTCATGCCCGCCAGGGCCCGGCGGATCGCGCCCAGGGACTCGTGGTCCAGGACGCCGGTCCGGCCGCGCTCCATGAGTCTGCGGGCCTCCGAGAGCCGGTTCGAGGCCTGGTCGAGGTAGAGCTCGCCCCGGTCGGAGTCCTCGTCGGCCATCCCCAGCTTGAGGTCCTCCATGCCCCGTTTCACGGGGTAGAGGGAGTCACCGGGCAGGGCGTCCGTACTGGCAGCGGCCACTCCGCCGAAGGCCCCCGCGGCCACACCCACGGTGAGGCCGCCCGCTGCGATGCCCTTGGACCAGCGGGAGCGGGGCCGCATCTTCCGGAGCGAGGTCGCCCGGTGGGCGCCGCGGCCGGTCCGCTGTTCGGGCACCAGAGGGTCCGGTGCGGCACTGCCTCCGGCCCTCTCTTCCTTCGCCAGGGCCTCCATGGCGGCGACGAGCTGTGCTCGTTGCACCACTTTGACCTCGGGGTCCAGCACCGGGCGCGGCATTCTTTCGCCGAGCACGTTCGCCAGGGCCAACAACCGGTCGTGGTCGGCAGGTTCGGCAGGTGCCTCGGACTGCTCGGCCGCCGGGTCCGGTTCCGAAGGGTCGGACGGGGTCCGCTCCTCCAGGGCCTGGGCGAAGGCGTTCGCCCGCCGGTGCGGAGTCACGTTCGCGATCACTGGCGGCACCTCCTCTCGTCATGACGATCGACTCCCCCAGGTGTCCGGAAGGTTGCCTTCCTTGAGCACATCCACACTTTCGAGTGAGCGGCTTCGGGCAGGGCGTGTCCACAGGGAGCCTGCATTCCGCACAACGAGCGGCGCGGCACTTGGGTTACGGACGAAGGATGATCGGACCACAGCGGCATCGGAGTCATCAAGGGGATCGGGGGCGGGAGGCGGTCAGCGGGCGTCGTCCGGGAGGAGGCGGGCCAGGGTGCGGACCGCCCGGTACTGGAGCGTTTTGATCGCGCCCTCGTTCTTGCCCATCACCCGGGCCGTCTCGGCGACGGAGAGGCCTTGCAGGAAGCGCAGGGTCACGCACTCCTGCTGCTGCGGGTTGAGTTTTCGCACGGCCTCCAGCAGGGCCGCGTTGGAGAGGGACTCCAGGACGGAGTCCTCGGGGGACCGTTCCACCTCGTTGGCGTCCAGCATCTCGCCCGTGGTCACTTCCAGGCGGAAGCGGCTGGACTTGAAGTGGTCGGCCACCAGGTTGCGCGCGATCGTCACGAGCCAGGCCCCGAAGTCGCGGCCCTGCCAGGTGAAGGTGGAGATGCGGCGCAGCGCGCGCAGGAAGGTCTCGCTGGTGAGATCCTCCGCGGTCGCCTTGCCGCCGACGCGGTAGTAGATGTAGCGGTACACCGTGTCGCTGTACTGGTCGTAGAGCCGGCCGAAGGCGTCGGCCTCGCCGGCCTGGGCGCGTTCGACCAGGTCCATCATGCGGGCCTGGTCGCTGTCCGCGGTGGGGCGGCGGGCGGCGGGCGCGCTGGTGCCGGAGGCGGTGCCCGCACCGCCCGCGCGACCGCGTCTGCCCACCGTCGCTCCGCCGTCGGTCAGGGCGTAGCAAGGACCGGCCGGGCCGAGGCCGGCAGGGACCGCGGCGGCGAAGGCGGGGACGGCGTACGCGGTGGGGACGAAGCCGCGCAGGTGGTCGAGGACCGTTGCGCGCAGCGTAGCCAGGCCCGAGGCGTCAACCCCGACAGGTGGGTACACGGGACTCCCAGAGGCAGAGCTTCCATCACGTGCAGTGCGGGACCGTTCACCCGTCGTGGCGACAGATGGACGGTGGCATGCGTTTGAGGAGAATAACGCTTCGTACAGGCAGCGCTACACCCAGTTGCTCAAATCACCGGTTCCGACACTTCTGTTGCGTACCCAGGGCATATTCAGTCGCAGTTGGTGATCGGTTCTTGATCGGTTGGGTACGCGGAATGGGCGCTTCCACTGTGCTGCGCGACCGAGTCGGGCATGCCGGAGTGCCGCGCCGACGGCGCGGGTAAAGGTGCGGGGTTGCGCGCGCGGGACCGCCGCGGGCGCGCCGGGGCTACTTGCGGCGGCGGTGCAGGGCGATGGCGGCGGCGGTGCCGCCCGCGATCGCGCCGACGCCCGCGGCTGCCGGGACGCCGACCTTCACGGCCTTGCGGCCTGTCCGGTAGTCGCGCAGGCGCCAGTCGTTGGCCCGGGCATGCTTGCGCAGTTTTGTATCGGGATTGATCGCGTACGGGTGTCCGACCAGCGACAGCATCGGAATGTCGTTGTGCGAATCGCTGTAGGCGGCGCAGCGTTCGAGATCGAGTCCCTCGGCGGCGGCCAGGGCGCGCACCGCCTCCGCCTTGGCGGGGCCGTGCAGCGGCTCGCCGACCAGGCGGCCGGTGTAGACGCCGTCGACGGACTCGGCGACGGTGCCCAGGGCGCCGGTCAGGCCGAGGCGGCGGGCGATGATCGTGGCGGTCTCGACGGGGGCGGCGGTCACCAGCCAGACCTTCTGGCCGGCGTCGAGGTGGGCCTGGGCCAGGGCGCGGGTGCCCGGCCAGATCCGCTCGGCCATGTACTCGTCGTAGATCTCCTCGCCGATCGCCATGAGTTCGCAGACCTTGTGGCCCTTGACGATGGACAGCGCGCTGTCGCGGGCGTCCTGCATGTGCTCGGGGTCCTCGACCCCGGCGAGCCGGAACCAGGCCTGCTGCCAGGCGAAGCGGGCGAGTTCGCGGCGGCGGAAGAACTCGCGCTTGTAGAGGCCGCGGCCGAAGTGGAAGATCGCGGCGCCCTGCATGACGGTGTTGTCGAGGTCGAAGAAGGCGGCGGCGAGGTCGTCGCCCCGCACCGGGAACTCGGCCTCGGCGGGCTTCTCGGCCGGCTTCTCGGGGGACTTCTGCGGGGCCGCCTGCGGCGCTCCGGTGAACGGTGGCGCCTCGTCCTGCGCGCTCTTGCGCGCGGCCTCGGCCGAGGCCTCGCCTGCCAGCACGCTCCGCGCGGTGGCGGAGCGCCTACGGGGGGTGAGCCATCCAAGAGCGGCCATGACGCGAGCATAGCCACTGTGTTCGGGAGTTCCCGAACCGAGGAGGAACGCGGGCGTGAACTCTTCGGAACGGCCGCCTCCCCGCCCGTCGGCGGCTCCCGCCCGGCGCGGGACAATGAGGACATGAGTCCTCTGTTGCGCCGCAAGGAGAAGAAGCGTCCCGAGGAGCGGCTGGTCACGCTCATCGGCAAGCCGGGATGCCACCTGTGTGACGACGCGCAGGAGGTGATCGAGAAGGTCTGCGCCGAGACCGGCGCGCGGTGGGAGAAGAAGGACATCTCGCAGGACGCGGAACTGCACCGGCTGCACTGGGAGCAGATCCCCGTGGTGCTGGTGGATGGTGAACAGCACACCTTCTGGCGGGTGAACCCTGAGCGACTGCGCCGGGCGTTGGAGGGCTGACCGTCCGGCCGGTTATCATCATGGGCGATTTATGGGGGCTCGGGGGCGTATCGATGAGGAGTGTGTACGTTTTTGCCCCCCTCTGGATTTGAACGGGTTCGGCCCGTTCCCGGTTCCGCCCGTCGGCGCCCGGACCGCGTGACCCCGGTCACTTTGGTCGGACAAAGCGGACACAATCTTTGTGCACGCGTTCACAAAGACATAGCCTGCTTCCGACGGGGCGGTCTTGGGACAAGTGACCGCCTGCAGCCCCGCTCATCCCGCAGGAGCATCGTGGCAACTGGCCGAACTCACCGACCGGCGACCCGCAGCCGAGGTATTCCCGAGGCCACTGTCGCCCGGCTTCCGCTGTACTTGCGTGCCCTCACCGCGCTCTCCGAGCGATCGGTGCCCACGGTGTCCTCCGAAGAGCTCGCGGCCGCCGCCGGAGTGAACTCCGCCAAGCTCCGCAAGGACTTCTCCTACCTCGGCTCGTACGGCACGCGCGGGGTCGGCTACGACGTCGAGTACCTCGTCTACCAGATCTCCCGCGAGCTCGGGCTGACCCAGGACTGGCCGGTCGTCATCGTCGGCATCGGCAACCTCGGCGCGGCCCTGGCCAACTACGGCGGTTTCGCCTCGCGCGGGTTCCGGGTCGCGGCGCTGATCGACGCCGACCCGGCGATGGCGGGGAAGCCGGTGGCCGGCATGCCCGTGCAGCACACCGATGAGCTGGAGAAGATCATCGAGGAGAACGGGGTCTCCATCGGGGTCATCGCCACCCCGGCGGGCGCGGCGCAGCAGGTGAGCGAGCGGCTCATCGCGGCGGGCGTCACCTCCATCCTGAACTTCGCGCCGACCGTGCTGTCCGTGCCGGACGGCGTGGACGTGCGCAAGGTGGACCTGTCGATCGAGCTCCAGATCCTGGCGTTCCACGAGCAGCGCAAGGCCGGCGAGGAAGCGGCGGCCGCCGCGGGCTCCGCCGGCGACTCCGGTACGGGCGCGGTCGCTTCGGGCGCCGCGGCCGCCGCCGCGGCTGCTCCGGGCGCTGCCGCGAACCCGGTGGCCGCCTCCGCCGTCCGCAAGGGCGGCCCCGAGGGTGACGTTCCGGCGGTGATGCCGGCATGAGTCTGCTGGTCGTAGGGCTGAGTCACCGCAGCGCGCCGGTGAGCGTGCTGGAGCGGGCCTCGCTGTCCGCCGACGCCAAGGTCAAGCTGCTGCACGACACCCTCGCCGCCGAGCCGGCGACGGAGGCGACGGTGCTCGCCACCTGCAACCGGATCGAGCTGTACGCGGACGTGGACAAGTTCCACGCCGGTGTGGCCGAACTGTCGACGTTGCTGGCGCAGCACAGCGGGGTGGCCCTGGAGGAGCTCACTCCGTACCTCTACGTGCACTACGAGGACCGGGCGGTGCACCACCTGTTCTCGGTGGCGTGCGGGCTGGACTCGATGGTGGTCGGCGAGGGGCAGATCCTCGGGCAGATCAAGGACGCGCTGGCGCTGGGGCAGGAGCAGCACACGGCGGGCCGGCTGATCAACGACCTGTTCCAGCAGGCGCTGCGGGTCGGCAAGCGGGCGCACTCGGAGACCGGGATCGACCGGGCCGGGCAGTCGCTGGTGACGTTCGGGCTGGAGCAGCTGTCCATGGGCGCCGAGGTCTCGGCGTGGGCGGCGGGCAAGCGGGCGCTGGTGATCGGCGCCGGGTCGATGTCGTCGCTGGCGGCGGCCACGCTGGCGCGGGTCGGCGTCGCCGAGATCGTCGTGGCGAACCGGACCGTGGAGCGGGCCGAGCGTTTGGCCGGGATTCTGGTTGCCTCGGGCACCGGGGTGCGGGCGCGGGCCGTGACGATGGCCTCTGTGCCGGGCGAGTTGGCGCGGGCCGACGTCGTCGTGTCCTGCACGGGCGCGACGGGGCTGGTGCTGACCGCCGACGACGTGCTCGCCGCCGCTTCCCGGGGCGCCGCCCCGGACCCCGCGCCTCAAACGCCGACGGGGCTGGATGAGCGGGGCGCTGCCCCGGCCGCCGCACCACGAACCCGCCCGGACCCCGCGCGGGGGTACCCCCGCGCGGGGCTGGACGTGGCGGACGTGGCCGGGCTGGACCGGGACGTACTCGCCCGGCTCGTCGCCGCCGCCGAAGGCGGCCGGCGGCTCGCCGACGCCGGGGCGGTACGGGTCATCACCAGTGCTCCGGCCGAGCCCGACGGGTGCCCCGTGGGTCCCGACGGGCGGTCCGCCCTGACCGGGGTCGACGCCAGCTCCCTGGAGCTGCACGGCACCTGGGCCGACCAGGGCGAGGCCGCCGCGCACCGGCAGCCCCGCAAGGGCGCCCGGAGCCAGGTCGACGTCCGGCCGGTCCGGCTCGCGCTGCTCGACCTGGCCATGCCGCGCGACATCGACGCGGCCGTCCACCGGATCCCCGGCGTGCGGCTGGTCGACATCGAGTCGCTCGCCGAGGCCTCGGCGGACGCCCCGATGGCGGCCGACGTCGACGCGGTGCGCGCGATCGTCGCCGAAGAAGTGGCGGCCTTCGGCGCGGCGCAGCGGGCCGCGCACATCACGCCCACCGTCGTCGCGCTGCGCGCCATGGCCGCCGAGGTGGTGGCCATGGAGGTGGCGCGGCTCGACGGCCGCCTGCCGGATCTGGACGAGCGCCAGCGGGCCGAAGTGACGCAGACCGTGCGGCGCGTCGTAGACAAGCTCCTCCACGCGCCGACCGTGCGCGTCAAGCAGCTCGCGAGCGAGCCCGGCGGCGCCGGGTACGCGGAGGCGCTGCGTGAACTCTTCGACCTCGACCCTCAGACGGTGGCCTCCGTCAGCCGGGCGGACGCGGCCGATCCGAAGAACGACGACCCAGGACGGGCATCATGAACACACGTCCCGACCAGCCCCTCCGGCTTGGCACGCGACGCAGCAAGCTGGCCATGTCCCAGTCCGGGCACGTCGCCGAGGCGGTACGGGCGGTCACCGGCCGGCCCGTCGAGCTCGTGGAGATCACGACCTACGGTGACGTGTCCCGGGAGCACCTCGCGCAGATCGGGGGCACCGGCGTATTCGTCACCGCCCTGCGCGACGCGCTGGCCCGGGGCGAGGTGGACTTCGCCGTCCACTCGCTGAAGGACCTGCCGACCACGCAGCCCGGGGAACTGGTGATCGCGGCCATGCCGAAGCGGGAGGACGCGCGGGACGCGCTCGTCGCCCGTGACGGCCTGACCTTCGAGCAGCTGCCCGACGGAGCCCGGATCGGCACCGGTTCGCCGCGCCGCACGGCGCAGCTGCACGCGTACGCCAAGAGCCTGGGCAAGGTCATCGAGACCGTGCCGATCCGCGGGAACGTCGACACCCGGATCGGGTACGTGCGCGCCGGTGAGCTCGACGCCGTCGTCCTGGCCGCCGCCGGCCTGAACCGGATCGGCCGCGGTGACGAGGCCACCGACCTGCTGTCCGTGGACAACGTGCTGCCCGCACCCGGCCAGGGAGCCCTGGCCGTGGAGTGCCTCGCGTCGGACACGGCCCTGATCGCCGCCCTCGCCGAACTCGACGACCCGTTCACCCGGGCCGCCGTGACCGCCGAGCGGTCCCTCCTCGCCGCCCTGGAGGCCGGATGCAGTGCCCCCGTGGGCGCGCTCGCCGACCTGCCGGCCGACGGGCAGACTGTCAATGAGATGCGCCTTCGCGCAGTCGTCGGAACCCTCGACGGCTCGACGCTGGTGCAGCTGTCCACCACCGGTCCCGTGCCCCAGTCTTACGACGAGGCCATGGCGCTCGGCCGCGAACTCGCGGACGAGATGCTGGCCAAGGGCGCGGCCGGTCTGATGGGGGAGCGATCGCTTTGAACCCCTCAAGTCCCACTCCCTCCGCTTTTGCGGCGGTCGCCGCCCACGGGCACGTCACCTTCCTGGGCGCCGGCCCCGGTGACCCGGGTCTGCTGACGCTGCGCGCCGTGGAGGCGCTCGCCTCGGCGGACGTGCTGATCGCGGAGCCCGAGGTGCTGGAGGTCGTCCGTACCCACGCGCGCGCGGGTGTCGACACGCCGCAGCTGACGATCGCTGACGAAGTGTCAGCAGCCGCCGGGGTGCCGGTGATCCGCGACGCGACCAATCTTGTCATGGAGGCCGCGCGGTCCGGCAGGCGGGTCGTGCGTGCCGTCACCGGCGACCCCGGGCTCGACGGCAACGCGGCCGAGGAGATGCTCGTCTGCGCCACCGAGGGGATCCCCTTCGAGGTGGTGCCCGGTGTCGCGACCGCCGTCGGCGTGCCCGCGTACGCCGGTGTGCCGCTGCGCGGCCGGGGCGGCGCCGACGTGCGCTTCCTGGACGCCCGGACCGCCTCGGCGCGCTGCTGGAGCGAGGTCGGCGCCAGCGACGGCGTCCTCGTCGTCTCCGCGACGCTGGAGACGGTGTCGGCGGCCGCCGCCGAGCTGGTGGGCGCCGGGCGCAAGCCCGACACCCCGCTGACGGTGACCGTGGCCGGTACGACGACCCGGCAGCGGACCTGGAGCGCGACGCTGGGTTCGATCGCGCAGGTCTTCAAGCAGGGCAAGGTGCTCCCCTCGCCCGAGGGCGCGCGGCCCGTCATAGCCGTGGTCGGTGAGCACGGCGCCACCGCGCGCCGCGAGGACCTGGCCTGGTTCGAGTCGAAGCCGCTGTTCGGCTGGCGGGTGCTCGTGCCGCGCACCAAGGAGCAGGCCGCCTCGCTCTCCGACCAGCTGCGTTCGTACGGCGCGGTGCCGCACGAGGTGCCGACCATCGCCGTGGAGCCGCCGCGCACCCCGCAGCAGATGGAGCGGGCCGTCAAGGGCCTGGTGACCGGACGCTACGAGTGGATCGCGTTCACCTCCGTCAACGCGGTGAAGGCGGTGCGGGAGAAGTTCGAGGAGTACGGGCTCGACGCGCGCGCCTTCGCCGGCATCAAGGTCGCCGCGGTGGGCGAGCAGACGGCCGCCGCGCTGGTCGAGTTCGGCGTCAAGCCTGACCTGGTGCCGAGCGGCGAGCAGTCGGCCGCCGGACTGCTGGACGACTGGCCGCCGTACGACCCGGTCTTCGACCCGATCGACCGCGTCTTCCTGCCGCGCGCCGACATTGCGACCGAGACGCTGGTCGCGGGCCTGATAGAGCTCGGGTGGGAGGTCGACGACGTCACCGCCTACCGGACGGTGCGCGCGTCGCCGCCGCCGGCGGACACCCGTGAGGCGATCAAGGGCGGCGGCTTCGACGCCGTGCTCTTCACGTCGTCCTCGACGGTGCGCAACCTCGTCGGGATCGCCGGCAAGCCGCACAACGTGACGGTGATCGCCTGCATCGGCCCGGCGACGGCCAAGACGGCGGAGGAGCACGGCCTGCGGGTCGACGTGCTGTCGCCGGAGCCGTCGGTGTCGAAGCTGGCGGAGGCGCTGGCCGAGTACGGGGCCGCGCGCCGCGAGGCGGCCAAGGAGGCCGGCGAGTCGGTGTACCGGCCGAGCGAGCGCCGCCCGGGCGCGCGCCGCCGCCGTACCACCTGAGGGCGGTCGCAGGACCCGCCGGGGCCCGGACGCGATGCGTCCGGGCCCCGCGGCGTACCCGGGGCGTGGTGCGGCGCGGGGGCGCGGGCGGGCACGGCCTACGCTGGTTCCCGACTGTTCTCGATGCTCGAAGAGGCGACTAGAAGATGAGCACGTACGGATCCTTCCCCGGCTCGCGCCCCCGCCGGCTGCGCACCACCCCGGCGATGCGGCGGATGGTCGCGGAGACCCGCCTGCACCCCTCGGACCTGATCCTCCCCGCCTTCGTGCGCGAGGGCATCACCGAGCCCCTGCCCATCTCGGCGATGCCGGGCGTGGTCCAGCACACCCGCGACACCCTGCGGAAGGCGGCCGTGGAGGCCGTCTCGGCCGGCGTCTCGGGGATCATGCTGTTCGGTGTCCCGGCGGACGAGAACAAGGACGCGCTGGGCACGGCGGGCACGGAGCCGGACGGCATCCTCCAGGTCGCGATCCGCGATGTGAAGGCCGAGGTGGGGGACGATCTGGTGATCATGTCCGACCTCTGCCTGGACGAGTACACCGACCACGGCCACTGCGGGGTGCTCGACGAGCACGGCCGGGTCGACAACGACGCGACGCTGGAGCGGTACGCCGAGATGGCGCAGGTCCAGGCCGACGCGGGAGTGCACGTGGTCGGGCCCAGCGGGATGATGGACGGCCAGGTCGGGGTGATCCGCGACGCGCTGGACGAGACCGGTCACGAGGACGTGTCGATCCTGGCGTACACGGCGAAGTACTCGTCGGCGTTCTACGGTCCCTTCCGCGAGGCCGTCGCCTCCTCCCTCCAGGGCGACCGCAAGACCTACCAGCAGGACCCGGCGAACGCCCGCGAGTCCCTGCGGGAGCTGGCGCTGGACCTGGAGGAGGGCGCCGACATGGTCATGGTCAAGCCCGCGGGCCCCTACCTGGACATCCTCTACCGGGTCGCGCAGGCGGTGGACGTGCCGGTGGCCGCGTACCAGATCAGCGGCGAGTACGCGATGGTCGAGGCGGCAGCCGAGAAGGGCTGGATCGACCGCGACCGCGCCGTCATGGAGACGCTGCTCGGCATCAAGCGGGCGGGCGCGGACACGATCCTCACGTACTGGGCGACGGAGGTCGCCCGGCGGCTGGGGCGGGAGGGCTGAGGGGACACCCCCCGGCACCCCCGCCTGGGTAGCCCGACCCGCCGCATGAGTACCGGCACTCATGCGCGGGCCGCCCGGCGGTGGCTGGATGGGGGCATGACCCAGAACGCCACCGCTACCCCCACCGCCCCCGACCGCCGCGCCTTCGTCGCGCCGCTCGTGGCGACCCTGATCACGCTGCCGCTCGGGCTGGTGGCGCTGTTCTTCGCCGGGATCAGCCCGATGGCCTGTGACTCCTGCAACGGCGACGAGGCCCACGCCTTCGACGACAGCTTCGCCGCCGCCTTCACCGTGTTCCAGGCCGGGCTGGCCGTGGCGCTCGTCCTACTGCTGACCGCCTGGGCGCTGCCCTGGCAGCGCCGGCACGCCGCGAAGCGCGTGCTGCTCGCCGCGCTCGCGCCCGCGGCCGTCGTCCTGACCTGGGTGCTCTTCTACGGCATGGTCGACTGGCCGTAGGCCGGTGGCCGGGCGCACCCTGGAGGGAAGAGGTCGACCTCTGGAGGTGATGCCTCATGGCCACGCTCGCCGGGTGGCATGTGGAACTGGAATTCACCGAGGAGGGCCACCGCACCAGCGCGGCAGCCCTGCTCAGGCTCATGGACGGTTCCGAACTGCGGGCGCACGGCTACGCCATGCGCCATCCGTCCGACACGGACCAGCTCCGGGTCGGTGAGGAGATCGCGGGCGCGCGGGCGCTCATGGATCTCGCGTCGCAGCTACTGGACAAGGCCCACACCGAGATCGACGCGGAGTCGGGCCGGCACTCCTACCCGCTGACCCAGTGAGCGAGGCGGGTCCAGGTAGCGGGTGAAAGGGTGAGGACGGGACCGTGCGGGACCTTCGAGTCCCGCACGTGTACCTGGTCGGCGGGGCAGGTGGCCATCTCGACGCACGCACCGCCCTCGTCGCTGCTGTAGCTCGACTTGCGCCAGGCGAAGGCCACTTCGAGGCACTGGCCGCCTTCGTCGCTGCTGTAGCTGGACTTGAACCACACGAGTTCGGTGCTCATCGCTCTCCTAGCAGCCGGTCCAACAGGGCCTTCGTCTCATCGAAGTTGAGGGCCTGTGACCGCAGCATCGCATACTTCTGAGTGAGGATGCTGACCTCGTTCGGGTCCCTGACGAGCATGCTGCCGCGCTGGGTTTCGGAGTACGCGAGGTGCTGGTGCTCGGGGGTCTCCAGCAGGATGAACGGGCCTGCGAGACCCGCGTGGGCGGTGATGCCGAGCGGCAGCACCTGGAGGGCGATGCCCGGCCGGTCCGCGCACGCGCGCAAGTGGCGGAGCTGCTCCCGGTAGACCTCGTCGCCGCCGATCCGGTCGCGCAGGGCCGCCTCCCAGATGACGAAGCTGAGGGTGGGCGGGGTGGGGCGGCGCAGTATCTCCTGGCGCTTGATCCGTAGGGCGGTCTGGAGCTCGATCCAGTCCTCGCCCGCGTACGGGACGCGGCAGCCGAGCACCGCGCGGGCGTACGCCTCGGTCTGGAGCAGCCCCGGCACGGTCATCGTGTCGTACCAGGACAGCGCCAGGGCCTCCCGCTCGCGCTCCATGTACTCCTCGGCCCAGGCCGGGATGGTGTCGACCTCCGGCAGCCGGTTCGCGGCGACCGTCAGCAGGCCGGGCAGGCCGAGGATCCGGTCCATCCGCTCGGCGACGTCCGGCATCAGGACCCGCCTGCCCTGCTCGATGGAGGCCAGCGTCTCGACGTCCATGACGACGAGTTCGGCGAGGGCGCGCTGGGTCAGTCCTTTTGCTACGCGGGCGACGGCGACGAGCTCACCGACCATCTTCATGGTCGTCGAGTTCGGCCGGACCCTCTTCCTTGGTGGCATGAAAGTGAACTCCCCACCTGTGCACGAGTGATAGCCGTGCCAACCCGTACTCAGTGAGGAGTACGGGTCGGCCGCCTCCATGAAGCTAGTCACACACCGCGACGCTCGTCAGGTGAACGTGACGAATGAACCCGCCCTCGTGCGGGACCGGTTCTACCCCCGCAGTCGTCAAACCATCGCCGCGGCCAGGCACTTCACGGCCGAGACCCTGGACGCGTGGGACGCCCTGGCCCGGCTGGACGACGTGTTGCTCTGCGTGAGCGAGCTGGCCACCAATGCCCTGCTGCACGGGGTGCCCCCCGGCCGGGGCTACCGCCTGCGGCTGTTCCGCTTCGACGGCGTCGTCCGGGTCGAGATGCACGACAGCGGCGGCGGCCGGCCGCGCGTCGCGGACCGGGACGCCGCCGCCGAGCGGGGCCGGGGACTGCTGCTCGTCGCGGCCGTCGCCGACCGGTGGGGTGTCGGCCTGCGCAGCCCCGGCAAGACGGTGTGGTGCGAGCTGGACGTGCCTTAGAGGCGCACCTCCCCGACCCGGTGCTCCAGGCGGGACATCGCCCGGGCCAGTTCGGCGGCGGTGCCCAGCGGGACGATCGCCGCGCGGCCCGGGACCCGGACGCCGCCGGTCAGGGCCACGCGGGTGCCGCCGCCCGGTTCCGGGGCCGCCGCCATGCCGATGATCAGGAAGCGGCTCTGGAGCCAGCACCAGCCCGGGCGGAGCACTCCCCGGAAGTGGGCCCGCAGCCCGTACTTGCTGCGGGCCAGGGCCTCCACCCGGTCGCCGCTCACCCGCAGCACCCGTACCTCGCGCATGTCGGGCTGGAAGCGGCCGAACTCGCCCTCCAGGTCGGCCATCACCGCCCAGACGGTCTCCGGGTCGGCGGCGAGCACCCGTTCGGCGATCCGGGCGCCCGGGATGCCGGCCGCCATCACCCGCAGCCGGGCGACCGCGTCCATCGCGTACGTCATGAGAACCACGCCTTCCGGAAGCTCGTTCGGGCCCGGTGCAGCCGGGACTTGGCGGTGCCGGGCGGCACGCCGAGGACGGCCGCGGCGGATTCCTCGTCCAGCCCCTCGACGTCGCGCAGCACCAGCACCGCGCGGTGGTCGGGGGACAGCCGGGCCAGCACGTCGTCGATGTCGGCGGCGAGCTGGGGGTCGCCGCGCCCGGGTACGTCGGCGAGTTCGGCGGGCCGGGCCCGGGCCGCGCGGCGGGCGGTGCGCACCGCCTCGCGGACCGCGATGGCCCGTACCCAGCCGTACAGGGCCTCGGGGTCCCGCAGCGCGCGCAGCGCCCCGAAGACGGCGACGAGGGCCTCCTGGGTGGCGTCCGGGCCGTCCGCGAGGGCGATCGGGGTGCAGACGCGGGTGACGTACGGGGTGAGGTGGTCGAGGAGGTCGTGCATCGCGAGGGTGTTGCCGGCGCGGGCGGCCCGGGCGAGGGCGACTCCGCGTTCGCGTTCGTCCGGGCTCACCGGGCGCGGGCCAGGCGGGCGGCGGCCCAGCCGAAGCCGAGGCAGGCGGGGGTGTAGAGCGCGAGGTTGAGTGCGTAGAAGGGCCCGGGCGGGCTGTCGACGATCCGGGCGGCCCAGCCCAGGCCCGCGAGGCCCCGTACGGCGAGTCCGGCGGCGACGGCGCCGGTCACCAGGCGG
Source organism: Streptomyces sp. NPDC054883 (assembly GCF_053610645.1). Lineage (NCBI taxonomy): Bacteria > Bacillati > Actinomycetota > Actinomycetes > Kitasatosporales > Streptomycetaceae > Streptomyces > Streptomyces sp. NPDC054883. The sequence goes on along the minus strand of NZ_JBSGYT010000023.1, from coordinate 84,693 downwards.
GTCGCGGGGCCGCCGCGGCGGTGGGCGTGGGCGAGGACGGCGGCGGCGCCGGTGAGGGTGAGCGCGGCGAGGGGCAGGACGACGGGCGGGGCGAAGGAGACCTCGGTGCCGAGGACGGCGAGGGAGAGTTCGTGTGCATCCGGGGCGGGCCAGGTGCGCCCCGTGGCCCAGTACAGGTGGACGAGTCCGTCCACGGCCAGCAGGGCCGCGAGCGCCGTGCCCAGGCTGCGGCGGGTGGTGTCGTTCATGTGTTCCCCCTCGGTGTCGAGCGTGGTGTCGAGAACCAACGCCCTGGAGAGGGGACGGACTTGCGGAAGGTTCCCTGTGTTCCGCGTCACAGCAGGAGGTCGGGCCGCGCCGCCGCCCGGTCCCGCAGGGCGCGGATCAGGGTGGTGAGCTCCGGCTGGTCGCGGTGGTGGCCGAGGGTGGCGACGCCGATGTGCCGGGTCGGGGCCGGCGCCTCGACCGGGACGGCGCGCAGGCCCGGTACCGGCGGGGCCAGGGCGATGGACGGGATCAGCGAGACGCCCAGGCCCGCGGCGACGAGCGAGCGGGCGAAGAAGTAGTCGGTGGTGGTCCCGCGCACTTGGGGGTCGAAGCCGGCGCGTTCGGCGTAACGGCGCAGGTACGCCTCGGTCTTGAGGCAGCCGAGCACCCAGGGTTCGTCCGCCAGCTCGGCGAGGCCGAGCGCCGCGCTGCCGGCCAGGCGGTGTCCTTCGGGCAGGACCACGTAGAGGGGGTCCTCCATCAGGGGGATCCACTCCGGGGCGGGGCTGCGGCCGGTGCGTGCGGGCAGCGGGCCGTCGAAGCGGTAGGCGAGCGCGAGGTCCACGGCGCCCCGGCGGACCAGGGGCAGGCTGTCCTCGGGCTCGTCCTCCCGGACGTGGACGACCGTGTCGGGGTGGGCGGCCGTCAGCGCGGCGAGGGCGTCGGGGAGCAGGAGCCGGCCGCCGCTGGTGAAGGTGGCGAGGGTGAGCCGGGTGCGGCCGGTGCCGAGCCGGTCGACCTGTCGTGTCGCGTGGGCGAGTTCGGCGGCGACCGACTCGGCCGCGCCGACCATGATCCGCCCGGCGGGGGTGAGGGCGGTCCCGCGGGTGCTGCGCGCCACGACCCGCGCGCCGAGGCCGCGTTCCAGGGCGGCTATCTGCTGGGAGACGGCCGAGGGGGTGAGGCGCAGGGCTGCCGCGGCCCGGTTGAAGCTGCCGTGTTCGGCCACTGCCCGCAGGACTCGGAGCCGCTGCACATCGATCAACAGTTTTCCTTAACACGCGGGCAGCAAGTGGGCACTTCTGCCGGGGACCGTACGTCTTCAGGATGGTGGCATGCACACGGTCGACAAGCCCCAGGTTCACAAGCAAGAGGTCTGCGTCATCGGCGGAAGCCGGTACTTCGGCAAACTCCTCGTCGAGCGGCTGCACGCCGCCGGACACCGGGTGACGGTGATCAACCGCGGCTCCGCCCCGCCGCCGGCGGGCGTGGAGCACCTCGTCGTGGACCGCGACGACGAGGCCGCCCTCACCGCCGCGCTCGGCACCCGCACCTTCGACGTGGTGGTCGACCAGGTCTGCTACACCCCCGTCCAGGCCGCGATCGCCGTTCGCGCCTTCGCCGGGCGCACCCGGCGGTACGTGATGACCTCCACGATCGAGGTGTACGACCCGGCCACCGCCGCGCCGGGGGCGCTCGCGGCCGTCGCGCCCGGTACGCCGGTCGCGGAGGACGTCGTGGACCCGGCCGGCTGGCCGGTGCGCACCGACCTGCCCTGGCACGACGCGGCCCACCGGGAGGCGCACTACGCCGAGGGCAAGCGCCAGGCGGAGGCGGTCTTCACCCGCGAGGGCCGGTTCGACTTCGCCTGCGTGCGCAGCGCCCACGTACTCGGCGGCGGCGCCCGGGAGTTCACCGGCCGGCTGGCGCACTACGTCGAGCACGTCACCCGGGGGCGGGAGATCGCCGTGCACGCCGGAGCGCTGCCCACGGTCTTCATCCACTACCGGGAGCTGGCCGAGGTGCTGCTGTGGGCGGCGACGGACAGCGGGTTCACCGGCCCGGTGAACGCCTGCTCCGACGGTCTGCTCGACGTACGCGACCTGGTGGCCGTGATCGCCGGGCAGACCGGGCGGCGGCCCGTGTACCGGACCGTCGCGGCGGGCCGGGTCGCGTCGCCGTTCTCCTTCGAACGGCACTACGCCATGGCCAACGACCGGGCGCGGGAGCTGGGCTTCGCCTTCTCCCGCACGGCCGACTGGCTGCCCGGCGCCGTCTCGGAGACGCTCTGAGCGGACCTGAGGGCCGTCAGAGGCGCTCGGGCGTGCGGATGCCGAGGAGCGCCATGCCCTTGGAGAGGGTGCGGGCGGTCAGGTCGCAGAGGAAGAGGCGGTTCTCCATCTGCTCGGCGGTGTCGGCCTTGAGGACCGGGCACTGGTCGAAGAAGGTCGAGTAGAGCGTCGCGAGCTGGAAGAGGAACGCCGCGACCTTGTGCGGGGCGTACTCGGCGGCCGCGTCCGCGACGACCTCGCCGAACTGGTCGATGTGCAGGCCCAGCGCCCGCTCGGCCGGGGCCAGGGACAGCTCCGGGTGCGCGACGGGCCGGACCTCGCCCGCCTTGCGCAGGATCGAGCGGTTACGGGCGTACGCGTACTGGAGGTACACGGACGTGTCACCGGTCAGCGAGACCATCTGGTCGAGGTCGAACTTGTAGTCGCGGCCGGCGGAGGTGGAGAGGTCCGCGTACTTGACCGCGCCGATGCCGACGTACTGGCCGTTGGAGACGATCTCCTCCTCGGTCAGGCCGATCTTCTCGCTCTTCTCGCGCACGACGGCGGTCGCCCGCTCGACGGCCTCGTCCAGCAGGTCCACCAGGCGGACGGTCTCGCCCTCACGGGTCTTGAACGGCTTGCCGTCCTTGCCCAGGACGGTGCCGAAGGCGAGCTGGACGGCCTTGACCCCGTCGTTCAGCCAGCCGGCCCGGCGGGCCGTCTCGAAGACCATCTTGAAGTGCAGGGACTGGCGGGCGTCCACCACGTAGATGAGGGTGTCGGCCTTGAGGTCGCCCACGCGGTTGCGGATCGCGGAGAGGTCGGTCGCGGCGTAGCCGAAGCCGCCGTCCGACTTCTGGACGATGAGGGGCGTCGGGTTGCCGTCCGGGCCCTTGTACTCGTCGAAGAAGACGCACAGCGCGCCGTTGGAGCGCACGGCGACGCCCGAGTCCTCCAGCAGCTTGCAGGTCTCGGCGAGCATGTCGTTGTAGCCGGACTCGCCGACGACGTCCGGGTCCTGGATGTCCATGTCCAGCTTGTGGAAGACGGAGTAGAAGTAGATCTTGGACTCGTCCACGAACCGCTGCCACAGCGCGAGGGTCTGCGGGTCCCCGGCCTGGAGGTCCACGACCCGGGCGCGGGCCCGCGTCTTGAACTCCTCGTCGGAGTCGAAGAGGGCGCGCGAGGCCTTGTAGAGGCGGTTCAGGTTGGACATGGCCTCCTCGCCGGAGACCTCTTCGCCGCCGTCGGCCTTGTGGTCCAGCTCGTGCGGGTGCTCCAGGAGGTACTGGATGAGCATGCCGAACTGGGTGCCCCAGTCGCCGATGTGGTGGCGGCGGACCACCTTCTCGCCGGTGAACTCCAGGATCTCGACCATCGCGGCGCCGATCACGGCGGAGCGCAGGTGGCCGACGTGCATCTCCTTGGCGACGTTGGGCTGTGCGTAGTCGATCACCGTGGTGCCGGCGTTCGCGGCGTACGGCACGCCGAGGCGGTCGTCGGCGGCGCGGGCGGCCAGGGTCTCGATGATCGCCCGGTCGGTGATCGTGATGTTGAGGAAGCCGGGTCCGGAGACCTCGATCTCCTGGATGAGGTCACCGGTGGGGATCGCGCCGACCACGCCCGCCGCCAGCTCGCGCGGGTTGGCCTTGGCCTTCTTCGCGAGCGCCAGGATGCCGTTGGCCTGGAAGTCGGCCCGGTCGCTACGTCGCAGCAGCGGGTCCGCGGCACCGGCCTCCGGCAGCGCGGAGGCGAGGGCGTCCGCGACGCGCTGGTTGACGGACGAAGCGAGGGAAGGGACCGAGGCCATGAGCTGCCGTTCCTGTGAGGTCGCGCCCGGGGGCACGCTTGGAGGTGAACTTGGTTGTTCCGACAAAGCCCGAGTATCCCACGGGAGGCCCTGCGGTTTCCCGGGAGAAAAGCAACCCCGAAGCGGCCCGTTCCGTCTGGGAGAATGGCGTAAGCCAGCATTCGAGATAGAAGGACGTGTCGTGGCTCAGAGCAGCACCGAGACCGACTGGGTCTCCCGTTTCGCGGACGAGGTCATCGCCGAGGCGGAGCGCCGAGCACCCGGCAAACCTGTCGTCGTCGCGTCCGGACTCTCCCCGTCCGGCCCGATCCACCTGGGCAACCTGCGCGAGGTCATGACCCCGCACCTGGTCGCCGACGAGATCCGCCGCCGGGGCACCGAGGTCCGGCACGTCCTGTCCTGGGACGACTACGACCGCTACCGCAAGGTGCCGGCGGGCGTCGAGGGCGTGGACGAGAGCTGGGCGCAGCACATCGGCAAGCCGCTGACCGCCGTCCCGGCCCCGGCCGGGTCCGCGTACGGCAGCTGGGCCGAGCACTTCAAGGCGGCCATGGTCGAGTCGCTGGCCGAGCTGGGCGTCGAGTACGACCCGATCAGCCAGACCGAGCAGTACACCACCGGCGTCTACCGCGAGCAGGTGCTGTTCGCGATGAAGCACCGCGCGGACATCGACGCCGTACTCGACCAGTACCGCACGAAGCAGAAGCCGGGCAAGAAGCCGCAGCAGAAGCCGGTGGACGAGGCCGAGCTGGAGGCCGCCGAGGGTTCGGGCGCCGCCGCCGAGGACGACGGCAGCGCCGAAGGCGCGGAGTACTTCCCGTACAAGCCGTACTGCGGCCAGTGCGGCAAGGACTTCACCAAGGTCACCTCGTACGACGACGCGACCACGGAGCTGACCTACGTCTGCTCCGAGGACGGGTTCACCGAGACGGTCGCGCTCAGCGAGTTCAACCGCGGCAAGCTGGTCTGGAAGGTCGACTGGCCCATGCGCTGGGCCTACGAGGGCGTCATCTTCGAGCCCTCCGGCGTCGACCACTCCTCGCCCGGCTCGTCGTTCCAGGTCGGCGGGCAGATCGTGCACATCTTCGGCGGCGAGCAGCCGATCGGACCGATGTACGCGTTCGTCGGCATCAGCGGCATGGCCAAGATGTCGTCCAGCAAGGGCGGGGTCCCGACCCCGGCCGACGCGCTCAAGATCATGGAGCCGCAGCTGCTGCGCTGGCTGTACGCGCGCCGCCGCCCGAACCAGTCCTTCAAGATCGCCTTCGACCAGGAGATCCAGCGGCTGTACGACGAGTGGGACAAGCTGGAGGCCAAGGTCGCCGACGGCTCCGTACTGCCCGCCGACGCCGCCGCGCACACCCGCGCCGTGCGGACCGCCGCGGGCGAGCTGCCGCGCACCCCGCGCCCCATGCCGTACCGCACGCTCGCCTCGGTGGCCGACATCACCGCCGGGCACGACGAGCAGACGCTGCGCATCCTGTCCGACCTGGAGCCGGAGCGGCCGCTGGCCTCGCTGGACGAGGTCCGGCCGCGGCTGGACCGCGCCGAGAACTGGATCACCACCCAGGTCCCGGCCGACCAGCGCACCCTGGTGCGCGAGGAGCCGGACACCGAGCTGCTGGCCTCGCTGGACGACGAGGGCCGGGAGTCGCTGCGGCTGCTCCTGGAGGGGCTGGACTCGCACTGGTCGCTCGACGGGCTGACCACGCTGGTCTACGGCGTGCCGAAGGTGATGGCCGGGCTGGAGCCCGACGCCAAGCCGACGCCGGAGCTCAAGGTCGCGCAGCGCACGTTCTTCGCGCTGCTGTACCGGCTGCTGGTGACCCGGGAGACCGGGCCGCGGCTGCCCACGCTGCTGCTGGCGGTGGGGGCGGACCGGGTGCGCAAGCTGCTCGCCGCCTGAGCGGCCGCAGTACCGGTCCGCAGGACCTGAGAAGGGCCCGTACCCCTGGAACCGACCGGGGGTACGGGCCCTTCCGCCGTGGCCGGCCCGCCTACGCGATGTGCTCGTTCTCCAGGTCGCGCTGGTAGCGGAGCTTGAGCTCCGGCATCAGGCGGCGGATCATCGAGGCGCTGCGCGGGTGCACTATCCCGTGGCGGTCCGAGAGGTGTATGTCCACCTGCTCCGGGGTCGGGAACTGCGAGTGCTCGTCGAGGAAGGCGCGGAAGACCTCGTAGGCGGCCTCCGCGAACTTCACCTCGTCGATGTCCGGGTCCGGGGCGGTCTGCGGCCCGGGGGCCTGCTCCGGCTGGTCCGGGCCGGCCGGGGGCATGACCGGGGTCGGCTCCAGGCCCTCGACGTACTGGGGGTTGTAGCCGCCCTCGTACGCCGCCTGGGGGGCCAGGGGCGCGGCGAACCAGGCGCTGTTGTGGGCCGCGGGCATGGCGGTCGGCTCCACCGCGAAGGGCAGCTGCGCGGGGAGGGGGCCGGGGACCACGGGCTCGGTGGCGCCGGGCCGGGTGTCGGGGGCCGGGGCCTGCGGGGCGGGGGTTCCGGGCACCTCGGCCTGCGGCACGGCTTCCAGGGCCGGGGCCGCGGGCGCCGCTTCCGGCTCGGCCGGGGGCAGCAGCAGCGGCTCGATGCCGGCCGCGGCGAGACCCGTCGGGGCCGTGTGGGCGAGCGGCACGCCGATGCGGGCCAGGCGCAGCGGCATCAGCGCCTCGACGGGGGCCTTGCGGCGCCAGGCACGCCCGTAGCGGGCCTGGAGGCGGGCCTGGTAGATCAGCCGGTCCTGCTCCATGCCGACCGCCTGCTCGTACGAGCGCAGCTCCCACAGCTTCATCCGGCGCCACAGTTTGAACGTGGGGACGGGGGAGAGCAGCCAGCGGGTGATCCGGACGCCCTCCATGTGCCGGTCGGCGGTGATGTCGGCTATCCGGCCGACCGCGTGCCGGGCCGCTTCGACGGTGACCACGAACAGGATCGGGATCACGGCGTGCATGCCGACACCGAGCGGATCCGGCCAGGCGGCCGCGCCGTTGAACGCGATCGTCGCGGCGGTCAGCAGCCACGCCGTCTGGCGCAGCAGCGGGAAGGGTATGCGGATCCACGTCAGCAGCAGGTCGAGCGCCAGCAGCACGCAGATGCCGGCGTCGATGCCGATGGGGAACACCAGCGAGAAGTTGCCGAAACCCTTCTTCAAGGCCAGCGCGCGCACCGCGGAGTACGAACCCGCGAAACCGATGCCCGCGATGACCACGGCTCCGGCGACCACGACCCCGATGAGTATCCGGTGCGTACGAGTCAGCTGCATCGCGGCCACCCGTGATCCCCTCCCCTTCGACGTGCTACGAGCTGCTGCCGGGAGCTGTTACGAGCCCGGGCAGGCACAGAGTACGGGTGACTGGATGTCAGCCCTACCGCTGCCCCCGCCCCCGCCGTTTCCTACTGCTCCGCGGACTTCGAGGGCTCCGGGGACTTGGACTCCTGCGCCGACTGCGACGGCTGCGGGGCGCCGCCCTGGGGCGCGCCCTGTCCGGGGGCGGGCTGGCTCGCGGCGGGCTGTCCTGCGGGCTGGTTGGGGGCCGGCTGGCCGGTGCCGGCGGCCTCGACCGAGGCGGCCGTCTCCTTGGCGGCGGCGATGGCGTCCTGGAGCAGCTTGCCCTGGTCCGGGGCGGCCGCGCCCTCGTAGGCGGCGCCGTTGTAGTCGAGGGTGATCACGACGTTCTTGTCGCGCACGACGACGGTGGTGTTGAAGAAGTCCACGTCCTTCTTCACGCCGTAGGCGACGGACGTGCCCTGGTCGCCGATCCCGCCGGCCTGCTCCACCTTGACGTCGTGGGCGCCGTCGACCTTCTTCGCCGTCTCGACCTGCTTGTTGTACTGGTCCTCGGCGCGCTTGTTGCCGCTGCCGAGGGAGGCGTGGGAGTCGTAGCGGACCAGCGAGATCGACAGCCAGTGGTACTGCGAGCCCTTGAGCCCGTCCTCGTCGAGGCCGTTCCAGGAGCAGCTGGCACGGCTGGAGAGGTCGTTCGACTTCGTCGCCGTGCCGTTCTTGTCCTTCGCCTCGGGCACGAGGGCGTCGATGGTCTTCGTCTGCACCGCCTTGCAGGGCTCCGGCAGCGTGCTGAACGCCACCTTCTCCAGAGCGGGCGCCTTCTTCCCGCCCGGCTTGGAGGATGCGGAGGAATCGGACTTCTTGCCGTCCGAGCCCGAGGCCTTGCCCGAATCGGAGGAGCATCCGGCGACGGTGAGGATCACCGGGACGGCTGCGCAGGCGAGGACGCGGGTGAGGCGCGAGGCTGATCGGTGCATGGTTCCTTCAGTCGTTGGGGCCGTCTCACGGGGCCTGTTACGGCCTTCGTGCGGGCCTTGCTGCGGCCCTTGTGCGGCCCTTGGTGTCGGCGCGGTTCGGGCGCGGGACTCGAACAACGGTAGCCCGACCCGGCGCCCGGCTGCTGTGCGCGCCGTCACGCGGGCCGCGCACGCCCCCTGCCGGCGCGTGCGGTCAGTCGTTGAAGCGCTCGACGAGCGCCTGCGCCAACTGCCTCACCTTGTCCTGGGTTTCCGCGCTGGAAGGGGCGGCGCCCGGCTGGGCGGGCTGGACGCTGTACTCGATGGTGACGATGACGTTCGAAGTGCGGAACACCGTCCGCACGGTGCGCGACTGGGGGGCGGTGGTGCCGGCCGGGCTCAGTTTGTCCTCGATGTAGGCCTCGTTGCCGAGTCCCTCCAGGACGCGGGAGCCGAGCTCCGGCGCGGCGGTGGGGACGGGGCTGGGGCCGGCGCTGGTGCCCGGGCCGCCGCCCGGGTTCGGGGGCGCGCTGGAGGCGGCGGGCGCGGCGGGCGCGGCGGGCGTGGGAGGTGTCGCCGAAGCGCCGGGGAACGGCAGGTGCGCGTCGGTGAGGCGGCGTACGTACACCTGCCGTGCCTTGTCGTCGTCGCTCGCGGCGGCCCGGTCGTACGAGACCACGCGCTCGAAGCCGACGGACAGCAGCCGGGTCTCCGAGGGCGTCTGCGCGGTCCACCGGCAGCCGACGCGCCGGTCGGCGTCGTACGAGGCGTCCGCGGTCCCGGCGTAGAGCTGCTCGCGCTGCTCGCCGGTGAGGCTCTCGTCGGCCGGCAGCATGGCCCGCAGCCGCTTGGCGTCGACGGCCTTGCACGGTGCGGGCAGGTAGCGGTACTTCCCCGGCTGCGCGGGCGGGACGGTGCTGCCGCCGGCCTTCGCGTCGGTGGTGATCCCGGGCTTGCTCGTCTCGGTGCACCCGGTGAGGCCGGTGACCCCGGCCACGAGCGCGGTGAGCATCGCGACGCCTGGCAGGGCCCGCCGTCGTACTGCCTTGCGCTGCACGTCCCATGGCTCCCTTCGGCCGGCCGGCTGCCCGGCGGTCAGGAAAATTGCTTTGCCGTGGCTGGGGCACGGCTGGACACAATGTCTATCGCACACGCTGGTGCCGGCGCCGGTTCCTTGTCCGCTTTGGAGCCATGAGCGAGGCTTTTTGCGTATTCCGACTTTCCTGTGTTTAACGGGGTTTTGAGGCTGTTATGTCGTATGTAGAGGTGCCCGGGGTGAAAGTTCCGATCCGGATGTGGACCGATCCCGCGTCGGTCGAGGACCACGCGATGCAGCAGCTGCGCAACGTGGCGACGCTCCCGTGGATCAAGGGCCTGGCCGTCATGCCGGACGTCCACTACGGCAAGGGCGCCACGGTCGGTTCGGTGATCGCGATGAAGGACGCGGTCTGCCCGGCGGCGGTCGGCGTCGACATCGGCTGCGGCATGTCGGCGGTGAAGACCTCCCTCACGGCGAACGACCTCCCGGGCGACCTGTCGGTGCTGCGGTCGAAGATCGAGCGCGCGATCCCGGTGGGTGCGGGCCTGCACAAGGAGCCCGTGGACCCGGGGCGGCTGTACGGCTTCGGAGCGAAGGAGGCGGCCTACGACGACCTGTGGCAGCGGTTCGACTACCTCGCCGATTCGGTCAAATTCCGCCGGGAACGGGCTGCAAAGCAGGTCGGAACGCTGGGATCAGGGAATCACTTTGTCGAGTTCTGTCTCGATCAGTCCGGTTCGGTCTGGCTCATGCTGCACTCGGGTTCCCGCAACATCGGCAACGAGCTGGCGAACTTCCACATCGAGGTGGCCCGCGGGCTCTCCCACAACCAGGGTCTGGTCGACCGGGACCTGGCCGTGTTCCTGGCGGCGACCCCGGAGATGGAGGCGTACCGCAACGACCTCTTCTGGGCGCAGGAGTACGCGAAGTTCAACCGCGCCGTGATGATGAGCCTGTTCAAGGAGGTCGTCCGCAAGGAGTTCCGCAAGGCCAAGGTCTCCTTCGAGCAGGAGATCAGCTGCCACCACAACTACGTGGCGCAGGAGCGGTACGACGGGATGGACCTGCTGGTCACCCGGAAGGGCGCGATCCGTGCCGGCAGCGGTGACTTCGGGATCATCCCCGGCTCGATGGGGACGGGTTCGTACATCGTGAAGGGGCTCGGCAACGAGAAGTCCTTCAACTCCGCCTCGCACGGCGCCGGCCGGAAGATGAGCCGGACGGCGGCCAAGAAGCGCTTCTCGGCCCGGGACCTCGCGGAGCAGACCAAGGGCGTGGAGTGCCGCAAGGACTCCGGCGTCGTGGACGAGATCCCGGGCGCGTACAAGTCGATCGAGCAGGTCATCGACCAGCAGACCGACCTGGTCGAGGTGGTGGCCAAGCTCAAGCAGGTCATCTGCGTCAAGGGCTGAGAAGGCGCTCCGGCGCTCCGGCGCGCGGGGTCAGCGGGCCCAGGGGAGGGCGCGGGTGCCCGGGGTGCCGGGTACGGAGACCGCCGCGTCCGAGCGCATCGCGACGTGGGCCTCGGCCGGCTGGGGGGCGTGGACCCGGCGCAGGGTGTGCGGCGGGAGGATGAGCGTCTGGCCGGCCGTGACCTTTTCGGTGCGGCCGGCAGAGGTGACTTCGAGGGCGCCGGCGGTCACCGTCCAGACCTGCTCGCGGGTGACGGAGTGCTGGGGGCCGCTCTGGCCGCCCGCCATCGAGACGGTCCACGTGCTGAGTTCCGTGCTGCCGCGGCTGGGGCCCGCCAGGGCGGTCATGCGGGCGTTCGGTGTTTCGGTGACGTTCTCGGCGGTGGGCGTGATCACGTACGGGGCGGACGCCGGCGGCTGCGGGGCGGCCCATTCGACGAGCTGGACGACGATGCCGTTCGGGTCGGTCAGCTGGAACAGGCGCTCGCCCCAGGGCTCCTCGCGCAGCGGCATGGTGATGGGCGCACCCGCGTCGCGCAGGCGCCGCTCCTCGGCCTCGATGCCGGTGACGGTGAGGGCCAGGATCAGGCCGGAGGCCTGCCGGTCGCGCTGCTCGGGCGGGAGCACCTCGTTGCCGCGGCGGAGCAGGACGACGTCGGCCGCGGCGTCGTCCTCGGGGCGGGCCAGGGACGCGAAGCCGTCGGCGGCCGTGGCGACCTGGTAGCCGAGGTGGGCGCAGAGGAACTCCCGCGAGGCGTCGACGTCGGCGACGGTGAGGGACAGGGTGGTGGTCGTGACGCGCATGGCGACTCCTTCGGCTACTGGTCGGCGGCGCGCCGGCCGGACGTGTTTCCTGCCCGTGCCACGGCGCCTGGCGGGCCGTGCGCTGGGGGTAAATTTACGACGAGGGTAAATTTAGGCGGAGAGGCCGTCATTGGCAAGAGGATTTTTACGCCGAGGGTAAGATTTGCTCATGCGTGCTGACGGAACGGGGCTCCGTGAGTCCAAGAAGCAGGAGACCAGGCAGCTGATCTCGGACCGCGCCACCAGGCTCTTCATCGAGCAGGGCTTCGAGCGGACCACGGTCGCGGAGATCGCCGCGGCGGCGCGCGTCGCCAAGAAGACGGTCACCAACTACTTCCCCCGCAAAGAGGACCTGGCCCTCGACCACCACGAGGTGTTCACCCAGGGGCTGGCCCGCAGCGTCGCCGGGTGCGCTCCCGGCGAGGCGCCGCTCAGCGCGGTGGGACGGGCCTTTCGCGCCGCGCTCCTGGAGCACAGCCAGGTCGTCGGGTTCACCGGTCCCGCGTTCGCCCGCATGGTCGCCGACAGCCCCACCCTCAGCGCCCGGCTGCGCGAACTGCACGACCAGCGCGAGGAGGCCCTCGCCACGGCGCTGGCCGGCCTGACCCCGGAGGCGGCCCCGGCCATCGCGCCCAGGGCCGCGGCCGCCCTGATCGCGGCGGCGGACCGCCTCCTGTTCCGCCGCATCCAGGAACTCACCCTCGCCGGGCACACCGACGACGGGATCGAGGCGACGCTGATCCCCGAGACGGACCACGTCTTCGGGCTCCTCGTGGCCGCCCTCGGGAACCAGTGATGCGGCCGGGCTCAGAGTTCGCGGTGGACCTTCGTGTTCGAGGCCTGGGCGCGGGGGCGGACCACCAGGAGGTCGATGTTGACGTGGCTGGGGCGGGTCACCGCCCAGGTGATGGTGTCGGCCACGTCGTCGGCGGACAGGGGGTGCGCGACGCCCGCGTAGACCTTCTCGGCCTTCTCCGCGTCGCCCCGGAAGCGGGTCTTCGCGAACTCCTCCGTCTTGACCATGCCCGGGGCGATCTCGATGACGCGGACGGGCTGCCCGACGATCTCCAGGCGGAGCGTCTCGGCGAGGACGCGGGCGCCGTTCTTGGCGGCGACGTAGCCGGCGCCGCCCTCGTACGTCGAGTGCCCGGCGGTGGAGGACAGCACGACCACCGTGCCGTCGCCGGAGGCGACGAGGGCCGGCAGGAGGGCCTGGGTGACGTTGAGCGTGCCGATGACGTTGACCTCGTACATCGTGCGCCAGTCGGCCGGGTCGCCGGTGGCGACGGGCTCGGCCCCGATCGCCCCGCCGGCGTTGTTGACGAGCACGTCGCAGCGCTGGAGGGAGGCCGCGAAGGCGTCCACCGCGGCGCGGTCGGTGACGTCGAGGGCGTGGGCGGTGGCCTCGTGCCCGGCGGCGGCGAGCTCGGCGGCGAGGGCCTCGATGCGGTCCTTGCGGCGCGCGGTGAGGACGACGTGGTAGCCGGCCGCCGCGAGCTGCCGGGCGGTGGCCGCGCCGATGCCGCTGCTCGCGCCGGTGATGACGGCGGTCCGGGTGGCGGGGCTCATGGGCGTGCTCCTCGTTCGTCGTTCGTTCGTACGGGCGATTCCCGGCCAGCATAGGCGGATGGCACGGTGCCGCTGGTTGGCCGCCGTGAGGGGGTGCGGCACGCCCTCGTTCGTGTGATGGTCCGACCGGCGGCCGTCCGGGCGGTCTAGCGTCCGCGCGTGGAGGTGGTGGCGGTGCGCCGTGGTGCCGTACGGAGTGTGGTGGTGGCCGGCCTGCTGGTGCTGGGCGGTGCGGGGAGCGTGGGCGGTGCCGGGGCCCGGACGCCCGAGCCCGAGGCGGACGTCTCGTACCACGGCCGGGTCCTGCTGGACCGGGGGCGGCTGCGGGTGTGGCTGGTCCCCCACAACGAGGGGCCGAACGCGGTGGCCGACGCCACGCTGCGGGTACGGCTGTCGGCGGACCTCGGCGACCGGCAGGAGCTGGCCGAGGGCTGCGCGCGGGCGGGGCGGCGGGAGGTGGTCTGCGAGACCGGCCCGCTGCCCGCGCACGGGCAGGGGCGGCACATCGGGCTGCTGCTCGGGCTGCGGGAGCGGGTTCCGGAGGTGGTGGTGCGGGTCGACACCTGGTGGGACGGCGGCGCATCCGACCGCAACAGCGGCAACAACGAGCACGCGGTGCTCGCGCTGGACACCGGGGACGCGTACTCGTTCTGAGGCGGTTGCGGGTGGCTACTCCTCCTGCGGACGGACGGGCCGCTCCTTGTGCGGTGCGGGCTGCGGGAGGAGCCAGGACGCGACGGCGGCGGCGGTGGCCGGGTCGTCGGCCTGCGCGGAGCTCCAGGCGACGTAGCCGTCGGGGCGCACCAGGACGGCCGCCGTCCGCCGCCCGGTGGGCCAGTGGTGGTGGGCGAGCGGGCTTCCGGGCGGGGTGGGCCGGCCGGGAGGGGTGATGAGGACGAAGCTGCCGGTGCGCAGGGCCTCGTAGAGGCGCAGGCCGCCGGCGAGGGGCAGGTCGGGGGCGCGGCGGCCCGCGGCGGTGGGGCGGCGGGTGCCCGGCGGGGGCGGGTAGGCGATGCCGATGCCGGAGATCATGCCGAGGGCGCGTTCCCGGGCCGGGCGCAGCCGGGCGAGGAGCGCGGCGCCGAGGGCGCGGGCGGCGCGGCGGGCCGGGTCACTGACCATGGCGGTGCGGACGAGGGCGCCGCTCGCGCGCAGGACGAGGCGGCCGACGGGGTGGCGTTCGCGGTGGTAGCTGTCGAGGAGGGCCTCGGGGTCGGGGCTGTGGCCGCCGAGGGCGGCGGCGAGCTTCCAGGAGAGGTTCGCGGCGTCCTGGAGGCCGGTGTTCATGCCGAGGCCGCCGGCGGGGGAGTGCACGTGCGCGGCGTCCCCGGCGAGGAAGACGCGGCCGACGCGGTAGTGGGGGACCTGGCGCTCGTCGCTGTGGAAGCGGGACATCCAGCGGGGGTCGTGCATGCCGTAGTCGGTGCCGAGGGCGGCGCGGGCGATGGTGCGCAGCTCTTCCAGGCCGACGGGGTCGGTGTCGGCGGCGCGGCCGTGGCGGTGCCAGGCGATGGCGCGGTACCAGCCGTCGCCGAAGGGGACGACGAGGGCGAAGGCGTCGGCGCTGCCGTTGACGGCGAGGAAGTCCTCGGGGGGCTCGGTCAGCCGTACGTCGGCCAGGACCATGGAGCGGACGACGGCCCGGCCGGGAAAGGGGAGGCCGAGGGCCTGGCGGACGGTGGAGCGGACGCCGTCGGTGCCGACGACGTGGCGGGCGGTCTGCCGCACGGGGCCGGTGGGGGTGGTGACGTCGAGGGTGACGGTGTCGTCGTCCTGGTGGAGGCCGGTGACTTGCCAGTCATATCGGATGACCGCCCCTGTGGACAGCGCTCGGCGCTCCAGGAGTTTCTCTGTCTCATATTGGGGGGTGATCAGTACGAAGGGGTAGCGGGAGCGCAGCCGTTGAAGGGAGAGGGCCATGCCACCGAAGGGGCGTAAGCGGTCGATCCGTCGGCCGGTGGAGACGAGCTGGTCGGCGACGCCGCGCGCGTCGAGGAGTTCGAGGGTGCGGGCGTGGACGGCGAAGGCCCGGGTCAGATTGGCGGCGGTGCGGGGGCGCCGCTCGATGAGGGTGACGGAGAGGCCGGCGGCGGCGAGGTCGCCGGCGAGCAGGAGCCCGGTGGGGCCGGCGCCGACGACGGCGACGTCGACGACGGCGTTGGGGGTGTGGTCCTCAGCGGCAGTCATGCCTCGGCAGTCTGCCGCACGTCACGCGGCGGCGTCACCGTCGCCATGGCTCTTGCCGCTGCTGCTGGAGCTGCCGCCGGCGCTGCTGTTGCCGTCGCCGAACTCCGCCAGGGCGTCGGAGACGATCCGCTCCAGGCGGGCGTGGTGGGCGCCGCGCCAGTACACACGCTCGCAGTCGGTGCACTGGGCGAACACGTCGTAGGAGCGCTGCGTGCCGTGCTGGAGGCGGTCGCCCACGCTGACCTTGTCGGCCTCGCGGAGCGGTCCGTTGCAGGCGGTGCAGCGGGTCCAGGGCGCGAGGGGCGGGGCGAAGCGGCTGAGTACGTCGCGCAGTTGTTCGTCGGGATTGTCGCTGTAGACGTACGCCCCGGCGAAGATCTCCCGGCGGCGCAGCAGGCCGCGGTCGCGGGAGAGCAGGATGCGGTGCTCGGCGGCGGAGCGGGTGGCGAGGGCGGGGTCGCCGATGTCCTCGTTCTCGTAGGCGGCGTCGACACCGAGCAGGCGCAGGCGGCGGGCGAGCGTGCCGAGGTGGACGTCGAGGAGGAACCGGAGGGGGGTGGTGCCGTCGTCGCTGTGTTGCGGGATCCGCTGGGGGCGGTCGACGCCGAACACCTCGACCAGCTCGCCTGCTTGGGGCACGTACGAGACGGGCACTTCGTGGCCGTCGACGAGCAGCCGGCCGACCTCGGTGAGCGGGACGCCGGCGGACTCGACGACGTGCCCGAGGCTGGAGGCGCCGTCGGTCACGGTGGGAACCCGCTCGGCCCGCCGGCTGGGCGCGGCGAAGACGTGCAGTTCGGGTGCGAGGGTGAGCTGAATGCCGGGTCCGTTCACCCTGCCAGCATGCCATTGGCCTCCGGCGGTCCGGTGGGAATTTCGGGCCCCGCCCGCCGAAGCCTCCCGGCCCCGCCCGCCGAAGCCTCCCGGCCCCGCCCGCCTCCCCGCCCCGCCCGTCGGCTCGGCCCGCCCGCCCGCTGGTCCGGGCGGACCCCGCCCCCGCCCCCGCGCCGCCGGCGGTGAGGGGCTGGGGTTCCGCCCGGACCCGCGCCGCGCACGGTGGTGGGGGTGGCATTTTCAGCCTCGCCGGCGTTTGAGGCGCGGGGTGCGGGGCGGAGCCCCGCGAGGCCCGGGCGGAGCCCGGGGGCGCTTGCGCGGCGGCGCAGCGGCCGATCAGGCCACGGCCCCCGCCCGACCGGCGCCGGTGACCTGCCGGGACCGGCCGCGACCGCGACCGGCGTAGCGGCCGGCCGGGCCGCCCCGGCGCGGGGTGGTGGTCAGCCGAGGGCGGCGGCGAACGCGCCGGGGTCGTAGGAACCGCCCTGCTGGTGGACGATCACCGCGAGCCGGTTGGCGGCGTTGATCAGGGCGACCAGGCAGACCAGCGCGGCGGTCTCGTCGTCGTCGTAGTGCTTGCGCACCTCGGCCCAGGTCTCGTCGGACACGCCCTGGTGGACGTCGGCGAGCCGGGTGCCCTCTTCGGCGAGCGCCAGCGCCGCCCGCTCGGCGTCGGTGAACACGGTGGACTCGCGCCAGGCGGCGACCAGGTGGAGCCGGACCGCCGTCTCACCGGCGGCCGCGGCCTCCTTGGTGTGCATGTCGACGCACCAGCCGCAGCCGTTGATCTGGCTGGCGCGCAGCGACACCAGTTCCTGCGTGGACTTCGCCAGCGGCGACTGATGGGTCACCAGAGCGGTGTTGGCGAACCGCTTGGCGAACTTGAGCGCGATCTCGTTCTCGAACAGGTTGAACCGGGTTTCCATGACGTCGTCCTCACTCGTGGTGTTGCCGGGACGCACAAGAGATGCCGGCGGCCCGCTCCGTGTGACAGGTGCGGCCCTGTGACGAGCGCCACGACGCGGCGGTGTCACAGACTCCGGGGGAGCGGCGTCTTGTGCGCGTGTCAGCGTCGGAGCGAACGGGCGAGGAGCAGCCGGTGGAGAGCGGACAGCACAGCGAGTACGGCGGACCCGCGGGCGGCGCGGGCCCGGATCCCGCCACCGAGGCGTTCGTCGCCCACCGCAACCTGCTGTTCACCGTCGCCTACGAGCTGCTCGGCTCGGCCGCCGACGCGGAGGACGTCCTCCAGGAGACCTGGCTGCGGTGGGCCGGCGTCGACCTCGCCGCGGTGCGGGACCGGCGGGCGTACCTGGTCCGGATCACCACCCGCCAGGCGCTGAGCCGGCTGCGCGCGCTCGGCCGGCGCAAGGAGACGTACGTCGGCGAGTGGCTGCCCGAGCCGCTGCTGACCGCACCGGACGTCGCCGAGGACGTCGAGCTGGCCGACAGCGTCTCCATGGCGATGATGCTGGTGCTGGAAACGCTCGCGCCGACCGAGCGGGCGGTGTTCGTGCTGCGCGAGGTGTTCGACCTGGGGTACGACGAGATCGCCGACGCCGTCGGCAAGGGCCCGGCCGCGGTCCGCCAGATCGCCCACCGGGCGCGGGCACACGTCGCGGCGCGCCGGCCGCGCGGGGTGGTCTCCCCGACCGAGACCCGCGACGCGTTCGAGGCGTTCCGGCGTGCGGTCGAGACGGGTGACCTACAGGGCCTGCTCGACCTCCTCGCGCCGGAAGTGGTCCTCCTGGGCGACGGCGGCGGGATCAAGCAGGCCGTCCTGCGGCCCGTCGTGGGCGCCGACAAGGTGGCCCGGCTGCTGGCCGCCGGGCTGGGCAGGCTCACCGCGGCGGCGCTGCGGCCGGCCCACGTCAACGCGCACCCCGCGCTGGTCCTGCACATCGAAGGCGAACTCGACACCGTCCTGGCGCTGCGCATGGACGAGGGCCTGATCACCGGCCTCTACGCCGTGCGCAATCCCGAGAAACTGTCACACATGCGCCGGGCGACGGCCCTGCGCCGCTGACCCCGCGCAGGAGCCGAAGGACGTGGGGCGTACGGGGAGCACCCGCCCGGGGGACCCGGCGGACGGTCCGGCGCGGCGGCGGGCGGGCCGTGCCCGCGCTGGCCACGCTAAGTGCGGAGATCACCACCGCCCAGCACGACCCCGGAGGCAGAGATGACCCAGGCCGTACCGTTCACGACCGCCGAGACCCACGGGCTGCGCGACACGCTGGCCGAGACCGTCGCCGCCCGCGCCACCCCCGGCGGTGTCGTCGTCTGCGGTACGGCCACGGGGGAGCGGACCGTGATCTCCGCCGGGGTCGTCTCCCCGTACACCAACCCCAAGGCCCCGGACGAGAACACCGTCTACGACCTGGCCTCGCTGACGAAGGTGACCGCCACCTGGCCGCTCGTGGGCCGGGCCGTCGCGGACGGGCTGCTCGACCTCGACACCCCGGTACGGGCGTACCTGCCGCCGATGGAGGGCCACATGCCCAGCGGCGAAGCCACCATTCGCCAGCTGCTGTCGCACACCTCCGGTCTCCAGGCCGCCACCCGCCTCGACCTGTACGACCTCACCTCGCGGCCCCTGCACGAGCTGATCTGCCGCGAGCTGATGGAGAACCTGCCCGGCACCCACCGCTACATCAACCGCGGCTACATCCTGCTCGGCCTGGCCCTCGCCCATGTCGGCGGCGAGCCGCTGGACCGCCAGGCCGCGGCCTTCTGGGCCGAGCTGGCCATGGGCCGCACCAGCTACGGTCCGGTCCCCCAGGCGCCCGACGTCGCGCCGACCGAGCACCCCGACGGCCACGACCGCCTCTGGGGCTGGGTGCACGACGAGAACGCGGCGACGATGGGCGGGGTGGCCGGCCACGCCGGGGTGTTCGCGCCCGCCGCCGACCTCGCCACCTACGCCGAGCACCTGCTGGGCGGCCATTCGCGCCCCAGCCACCCGAGCCCCGCCCACCCGGACCCCGCCCACGCGGACCCCGCCACCGGGGATCCCGCCGACGCGAGCCCGCTCTGCCGGTGGCTGCGCGAGAGCCTCGCCCCGCAGGCCGAGATCGAGCCGGGCCTCTACCGGGGCCTGGGCTGGGTCCTCGCCGCCGGCGGAACGGTGGCCTACCACCACGGCTTCACCGGAACGAGCCTCTACCTCGCCCCCGCCACCGGCCGCTACGTGGTCATCGCCACCAACGCCGTCCACAACGGCGCCCCCCGCATCCGACTGGCCCCGCTGCGCGAACGCGCCCTCAAGACCCTGACCGGGTGAGGCCGCGCCTCACGGCCAGACGAGGCAGTACGCCTGGTGGCCCGCCTCGTGGAGGCGGTGGGAGAAGTCCTGCCATTCGTGCAGGAGCTGGTAGACGTTGAACGCGTCACTCGGACCGCCGCGGTCCGGGACCGTGGACCAGATGAAGGCAGCCGCGCCGACCGACTCCTCGCCGACGCCGCGCAGCGGGTCCACCACCGTCATCGGCAGCTTGACCACCGCGTAGTCGGGGTGCAGGACGACCAGTTCCAGCGGGGGCACCTTGTGCAGGGGTATGCCCTCGATGCCGGTCAGGACCATGGCCGCCATCGTCTCGGGCTTGATCTTGGTGAACAGGCCGCCCATGCCCAGCTCGTCGCCGCCGAGTTCCTCGGGCCGCATGGTGACGGGCACGCGCGCCGCCGTGGCGCCGTCCGGGGCGCCGAAGTACTTGTACGTCACCCCCATGCCGCGGCCCTTGGGCAGGTCGTCCGGCGGCCGGACGGGTTCGGGTACCGCATCGGCGGCCTCGGTGCCGCGCCGCCGGTGCTTGCCGCGACGGCGGGCATCACGGGCGCGCTGCGGGTCCAGGCCGTCCGTACCCTCGCCCGGTCCACCACCGCGTTGCATATCTCCACCCGACTGGTATTACCTGCCCCGGCCCCGTGGCCCCCGCCACGCAGCCTGATCATCATGGCAGTGACCTCCCCCGGGGCGGCGCGGTGAAACGCCCGTCCGCAAGTCCGTCGCGGCCTCTGAGACCATGGCTGGTGTGAGCTACCCGTATCCGTATGAAGCCCCAGTCTCGCAGAACCTGTTTGCGCGCGCGTCCGTAGTGACGCCCGGCGGCGTGAACTCTCCCGTGCGCGCGTTCCGCGCCGTGGGGGGTACGCCCAGGTTCATGGTGTCTGGTACCGGTCCGTATCTGACCGATGCCGATGGCCGCGAGTACGTCGACCTGGTCTGCTCGTGGGGGCCGATGATCCTCGGCCATTCCCACCCCGCCGTGATCGAGGCGGTCCAGGCCGCCGTCGCCCGCGGCACGTCCTTCGGTACGCCGGGCGAGGGCGAGGTCGCGCTCGCCGAGGAGATCGTCGCGCGCATCGAACCCGTCGAGCAGGTGCGTCTGGTGTCGTCCGGCACCGAGGCGACCATGTCGGCGATCCGGCTGGCCCGCGGTTTCACCGGCCGCGCCAAGGTCGTCAAGTTCGCCGGCTGCTACCACGGGCACGTCGACGCGCTGCTGGCCTCCGCCGGTTCCGGGCTGGCGACCTTCGCGCTCCCCGACACCCCGGGCGTCACGGGCGCTCAGGCCGGCGACACGATCGTGCTCCCCTACAACGACCTGGAGGCGGTCCGGGCGGCGTTCGCCGCGCACCCCGGCGAGATCGCCTGTGTGATCACGGAGGCCGCGCCCGGCAACATGGGCGTGGTCACCCCCGGCGAGGGCTTCAACCAGGGCCTGGCCGACCTGTGCCGGGAGAACGGCGCCCTGTACATCTCCGACGAGGTGATGACGGGGTTCCGCACCTCCCGCGCCGGCTGGTACGGCGTCGACGGGGTCAAGCCGGACCTGATGACCTTCGGCAAGGTCATGGGCGGCGGTTTCCCGGCCGCGGCGTTCGGCGGCCGCGCCGACGTGATGGGCCACCTGGCCCCGGCCGGCCCGGTCTACCAGGCGGGCACGCTCTCCGGTAACCCGGTCGCCACCGCCGCCGGCCTCGCGCAGCTGCGGCTGCTGGACGAGGCGGCGTACGAGAAGGTCGACGCGGTGTCGCGGCAGATCCAGGGGCTGGTCACCGAGGCGCTTGCCAAGGAGGGCGTCGCGCACCGGCTGCAGACCGCCTCCAACATGTTCTCGGTGTTCTTCACCGAGGACGAGGTGAAGAACTACGACGACGCGAAGAAGCAGGACGCCTTCCGCTTCAACGGCTTCTTCCACTCGATGCTGGCGCAGGGCGTCTACCTGCCGCCGTCGGCGTTCGAGTCGTGGTTCGTGTCGACCGCCCACGACGAGCAGGCCGTCGAGCGCATCGCCGCCGCCCTGCCCGCCGCCGCCCGCGCCGCCGCGGAGGCCACCGTATGAGCAGCAGCACACCGGGCGAGATCACCGTCGTCCACCTGATGCGGCACGGCGAGGTGCACAACCCGGACGGCGTGCTCTACGGCCGCCGGTCCGGTTACCACCTCTCCGACCTGGGCCGGCAGATGGCCGAGCGGGTCGCGGAGCACCTGCAGTCGCGCGACATCACCTACGTCGTGTCCTCCCCGCTGGAGCGGGCGCAGGAGACGGCCGCGCCGGTCGCGAAGGCGCACGGCCTGGACGTGGCGAGCGACGCGCGGCTGCTGGAGGCGGAGAACGTCTTCGAGGGCAAGACGTTCGGCGTCGGTGACGGGGCGCTGCGCAAGCCGGCGAACTGGAAGCACCTGACGAACCCGTTCAGGCCGTCCTGGGGCGAGCCGTACGTCGAGCAGGTCGTGCGGATGATGAGCGCGCTGGAGGCGGCGCGCGACGCGGCGCGCGGGCACGAGGCGGTGGCGGTGAGCCACCAGCTGCCGATCTGGATCGTGCGCAGCTTCGCGGAGAAGCGGCGGCTGTGGCACGACCCGCGCCGCCGTCAGTGCACGCTCGCGTCGCTGACCTCGTTCACGTTCCAGGGCGATGCGCTGGTGTCGGTGGGCTACAGCGAGCCGGCCCGGGACCTGGTCCCGGCGCACCTGCTGGCGGGGGCCAAGCCGGTGAAGGGGAAGTCGAAGGCCTTCGGCGCGTAGGCCCCGGCCGGGCGGTACGGGGCTGCGGGCCCCGGCCGCCCGGCACCGTCCCGGACCCGCGCCTCCCGCCACCGCGGGCCCGGCCTGGGATGGGCCAAGGATTGGCCTATTTTCGTACAAGTCGCTCCGGGGGGCCGTGTCGCTCTCCCGCTCCCCGTGAATGTCCGCTTGTATGACATTTCATGAGCGATGTGCGCGACTTCAGCCGAAGGGCGTTGCTCGGCCTCGGACTTGGCGCCGCGGCGGCCGGCCTCGCCGGGTGCGGCGGCGGCGCGCCCGGCCCGGGCAGCCCCGGCCCCGCGAACCCCCGGGGCGGCACCGGGGGCGGCGCGTCCCCCGTCAAGCCGATCGGCGACGGTTCCACCGCCGACACCGGCCCGCAGCCGCACCAGCCGGCCGCGCCCGTCCCGCTCCAGCCGGGCGAGACCCCGCCCCAGTTCGTGGTGTTCAGCTGGGACGGCGCCGGCGAGGTGGGCAACGGCCTCTTCCCGCGCTTCCTCAAGGTCGCCAAGGACCACGGCGCGGCCATGACCTTCTTCCTCTCCGGCCTCTACCTGCTGCCCGAGTCCAAGCGGGACCTCTACCGGCCGCCCGGCAACCCCGTCGGCGCCTCCGACATCGGCTACCTCAGCGACGAGCACATCCGCGCCACCCTCACCCACGTGCGCCAGGCGTGGCTGGACGGCCACGAGGTGGGCACCCACTTCAACGGCCACTTCTGCACCGGCTCCGGCTCCGTCGCCCACTGGAGCCAGGAGGACTGGCGGAGCGAGATCGACCAGGCCGTGTCGTTCGTCACCAACTGGCGGACGAACACCGGTTTCGCCGACCTCGAACCGCTGCCCTTCGACTACGGCAAGGAACTGGTCGGCGCCCGCACCCCCTGCCTGCTCGGCCAGGACAACCTGCTGCCCACCGCCCGCAAGCTCGGCTGGCGCTACGACGCCTCCTCGCCCGGCGGCGACCAGCGGTGGCCGCAGAAGCGGGAGGGCATGTGGGACCTGCCCCTCCAGTCGATGCCCTTCCCCGGGCACTCCTTCGAGGTGCTGTCGATGGACTACAACATCCTCGCCAACCAGTCCGTCAACACCACCCGGGGCGTTCCCGGCAATTACCCGTTCTGGCGCACCCAGGCCACCGGCGCCTACCTGAGCGGC
The DNA here is from genome assembly GCF_053610645.1 of Streptomyces sp. NPDC054883. Taxonomy (NCBI): domain Bacteria; kingdom Bacillati; phylum Actinomycetota; class Actinomycetes; order Kitasatosporales; family Streptomycetaceae; genus Streptomyces; species Streptomyces sp. NPDC054883. The sequence goes on along the minus strand of NZ_JBSGYT010000023.1, from coordinate 61,355 downwards.
TTCAAGCGGGCGTACGAGACGAACCGCGCGCCCCTGTTCATCGGAAATCATTTCGAAGAGTGGAACGGCGGGATCTACATGGACGCCGTCGAGGAAGCCCTCAAGGGCATGTCGGACAAAAGGGACGTACGGCTCGTATCCTTCCGGCAGTTCGCGGACTGGCTCGACGTCCAGGACCCGCGCCTCCTCGCCAAGCTGCGCGCCCTCACCCCCGGCCAGGAGCCGGCCGGTGGCTGGCGCACGTATCTCTCCCTCAGCTGACCAGCGGCTTAACACACGCCCGGGGGGCGCGGAAGATCCGCAAATCGGTCATGCGAAACTTTTCACATGAGCCTTAGCCGCGCGCTTGCCCGCCGAAGTAGCCGCCGCTCGACCAGCGGCCGCGTCAGCCTGCTGACCGCGGTGACCCTCGCGAGCGCCCTCACCCTTACGGCGTGCGGGGATTCGGCCAGCAGCAAGCCCTCCGGCTCGGCCGGCGGCAACTACGTCGCGGGCTCCGGCGGCATCTCCACCGTCGCCAAGGGCGAGCGCACCCAGGCGCCCAAGCTCGACGGCGAGACGGTCGACGGCAAGACGCTCGACACGACCACCCTCAAGGGCAAGGTCGTCGTCCTCAACGTCTGGGGCTCCTGGTGCCCGCCGTGCCGGGCCGAGGCCCCGTACTTCGCGAAGGTGTCGAAGGAGCTGGCCGACGGCGGCAAGGACGTCGCCTTCGTCGGCCTGAACATCCGCGACAACAGCAAGCAGAACGCCACCGCCTTCGAAGAGAACTTCGGGATCACCTACCCGAGCCTCTACGACCCCGACGGCCGGCTGATCCTGCGCTTCCCCAAGGGCACGCTGAACCCGCAGTCGATCCCCTCCACGGTCGTCCTCGACAAGGAGGGCAAGATCGCCGCCCGCACGCTGGTCGCGCTCAACGAGAGCCGGCTGCGTTCGATGATCGACCCGCTGCTCGCGGAGAAGTGACCCCGTGGGCACCGAGCTCCACCTCCTCGCCGCCGAGGCGACCGGCGTGAACACCACCGTCCTCAACGGGGCGCTGCTGCTCGCGCTGCCGCTCTCCCTGCTGGCCGGCCTGGTCTCCTTCTTCTCGCCCTGCGTGCTGCCGCTGGTCCCGGGCTACCTCTCGTACGTGACCGGCGTCGGCGGCGCCGACCTCGCCGAGGCCCGGCGCGGCCGGATGCTGGCCGGCGCGAGCCTGTTCGTCCTCGGCTTCACGGCGGTCTTCGTCTCGACGGGCGCGCTGTTCGGCTACTTCGGCGACACGCTCGCGGAGAACAAGGACGTCATAGCCCGCGTCCTCGGCGGCCTGGTGATCCTGCTCGGCCTGTTCTTCATGGGGGCGATCCCCGGTCTGACGATGCGCGAGTTCCGCTTCCACAAGAAGCCGGCCGCCGGTCTGATCGGCGCGCCCCTGCTCGGCGTACTCTTCGGCGTCGGGTGGACCCCCTGCATGGGGCCCACCCTCGCCGCCGTCAACACGCTCTCCATCGATCAGGCGACCGCGGGCCGCGGCGCCCTGCTGACCACGGTGTTCTGCCTCGGCCTCGGCGTGCCGTTCATCCTCACGGCGCTCGCGTTCCGCAAGGCGCTCGGCGCGTTCGGCTGGGTGAAGCGGCACTACGCGTGGGTGATGCGGATCGGCGGCGGCATGCTGATCGTCACCGGACTGCTGCTCGTCACAGGTTGGTGGGGCACGCTCATCAGCGACATGCAGAGCTGGACCAACGGCTTCACGGTGGGGATCTGAGGACTACACGGACATGAGTACGACCGACAAGGCGTCCCCCGAGGCGTCCCAGCAGACCGACGCCTCCCGGAAGACCGACGCGTCCCAGCAGACGGACGACGCCGCCGCCCGGGCGCAGCTGTCCACCGCCCCCCTGGAGGACGCCCCCGGCGGCCCCGTGGGCATCGGCCTGACCGGCTGGCTGCGCTGGTTCTGGCGCCAGCTCACCTCCATGCGGGTGGCGCTGATCCTGCTGTTCCTGCTCTCCCTCGCCTCCATCCCCGGCTCGCTCATCCCGCAGACCCAGGTCGACGCGATGAAGGTCGCCACCTGGAAGCGGGAGCACGCCTCCTGGGTGACCGTCGCCGAGAAGCTCCAGCTCTTCGACGTCTACAGCTCGGTGTGGTTCTCCGCGATCTACCTGCTGCTGTTCATCTCGCTGATCGGCTGCATCCTGCCCCGCTCCTGGCAGTTCGTCGGCCAGCTCCGCGGCCGCCCGCCCGGCGCCCCGAGGCGGCTGGACCGGCTGCCCGCGTACACGACGTGGCGTACGGAGAAGCCCGCCGACGAGGTCATCGCGGCGGCGGGGAAGGTGCTCGGCGGCAGCCGCTTCCGCACCGAGACGGCCGGCAGTTCGGTGGCCGCCGAGAAGGGCTATCTGCGCGAGGCCGGGAACCTGGCCTTCCACATCGCCCTCATCGTCATGCTCGTGGCCTTCGCCTGGGGGCAGCTCTACAAGTCCGAGGGCGGCAAGCTCGTCCTGCGCGGCAAGGGCTTCTCCAACACGCTCACCCAGTACGACGACTTCAAGTCGGGGTCCTTCTTCACCCCCGACGACCTGCCGCCCTTCTCCTTCACCCTGGACCGGTTCGACGCCTCGTACGCCAAGACCGGCCCGCAGAAGGGCACCGCGCGCGACTTCAAGGCGTACGTGACCTTCCGCGACGGTGCGGACGGCGCACCGCACAAGCGGGAGATCGAGGTCAACAAGCCGCTGGAGGTCGACGGCTCGAAGGTCTACCTCCTCGGCCACGGCTACGCGCCGATCGTCTCGGTGACCGACCCCACCGGCAAGGTGATCTTCAAGGACGCCGTGCCGATGCTGCCGCAGGACTCCAACCTGACCTCCTCCGGCGCCGTCAAGGTCACCGACGGCTACCAGGACAAGGACGGCAAGAAGGAACAGCTCGGCTTCGGCGCCATGTTCGTGCCGACCTACGCGGGCGAGGGCAAGGGAACGATGTTCTCCCAGTTCCCCGACCTGGACTTCCCGGCGCTCATGCTCAGCGCCTGGCACGGCAGCCTCGGCGTGGACTCGGGTCTGCCGCAGAACGTCTACCAGCTCGACACGTCGAAGATGCAGATGTTCAAGGACGACTCGGGCCAGCTGTTCAAGCAGAAGATGCTGCCCGGGGAGACGATGACCCTGCCGGGCGGCGCGGGCACCGTGAAGTTCGAGGGCATCGAGCGCTGGGCCACCTTCTCGATCACCCACCAGCCCGGCAGCGGCCTCGCCCTCGCGGGCGCCGTCGCCGCCATCGGCGGCCTGGCCGCCTCCCTGTTCATCCAGCGCCGCCGGATCTGGGTCCGGGCGGTCAGGGGCGAGGACGGGGTGACCGTGGTCGAGATGGCGGCCCTGGGCCGCAGCGAGTCCACCAAGCTCCCGGAGGAGCTGGCCGCGCTCGCCGCCGTGCTCCACCAGCAGGCGCCCTCGGCGCCCGACCAACCTGTCAAGGAAACCGTTGAAGGGGAGCGCGGATGACGCCGCTCGCAGCCGAGGCCAATGAGAACCTGGCCCAGATCAGCAACTACCTGGTCTATTCGTCGATGGCGGTCTACACGCTCGCCTTCCTCGCCCACATCGCCGAGTGGATCTTCGGCAGCCGCAGCAAGGTCGGCCGTACGGCCGCCGCACTGACCGGCGCCAAGGCCGCCGCGGCCCCGGCGGTGCAGGTGCGCGCCAAGGGCGGCACCACCGTCCTGGACCGGCCGAAGGTCGTCACCCGCTCCGCTGCCGGCACCCGTGACGTCCCGGACGGCCCCGGCGCCGCGGGCGGCACCGAGCAGGGCGACCTGTACGGGCGGATCGCGGTCTCGCTGACCGCGCTCGCGTTCCTCATCGAGGCGGCCGGCGTCGTCGCGCGCGCGACGTCGGTGAAGCGGGCCCCCTGGGGCAACATGTACGAGTTCTCGCTCACCTTCTCCACGGTGGCCGTCGCCGCGTACCTGATCCTGCTGCTGCTGGGCAAGAACGTCCGCTGGATGGGTCTGATCCTGGTCACGACCGTCCTGCTGGACCTGGGCATCGCCACCACCTGGCTCTACACCGCCAGCGACCAACTGGTCCCGGCCCTGCACTCGTACTGGCTGTGGATCCACGTCTCCACCGCGATCATCTGCGGCGCGGTCTTCTACATCGGCGCGACCGGCACGCTGCTGTACCTCTTCCGCGACGGCTACGAGGCCCGGCTGGAGCGCGGCGAGCAGCCGGGCCGCTTCGTCACCTCGGTCATGGAGCGGCTGCCCTCGGCGGCCACGCTCGACAAGTTCTCGTACCGGATCAACGCGGCGTTCTTCCCGCTGTGGACCTTCACCATCATCGCGGGCGCCATCTGGGCGGGCGACGCGTGGGGCCGCTACTGGGGCTGGGACCCCAAGGAGGTCTGGTCCTTCGTGACGTGGGTCGCGTACGCCTGCTACCTGCACGCGCGGGCCACCGCGGGCTGGAAGGGCCGCAAGGCCGCCTACCTGGCGCTGTTCGCCTTCGCCTGCTGGATCTGGAACTACTACGGCGTGAACATCCTGCTCAACGGCAAGCACTCGTACGCGGGCGTCTGACCGGCGGGAGTGGGACGCTGGTGTCATGTCTCCTGTGAGCCATGGCACCAGCGAAAGCCGCGGCGAGGACCGCCGGCTGATCCGCTTCGAGCCGCACCTGCCGTACGCGTACGAGGCCCTCTGGCCCGCGTTGACCACGGCGGACGGGCTGCGCGGCTGGCTGGGCGAGGCGGAGGTCCTGGAGCGGCACCTGGACGGCGCCGTCACCCTGCGCCCGCTCGACGGCGGCCCGGCGGCATCGGGCCGGATCACGGCCTGGGACGTCGAACGGGTCGTGGAGTACACCCTCGGCGGGCTCGGCCGGATCCGCTTCCACCTGGAGCCGGTCGGCACGGACTCGACGGTGATCCGGTTCCTGAACGAACGCGAGGGCCCGGGCCCCGGCCCGCCGGAGGTCCTGGCGGACTGGCACCAGCACTTCGAACTCCTCGAAGCGGCGCTGACGGCCCCCGCCGGCTGGTCGCGCGCCCGCCGCGCCGAGCTGCGCGACTCCTACGCGCGCCCCCTCACCCGACGGCCCTGAGCGGGGGCGCCGGCGGTCAGTCCTTGTCCTTGTCCTCGTTCTTGTCGCGCTCTTCGCGCAAGGACCGCAGGAACTCCGGGTTGTCGTCGGGGGCCACCCATTCGGTGCGGCGGGAGCGGCCGCCGCCGGACGCCGTCCGGGTCCTGCCCGCGAACAGCCACACCACCGGTCCGACGATCGAGAACAGCAGGATGATCAGCACCCACACCACCTTCGGCAGGTGCTTGACCTCCTCCTCCGGCGTGTTCAGGCAGTCGATGAAGGCGTAGATGGTCAGCGCGATGATCAGCAGGAACGGCAGGTAGCGCAGCACGGTGCGGGACCGACTCCCAGGCAGTGGCGGCGGGCCCACGCGGAGCCCCGGTGACGCCCCCAGGGTAGTAGGTGACGGATACTGGGCCCCATGGCTTACGACGATCTCCGCTCGCTGCTCCGGGCTCTGGAGCGGGAGGGCGACCTCAAGCGCATCAAGGCCGAAGTCGACCCCTACTTGGAGGTCGGGGAGATCGTCGACAGAGTCAACAAGGCCGGCGGGCCCGCCCTGCTCTTCGAGAACGTCAAGGGCTCGGCCATGCCGCTCGCCATGAACGTCTTCGGGACCGACCGCCGGCTGCTCAAGGCCCTCGGTCTCAAGTCGTACGCCGAGATCAGCGACAAGATCGGCGGGCTACTCAAGCCCGAGCTGCCCCAGGGCTTCATCGGGGTGCGCGAGGCGTTCGGCAAGCTCGGCTCGATGGTGCACGTGCCGCCGAAGAAGGTGAAGGGCGACTCCGCCCCCGTCCAGGAGGTCGTCCTCACCGGCGACGACGTGGACCTCGACCGCCTCCCGGCCCTGTTCACCTGGCCCAAGGACGGCGGCTCCTTCTTCAACCTCGGTCTGACGCACACCAAGCACCCGGAGACGGGCGTGCGCAACCTCGGCCTCTACCGCCTCCAGCGCCACGACAAGCGCACCATCGGCATGCACTGGCAGATCCACAAGGACAGCCGCAACCACTACGCGGTCGCCGCCGCGCGCGGCGAGCGGCTGCCCGTCGCGATCGCCTTCGGCTGCCCGCCGGCGGTGACGTACGCGTCCACCGCGCCGCTGCCGGGGGACATCGACGAGTACCTGTTCGCCGGGTTCGTCGCGGGCAAGCGCATCGAGATGGTCGACTGCAAGACGGTCCCGCTCCAGGTGCCCGCGAACGCCGAAGTCGTCATCGAGGGCTGGCTGGAGCCGGGCGAGATGCTGCCGGAGGGGCCGTTCGGCGACCACACCGGCTTCTACACCCCGCAGGAGCCCTTCCCGGCGCTGACGATCGACTGCGTGACGATGCGCAAGCGCCCGCTGCTCCAGTCGATCGTGGTCGGCCGCCCGCCGACCGAGGACGGGCCGCTGGGGCGCGCGACGGAACGCTTCTTCCTGCCGCTGCTCAAGATCATCGTCCCGGACATCGTGGACTACCACCTTCCCGAGTCCGGCGGCTTCCACAACTGCGCGATCGTCTCGATCGACAAGAAGTACCCCAAGCACGCCCAGAAGGTCATGCACGCCATCTGGGGCGCGCACATGATGTCGCTGACCAAGCTGATCATCGTGGTGGACAAGGAATGCGACGTCCACGACCTGCACGAGGTGTCCTGGCGGGCGCTCGGCAACACGGACTACAGCCGCGACCTCACGGTCGTGGAGGGTCCCGTGGACCATCTCGACCACGCCTCCTACCAGCAGTTCTGGGGCGGCAAGGCGGGCATCGACGCGACGAAGAAGCTGCCCGAGGAGGGCTACACGCGCGACGGCGGCTGGCCCGACATGGTGGAGTCCGACCCCGCGACGGCCGCCCTGGTCGACAGCCGCTGGAAGGAGTACGGCCTGTGAGCCCGATCGGTGTGAGCGGACCCGAGCTCTTCATCGGCACCGACACGGCCTACGTGGCCTTGGTGCGACCGACGCTGGACCCGGCCGACCCGGAGGTGCGCGAGGCCGCCGAACAAGCGGGCGTCTCGGCGGAGGAGTTCGCGGGGCCCGGCAACGTCTGGGCGCTGATGTGGGAGGACGAGACCGGTGAGGGCGGCGGTTTCGAGCTGCCGGGCCTCAGGGACGCGGAGGCCGAGGACTTCGCCGGCCGCCTGCTGGCCGAGCTGTCCTTCGAGACCGGGCCGTTCATCGTCGGGGCGGGCGAAGTGCTGCGCCTCCAGGCTTACCCCGGTGCGGGCGGCGCGGACTGCCGTTTCCTGTCCACCATCACCCCGCCGGAGGGCGAGGAGCTGTCCCCGCTCACGCTGGAGATCCCGGCCGTGGACGCCGACGCGCTGCGCGCCGATCTCGAAGACTTCCGCAGGAGCCTCGCATGATGACGACAGCCGACGGGGTGGTCGGTTCCGGTCCCGCGCCGCGGGCCCCCGGCCGGGTCAAGGCGTTCCTGCGGCTGGTGATGATCGAGCACTCGGTCTTCGCGCTGCCCTTCGCCTACATCGCGGCCCTGACCGCCATGTTCCAGCTCGACGGGACGATGCACTGGGTCGAGCTGCTGCTCGTGACGGTGTGCATGGTGGGCCTGCGGACCTTCGCGATGGCCGCCAACCGGATCATCGACCGGGAGATCGACGCCCGCAATCCCCGCACCGCCGGGCGCGAACTCGTCACGGGCGCCGTGTCCGTGCGCTCCGCCTGGACCGGGGCGGGGGTGGCGCTGGCGGTGTTCCTCGGCTCGGCGGCGCTGCTGAACCCGCTGTGCCTGGCGCTCGCGCCGCTCGCCGTGATCCCGATGGTGGTGTACCCGTACGGCAAGCGGTTCACGAACTTCCCGCACGCCATCCTGGGCCTGGCCCAGGCGATGGGTCCGGTCGGGGCCTGGCTGGCGGTCACCGGTACGTGGTCCTGGGACGCGGTGATCCTGGGTCTGGCCGTCGGCGTGTGGATCGGCGGCTTCGACCTGATCTTCGGCTGCCAGGACGTGGCCGCCGACCGCGCCGAGGGCGTGAAGTCGGTGCCGGCCCGCTTCGGCATCCCGGCCGCGCTGTGGGGGGCGCGCGGCGCGCACGTCGTGACCACCGGCCTGCTGGCCTGGTACGCGGTGGCCACGCATGCCGGGGTGTTCTTCTGGGCCGGCCTGGTGATCGTCGTGGCCGCCTTCCTCTACGAGCACACGATCGTCACGCCGCACGACCTGTCCCGGCTCAACCGCGCCTTCTTCACGGTGAACGGTTTCATCGGGATCGCGCTCTTCGTCTGCGCCGTCCTGGACCTGGCCGCGCGGGGCCTGACCCTGTAGCGCGTAGTCCACGGCCTCGACCAGCCACAGCAGCGCGACCCAGCCCAGCATCAGCTTCGCGGCGGCCCCGGCCCGATCGGGCCGGCCCCATGCATCCCCGCCCTTGCCGTACGGCTCGTCCCGCCTGCCCTTCCCGCCCCGCGCGCACCTGGTTCACGGCGAACGCCCCCGTCTTTCGTGTCCACCCCTTGAACGTCCGGGCACCTTACTCCGTGCCCGCTCGCGGTGGCCGGATAGTCTCGGAGCCATGACTGACGGCAAGCGCACCCCGTGGGTGGTCGGGGTTTCCGGGGCGTCCGGGACGCCGTACGCGGCGGCGGTGCTCCGCGGGCTCCTCGCGGCGGGGGAAAGCGTCGACCTGGTGGTGAGCCGGGCCTCGCGGCTCACCCTGCTGGACGAAACCGGCATCGCGTTCCGTGACGCCCATTGGCGCGAGGACCTCGCCCAGTGGCTGGAACGCGGCGCGGACGGCAAGCCGGGCAGTTTCGCCCCGCCCACGCTGGACGGCGTACGCCACTGGGGGGCCGGGGACCTGGCCGCCGGCCCGAGCTCGGGTTCGTACCCGGTGAAGGGGATGCTGATCGTGCCCGCGTCCACGGCGTGCGTGGCGGGGGTGGCGCTGGGGCTGTCCAAGGACCTGCTCCAGCGGGTCGCGAGCGTGACGCTCAAGGAGCGGCGCCGGCTGGTGGTCGCGGTGCGGGAGACCCCGCTGAACGGGCAGACCTTGAAGCACTTGGTGGCGCTGGACGAGGCGGGCGCGGTCGTGCTGCCCGCCTCTCCGGCGTTCTACGCGGGTGCGACGCACATCCAGGACCTGGTGGACTTCGTCGCGGGGCGGGTGCTGGACGCGGCAGGCGTGCCGCACCGGCTGTACCGCAGGTGGGAGGGGGAGCTGGGAGGTTCCCGTGCTCCCCGGGAGGCGAGCGGTGCTTAGCGCTTCTTGTCGGTGCGCGGCTTGCGCATCTTGTCGACGCGGTGCGCGGCGGACGGCTGGTCGGTGCGGGATCGGTTGGCCAGCTCCTGGAGCTGTCGCATGTGCGCGTAGGCCATCTCGATCGTGTACACGGTGAACCACTCCTGAAGATCGTCTTTGATCTGTTGAATGAAATCACAGGGTGTTGACCCCTGTGTGCCTTAGATTCTATACCTAGACTCGCAGAATCGCCGAATAATGGAAGGCTCCACGTAATGGACACGGTGGACAGGCAGCTCATCCAGGCACTCCGGGAAAACGGACGTGCCTCGTACGCGGAGCTGGGCCGTCTCGTGGGCCTCTCCGGCCCCAGCGTCACCGACCGCATCAACCGCCTGGAGACGGCGGGCGTGATCACGGGCTACCGCGCGACCGTGGACGCGGCCTCGCTCGGCCTCGGCGTCACCGCGCTGATCGGTATCTCCCTCTCCGACGCCGCGGACCACGAGGACGTGGCCCGCCGGCTGCGCGACCTCGCCGAAATCGAGGACTGCTGGTTCATCGCGGGCGACGACTCCTTCATGCTGAAGGTGCGCGCCAGCGACGTGGACGGCCTGGAGAAGATCATCCGAAAGCTCTCCGGCACGAAGGGCGTCTCGCGCACCCGCACCACGATCGTGCTCTCCACCAAGTGGGAGAACCGGGTCGGGGAACTGCCCGAAGAGGGCTGAGAGTACGGTGGGTGGCGGTTGCGGCCGCCCGGACACGGGTCGGCGCGGCGACCGCGCAGGGCACGGGCAGTGCAGGACAGATCAGGACAGACAGAAGAGAGGACCGGCATGGACGCTGGGCTCAAGCGTGAGCTGGAGGAGAAGGTCCGTTCCGGCGAGCGGCTGACCCGTGAGGACGGCATCGCCCTCTACGAGTCCGACGACCTGGCCTGGCTCGGCGGCCTCGCCCACGAGGTGCGCACGCGCAAGAACGGTGACGTCGTCCACTTCAACGTCAACCGCCACCTCAACATGACCAACGTGTGCACCGCGTCCTGCGCGTACTGCTCGTTCCAGCGCAAGCCGGGCGAGAAGGACGCGTACACGATGCGCATCGAGGAAGCCGTCCGCCTGGCCAAGGCCATGGAGAACGAGAGCCTCACCGAGCTGCACATCGTCAACGGCCTGCACCCGACCCTGCCGTGGCGCTACTACCCGCGCTCGCTCTCCGCGCTCAAGGAGGCGCTGCCGAACGTCTCGCTGAAGGCGTTCACGGCCACCGAGATCCACCACTTCGAGACGATCTCCGGCATGTCGGCCTCCGACATCCTGGACGAGCTGATCGAGGCCGGCCTGGAGTCGCTGACCGGCGGCGGCGCCGAGATCTTCGACTGGGAGGTCCGCCAGCACATCGTGGACCACCGCACCCACTGGGAAGACTGGTCGCGCATCCACCGCCTGGCGCACTCGAAGGGCCTCAAGACCCCCTCGACCATGCTCTACGGGCACATCGAGGAGCCGCGCCACCGCGTGGACCACGTACTGCGGCTGCGCGAGCTCCAGGACGAGACCGGCGGCTTCCAGGTCTTCATCCCGCTGCGCTACCAGCACGACTTCGTGGACATGCAGGACGGCAAGGTCCGCAACAAGCTCCAGGCGCGCACGACGATGGCGACGGGCGCCGAGGCGCTCAAGACCTTCGCGGTCTCGCGCCTGCTGTTCGACAACGTGCCGCACGTGAAGGTCTTCTGGGTGATGCACGGCGTGCAGACCGCCCAGCTGGCGCTTCAGCACGGCGCGGACGACATGGACGGCTCGGTCGTCGAGTACAAGATCACGCACGACGCAGACAACTACGGCACCCCGAACAAGCTGGGCCGGGACGACCTCCTGGAGCTCATCCGGGAAGCCGGCTTCCGTCCGGTCGAGCGCAACACGCGCTACGAGATCATCCGCGAGTACCCCGGCCCGGACGCCGACCTGCGCGAGTCGCCGCAGGCGATGCGCGTCTGACGCGCACGAGGGTTGTACGGAGGTGGCGAGCCCCGGTCCTGGTGGACCGGGGCTCGCGCCGCTCCCGGGCGCCGCAAGAGGCGCCGAAAAAGCATTGCCGGGCCCGTTTGGTAATAGATATTCTTGGGATATGACCCTTACTTTCACGTTGGACCCCGTCGTCGACCCGGCCCTGCGCGACGGACTCCTCGAACTCTGGACCGACGTCAGCAACGCGGGCGGCGCGGTCGGCTTCGTCCCGCCGGTCACCACCGACGACGTGCGGCCCTCGCTGGTCAAGCACCTGGTGGCGATGGTGGAGGGCAACCACCGCCTGATCGTGGGCCGGGACGGGACCGGCGAGGTCGTCGCCGCCGCCGTCCTCGCCCTGAACCCGCACCGGCTGATGCGGCACTGGGTGACGGCCTACACCGTCATGATCGCCCCCGGTCTCCAGGGGCGGGGCGCGGGCCGCGCGCTGATGGCGGCCGTCGCCGACGCCGCCCGGTCCCTGGACGGCATCGAGGCGATCCGTCTGACCTGCCGCGGCGGCCTGGGCCTGGAGCACTTCTACGCGGCCTGCGGCTACAAGGAGGTCGGCCGCGTCCCCGACGCCATCCGCGTGGCCCCCGGCGACGACCGCGACGACATCACGATGCTGCTCCCGCTGCACTGACGGCGGGCGCGCGGGGCCGCCGACCCCGGCGGACCGGAGCCCGGCCGCGGCGTGCTTCACTGGACGGGCACGTGCCGCCGTACGAAGACGAGAGAGAAGGGGTCACCGTGTCCCTCAAGCCGAGCGCGACGATCCGCTACACCGCGATGCGCCTGGGCATCTTCGTCGGGTGCCTGGTGCTCGTCGCCGTATTCGTCAACCTGGGCTGGGTGCCCGCCGGACTGGGCGACGCGAACTTCGCCTGGATCGTGCTGCTCGCCCTGCTGATCTCCGCGCCGCTGTCCTTCGTACTCCTGCGCAAGCAGCGCGACGAGATGTCCGTGCAGATTTCCGGACGTGTCGCGGGCGCGAAGCAGAAGCTCGCCGAGAACCGCGGCCAGGAGGACGCGGCCGACGACGCCGCCCGCGCCGCGTAGCGCGCCGCTCCGGGCAGCTGCCCGGTTACCTTCCTCACACTCCGAACCGCCCCAGTCACGGGAACACCACCCGTAACGCTGGGGCGTTCGTGCGTTCCGGCGCGACCATGGCTCAAAGGGCGCCTTTGAGATTCTCAAAGGAGAAGTGTTAGCGTGTTCAACATGTTGACCACAGTTGCGCACCAGATGACCGCGAGCGTTCCGCTCGTGGCGCGCCTGCACGTCGACCTCTGCCGCCGCGTGTCCGCGGCCTGTTGCTGTTGTCGCTGACGACACAGCAGCGGTCCCGGCCGGCCCGGCGCTTTCCGGGTGCTGCCGCACCGTGTCACCACCGCGTCGTCAACACCGCCCCCGTCACCGCCGCAGGAACCTTCCGTCCGTTCCCGCGCGTCCCCGTTCGCCACGTTTTCACGCGTCGTCCCGTACGCGTCACCCCCGGAGAGTGTCCGTGTCCGCCACCCCCCAGGCCCCGGCCCCGGCCGCCAAGGCCTCGTTCAAGTTCCCGTTCTGGGCCCAGATCGTCACCGGTCTCGCGCTCGGCGTGCTGCTCGGCTGGCTCGCCAAGAGCCAGGACATCAGCTGGCTGGGCACCACGCTGGAGCAGATCGGCGACATCTTCATCCAGCTGCTCAAGCTGGCCGTCGCCCCGCTCGTCTTCTTCGCGATCCTGGTGTCGATCACCAACCTGCGGAAGGTGAACAACGCCGCGCGGCTCGCCTCCCGCACCCTGCTGTGGTTCATGATCACCTCGCTGATCGCGGTCGGCATCGGCCTCGCCATCGGCCTGCTGACCAACCCGGGCGCCGGCACCGGCCTCACCCCGCAGGACGGCAAGCTGCCCAAGCACCACGGCTCGTGGCTCGACTTCCTGACCGGCATCGTGCCGAAGGACATCGTCACGCCGTTCACGGAGCTGAACGTCCTCCAGATCGTCTTCCTGGCCGCCGTCGCCGGTATCGCAGCCCTCCAGCTCGGCACCAAGGCGCAGCCGGTGCTCACCCTCGCCGAGTCCGTCCTGGAGCTGCTCCAGAAGGCCCTGTGGTGGGTCATCCGGCTCGCGCCCATCGGCACCGTCGGCCTCATCGGCACCGCCATCGCCACCTACGGCTGGGACCTGATCGGCAAGTACGCCACCTTCACCGCGGACGTCTACGTCGGCTCCGCCCTCGTGATGTTCGGCGTGTACCCGCTGCTCCTCGCGACGGTCGCCAAGGTCAACCCGCTCCAGTTCTTCAAGGGCGCCTGGCCGGCCATCCAGCTGGCCTTCGTCTCCCGCTCCTCGGTCGGCACCATGCCGGTCACCCAGAAGGTCACCGAGCGCCTCGGCGTCCCGAAGGAGTACGCCTCCTTCGCCGTCCCGTTCGGCGCCACGACCAAGATGGACGGCTGCGCCGCGATCTACCCGGCGCTGGCGGCGATCTTCATCGCGCAGATCTTCGACGTCCAGCTGGGCATCAAGGAGTACCTGCTCATCGCCTTCGTGTCGGTGGTCGGCTCCGCCGCCACGGCGGGTCTGACGGGCGCCACGGTCATGCTGACGCTGACCCTCTCCACGCTGGGCCTGCCGCTGGAGGGCGTCGGCCTGCTGATGGCGATCGACCCGATCCTGGACATGATGCGCACCGCCACCAACGTGGCCGGCCAGGCCGTGGTCCCGGTCATCGTCTCGGCCCGCGAGGGGATCCTGGACAAGAAGGCCTACGCGGCCGCCTCGTCCTCCCCCCTGGAGGAGCCGGCCCGCACCCCGGTGGCCGTCGCAGCCTGACGCCCGTACGCACGCACCGCGGCCCCTGCCCCCGTCCGGGCGGGGGCCGCGGTGTTTCCCGGCTCAGCGGGCGGACGCCACGAACCCGGCCCAGGCGGCGGGGCCGAAGGCGAGATGGGGGATCCGGGTGTCCTTGGAGTCCCGGACGAGGACGGCGGCGGGGGTGGCTGCCACCTCGACGCAGTCGTCACCTTCGCTGCTGTCGCTGTAACTGCTCTTGACCCAGGCCACCTCAACGCAGTCATTGATGTCGCTGCTGTCGCTGTAGCTGCTCTTGAACCACTGCACTTCGGACGTGAGGGTCATGTTTCTCCCAGCAATTGCTCGATGAAGGCCCGGGATGCCCGTGGCGAGAGAGCCTGGGCCCGGATCATGCCATAGCGCAACTCTAAGATTTGGAGCTGGCGGGGCTCGGATACCGGGCGGCCGTTGAACACGCCTTCCGAGCGTCCGACCGCTGTGCCGTCACCGAACTTCAACACTTGGATCAGGCCTCCCATCCCGGCGTGGTCGTCACAGTTGGTCGGCATCACTTGGATCGTAACGTTCCGCAACTGCCCCAATTCCAGCAGGCGTTCGAGCTGCCTACGTAGAACCATTTTGCCCCCGATGGTCCGCCGAAGGGTCACCTCTTCTTGGACGAAGCTGAGGGCCGGCCCGGGTACACGCTCGAATATCGACTGACGAGCCAACCGTCCGGCCACCCCCCGTTCCACTTCCTCGGGAGACTGGGGAGGTTGCGCCATCTCAAACAAGGCGCGTGCGTAGGCGTCGGTCTGGAGCAGGCCGTGCAGGTTGTGGTTGCCGTAGGCGGACAGCTCCACCGCCCTCGCCTCCAGCTTCGCCAAGTCGCGGACCTTCTTCGGGTACCGGACCTGCTCCATGTCCGGCTTCATCGCGCGGATCCTGCCGCCCGCCCCCAGGGCCTCGTCCGCCTTGTCCAGGTACTCCGGGCGCGGGATGCGCTTGCCCGACTCGATCTTGCGGACCAGGTCCTCCCCGTACCCCATGGCCACGCCCAGGTCCGCGACCCGCATCCCCGCCTGCTCCCGCCAGGTCCGCAGCTGGCGGCCCAGCGCGGACAGGACCGCGACCCCCTGTTCGTCCTCGGGATCGACGTCCCAGCCGGCGTCTTCCGTACCGTCACTGTCCACGCCCATGCGCGCTACCTCCGACGAGCCGATGTCCTCAACGCCCCCTACCCGGGGCAACGGTGCGGACCGACCGGACAGCACCGGACAACGTCCGGACAAAGCCCGGACGCAAGGGCGTCGCGCCTTCTCACGCTACGCACGCACCGCCACGCTCTGTGAGGTGAACAGCGAATTCGCCGGACCCGCGCTCGACGCCCGGCACTATGACGTCCTCCTGTCCGCCACCCCCCGCGCGGCCCGGCTCGCCCGGCTGCTCGCCGTCGAGCAACTGCGCGGCTGGGGCCTGCCCTTGGACGCGCCCCGCGTCATCGTGGCCGAGCTGGCCGCCAACGCTGTCACCCACGGGCGGGTGCCGGGGCGGGGGTTCCGCCTGGAGTTGCTCGCACGTCCGGGCCTGCTGCGGATCGAGGTGACCGATACGCGGGGTGACCTGCTGCCCGTGCGGCGGGCCCCGGGGCGGGGGCTGGTGCTGGTCGACGCGTACGCCGACCGGTGGGGCGTACGGCAAGGGCCCGCGCCGGGGAAGGCGGTGTGGGCGGAGGTCTCCTGGACCGGGGCTAGCGCGACGGCGTCTGCCAGGCGGCCATCTGATCGCGGAACTTGGGACAGCTGACGATGTCCTCCTCGCCGCACTGGAGGGCGTGCACCAGGAGCTGATGGGCGTGTTCGAGGTCGATCATGCGCTGCTCGACCTCGGCGATCTTGGCGCGGATCATCGCCTGCCTGCGCGGCTGGTCCTCCTGGAACTCGCCGATCTCCGACAGGGTCAGCCCGGCCTGCTGGCACTTGCGCAGCACCACGATCCGCTGCGCCGCCTCCGGCGGGTAGCGCCGCTGCCCGCTCTGGCGCTCGGGCGCGGGCAGCAGGCCGTGGCGTTCCCAGAACCGGATGGCCGACGCCGGCACTCCGGTGAGCTCCGCGAGCTGTCCGATGGTCATGCGCATGGGCCCGCTCCTCCCGTTCCCGACCGGTACGTCGGTCCGCCGCTTGACTTAAACCTTAGTTCAAGTTGAAGAGTGGGGAGCGCGAGGACAGCGGCGAACGGAAGAGCCGCTGGCAGCAGACTTCGGAGGTGCCGCAATGGCAACCACACAGACAGGGACCGAGCGGGCGAACGAGCTGGTCGAGGCGGCGGAAGCGCTGTTCGCGGCGGGGGTGATGTCGCACTCGGGGCACGCCAACCTCAGTGCCCGGCTCGACGCCGAAAGCTTCCTGCTGACGCCGGGATTCGTTCGCGGACTGCGGCCCGGGGACCTGGCGACCGTCAGCCTCGACGGGCGGGTCCTGGCGGGCGAACTGCGGTCCGTCAGCGCCGAGATCATCGCCATGCACAGCGCCGTCTACCGCGCCCGCCCGCAGGTGGGCGCGATCATCCACACCCACTCGCCCTCCGCGACCGCCTTCGCCGTGGCCCATAGGCCGCTGCCGTGCCGGACCGAGCCGATGCTGCGCTTCGGGCAGCCCGAGGAGGTGCCGGTGGTGCCGTGGGGGCCGCGCGGGTCCGACGTATCGGTCCGCGGGATCGCCGACGTCCTGGAGCGGTGTCCGACGACGTCCGCGGCCCTGCTGGCCAACCACGGGCTGCTGGTGTTCGGCCCGGACTCGGCGGCCACCGCCCACCTGGTGGTGGCCATCGAGGAGAGCGCCGAGGCGGAGATCGCCGCGGCGGCGATCGGCGGGGCCGTGGACTTCCCCGAGGGCGCCCTGGCCGCCGTGCGCGCCTCGATCGCGCGGGTCGCGTCATGACGGGCGACCCGACGGCGCCCGAGGCCCGTACCGAGGCCGTACGGGCCCGCTACCACTCCACCCTCGGCGGCGTCCCGGGGGGCGTGCAGGACCGGCTCCGCCTGGCACGGGACTTCGACCGGCTGCCCACCGAGGAGGCGCTCGCGGCGCTGCGGCACATCGTGCTGACCGAGAACCCGCTGGGCGCGCGCGTGCAGCAGCTGGTCCACTTCGGCCAGCTCCTGTCGCTCGGGCGCGAACACCCCGCCCGGATCCACGCCCGGGGCGCGCTGCACGCCGGCGCGACGGTCGCCGACCTCATCGGAGTCGCCGAGACCGCCCTGATCACCTCGGGCGTCCCGGCGTACGCGCTGGGCGCGGAGATCGTGGTGGACCTGCTGGCGGCCGACGCCCCCTGACGGTCGCCGCGTGGTAATGGTCCGCGGCGGCGGGGGAGGCGTGGTGGCGCGGGTGGTTCGTGGGGGAATGTCGGTGGGGGTGCGGGGGCGGTTCACCGGGTCGCGGTGGGGCGGGACCCGGTCGGGTTGGTTCCTGTACTTCCCATACGAAGAGGGTGAACGACCACCCGACCAACCCTCCCGGCCTCCCGTCGCTCGGACGGGTGAACCGTGCCAACTGGGGTGGATTTCCTATGGGTTGCCTGGCATATGCTCTGGCCGACAACCTCAGACATGAGACGGCCCCCGCCGGGACTGGCATCCCGGGCGAGGGCCTGACCAACTAGGAAGTAAACGGCTTCCCAATGGCTCTCACGCATTCTAGGGCGCTGCCCCGCGCCGCGGCCCGGGTTACGCCCGGGAATCACCGATCCGGCGTCATTCACGTCAAGTCCCGGCACCGCAAGCGCTTCACGGTCGTCGGCAACCACCTCGCCCAGCACGCCCAGCTGTCGGCGACGGCCCTCGGCGTCGCCGTGTACGTCCAGTCGATGCGGGACGGCGCACCCGTCGGCATCAAGGTGCTGGCCGCGCACTTCCCCGAGGGGGAGATCCGGCTGGCTGCCGCGCTGCGGGAGTTGGAGGAGTTCGGCTACATCGAGCGGCGCGTCGTACGGCTGGACAGCGGGCGGATGGTGACCCGGACGTACTACTACGAGCAGCCGGGCGCGGAAGCGGAAGAGCCCGCCGAGCCCCGCCCGAGGCGGGTACGGCACGAGCCGGTGCCGGAACCCGCGGCCGGGCCCCGGCCCGCGCCCGAGCCGGAGCCGGAACCCGAGTGGGAGGTCGAAGAGCCGGACCCCGAGGCCGAGGAACCGGATCCCGAGGCAGAGCCGGAGCCGGTCGCGCCCCTGCACCCCGCCGCCATCGGCCTGCTGGCCGGGCTGCGGGCGCTCGACCCGCGGCTGCTGCTGTCCGAACGGGACGTCCTGCGCCTCGCACCGGGCCTGTCCACCTGGCTCGAACGCGGGGTCGCGCCCGACGTCATCGGGCGGAAGCTGGCCGCCGACCTCCCCGACGGCCTGCGCAGCGCGGCGGCCGTCCTGGCCTACCGGATCACCTCGCTGGTCCCGCCACCCCTCCCCGCGGCCCCGGTTGGCCGCCCGGCCGCCCGCCCGGACCCCTTCCAGACCTGCGACGGCTGCGAACGGGCCTTCCGCGCCCCGGAACCGGGCCGCTGCCGGGAGTGCCCGCCCCCCGAGGCCGCGGCGGCCTAGGACGGAGCGGCTCCGGTCGACAGGTCCGGAGGGGCGGGGGACGATGGGTCGGACGGACTCCTTCCGGAGGCCCATCGGGAC
Source organism: Streptomyces sp. NPDC054883 (assembly GCF_053610645.1). Lineage (NCBI taxonomy): Bacteria > Bacillati > Actinomycetota > Actinomycetes > Kitasatosporales > Streptomycetaceae > Streptomyces > Streptomyces sp. NPDC054883. The sequence continues at coordinate 42,618 of NZ_JBSGYT010000023.1, read as the reverse complement.
GTACGCGTTGCAGCGCAACCGCTCCCGTGCACTGTGTCGGCCCTGTGGGGCGCAAAGTCCGTGCGCCCGCCGGCAGTGCAGGCCCCGTGGCTCCATCAGCCTCCCCCACCACAGGTGAGGAACGACGATGAACCAACGAACCCGCATCACTCTGTTCACCCCCCTCATGGCCTGTTCGCTCGCCATCGGTACGGCCGCGACTGGATGGGCCGCGACCCCGAAGGCCGCTCCGGCCGCCCCGGCCGCGGCCGAGTGCTTCGTCGAACCGAAGGCCGGTGACGCGACGAAGGTGATCGTCACCGGCGAGGGGTTCGACAAGGCCAAGGGCAAGGCCTTCCTCGACCAGACCGACGGCGCGGGCGGGGGCACCGCCACCGTGGGCGACGACGGCAAGTTCACCTCCGGTGACGTGCCGGCCGGCAAGTACAAGGCCTTCCAGAACGGCGGTTCGAGTGCGAACTGCCTGGGCGGCGCGGCGGCCCAGGACGCGGTCAACCAGAAGCTGATCGCCTCCGAGCAGGCGCGCGGCGCCAAGGAGGGCTTCGCCCAGGGGAAGACCGTGGCCCAGTCCGGTGCCTGCAACGCCCAGCCCAAGCCGCCCCAGCAGAACATGAACGGCCTGACCGCCGACACGGCGGCCCAGCAGAAGGCCAAGGAGGCGTACAAGACGGCGTTCGACAGCTCCTTCAACGCGGCGATCAACAGGTACTGCACCGACTAGCGCCGCACCCCACCACAGCCCCCGACTTTCGTCCCGCGCCGAGCGCGGGGCGAAAGGCGTGGCGTGCGCGCCCGGTGGAGGACTCGTGTCCGCGGTGGTCAGGGCCTGTTCAGGGGCTGGTCAGCGGCCGTTACCCGTGCGTAGATTACCGGCGGTAACTCCGGAGTCGAGCCGAGGAGCACGCCCGTGCCTGCCGAGCCACAGCTGGTCCAGCCCGTGAAGACCGTCATCGACGGGGTGGTGCGGGAGGTGGCGGTGCCCGCACTCGTCGGGCCGCCCGGCCGGGGATCGCTCGGTGACATCCCGTTCGACAACGCGGCCGGGGCGCCCGGCGAGGCCGTGCTCGCGCGCAAGGAGCCGGACGGCAGCTGGCGCGACGTGAGCGCCGCCGAGTTCGCGGCCGAGGTGCTGGCCGTCGCCAGAGGATTGATCGCCGAGGGGCTGCGGGCCGGCGACCGGCTCGCCATCATGGCGCGCACCACTTACGAGTGGACCCTGCTGGACTTCGCGGGCTGGGCGGCCGGCCTGGTGACGGTGCCGATCTACCCGACCTCCTCGGCGGCCCAGGCCCGGTGGATCATCCAGGACTCGGGGGCGGTGGCCTGCGCCGTCGAGGACACCACGCAGGCCCGCATCATCAGCGCCGAACGGGTGAACCTGCCGGGGCTGGTGCACCTGTGGGAGTTCGACACGGGCGCCGTGGCCCGGCTGGTCAAGGCCGGGGAGCGGATCCCGGAGGCGCTGGTGCACGAGCGCAGGCGGGTCCGTACGCCGCAGGACGTCGCGACGCTCGTGTACACGTCCGGGACGACCGGGCAGCCGAAGGGGTGCGTGCTGACGCACGGGAACTTCTTCGCCGAGGTTGACAACGCCGTGGAGCTGCTGCACCCGGTGTTCCGGGCCGCGAGCACCGAACCGGCCTCCACCCTGCTGTTCCTGCCGCTGTCGCACGTGTTCGGGCGGATGGTGGCCGTGGGCTGCATGCGGGCGCGGGTGAAGCTGGGGCACGCGCCGAGCATCCGTACGGAGGACCTGCTGGCGGACCTGGCCGGGTTCAGGCCGACGTTCCTGCTGGCCATCCCGTACGTCCTGGAGAAGGTCTACAACACCGCGCGGGCGACGGCGGAACAGATGGGCCGCGCCTCGTCCTTCGACCGGGCGGCGAAGATCGCCCGGCGGTACGGGGAGACCGGCGGGACGGGATGGGGACTGCGGGCGGCACGGGCGCTGTACGACCCGCTCGTGTACCGGCGGATCCGGGCGGCGCTGGGCGGGCGGGTGCGGTACGTCCTGAGCGGGGGCTCGCCGCTGGGGGCGAGGCTGGCGGCGTTCTACACCGGGGCGGGGGTGGAGGTCTTCGAGGGCTACGGCCTGACGGAGACGACGGCGGCCGCGACGGTGACGCCCCCGCTCAGGCCGCGGCTGGGCACGGTGGGGTGGCCGCTGCCGGGGACGGCGGTACGGATCGCGGAGGACGGGGAGGTGCTGCTGCGCGGGCCGCACGTCTTCGCGGGCTACTGGAACGGCGGGGCGGCGGAGCACGGCGGGTGGTTCGCGACCGGCGACATCGGTGAGCTGGACGAGGACGGGTACCTGACGATCACCGGGCGCAAGAAGGACATGATCATCACGTCCGGGGGCAAGAACGTCGCTCCGGCGGTCCTGGAGGACGCGCTGCGGGCGCACCCGCTGGTGGCCCAGTGCCTGGTGGTCGGCGACAACCGGCCGTACGTCGCCGCGCTGATCACGCTGGACGGGGAGGGGCTGGCGCACTGGAGGCAGATGCGGAAGAAGGCGGGGGTGCCGGTGGGGCAGCTGGTACGGGACGAGGAGCTGCGGGCGGACGTGCAGCGCGGGGTGGACGAGGCGAACGCGCTGGTGTCGCGGGCGGAGTCGATACGGCGGTTCGTGCTGTTGGAAGGGGAGTTCACGGAGGCGCGGGGGCACTTGACGCCGTCGTTGAAGCTGAGGCGGGGGGTCATCGGCCGGGAGTTCGCGCGGGAGATCGACGCGATGTACCGGGGGCGGTAGCCCGTGCGGGTGCGGCACCGTGGCGCGGAGCGGCCCCAACTGCGCCGGGCTTTCCGGGGCTCCGCCCCGTACCCCGCGCCTCAAACGCCGGCGGGACTGAAACGCGGGGCGCCGGGCGGCGGGGTCAGCAGTTGGGGTGGGTCGGGCGGCCCGCGAAGCGGGAGGCCAGCCAGTCGGCGGCTGCCGGGGAGTGGGTGATGACGCCGCTGACGTGCTCGCCGACCCAGACGGTGTCGAACTCCACGTCCGCGCCCCGCGCGCACCACTCGGAGCGCAGCTCGCGGCCGACGGCGTAGGGGATCAGCTCGTCGCCGAGCGCGTGGTACTGGTACACGGGCGCGGCCGGGGCGGTCCCGCCGAGCCTGCTCTGGGCGAGCCGGGCCCGCCAGTCGGGCTGGGCGAGCGGGTCGCGGGTGGTCAGGTCGGAGATCCGCTTGAAGGAGCCGGCGATGGCGTCGATGGCGACGCAGCCTTCGCGCATGCCGCCGACCAGGGCCTTGCCCGCCGGGTTGAGGTAGGAGTCGAGCTTCAGCTCCGGGAAGGCGGCGTCCTGTCCGGCGGCCGCCATGAAGATCAGGCCGGATCCGTAGGAGCCGTTGTTGAAGTCGGCCACCTTCATCAGGTCGGCCGGGACACCGCCGGTCGCCGTGCCCTCGACCTGCAACTCCGGTGCGTACGTGCCCTGCAGTTCGGCCGCCCAGCTGCTGGCCTGGCCGCCTTGGGAGTAGCCCATGATGCCGATCGGGGTGTTCGCGGGCAGCCCGGCTTCCGGGAGGCGGAGGGCGGCGCGGGCGGCGTCGAGCATGGCGTGGCCGGCGGAGGGGCCGACGGTGTAGGTGTGCACGCCGGGCGTGCCGAGGCCCTCGTAGTCGGTGACGACCACCGCCCAGCCGCGCAGGGTGAGCTGCTGGATGAGGTTGGCCTCCATGGCGGTGCCGTTGGGGAAGTTGTTGCTCGGCGCGCAGGAGTCGCCCATGCCGACGGTGCCGACGGCGTAGCTGACGAGGGGGCGGGGGCCGGTGCGTCCGTCCTGCGGGACGATGACCGTGCCCGAGACGACGTTCGGCGCGCCGTCGGCGGTGGTGGAGCGGTAGGTGACCTTCCAGGCCTTGGTGCCGGTGGGCTGGCCGGGCAGCGGGTGGAAGGCGGAGGGCGCGCTGCTGACGAGGTCGCCGGGGCGGCCGGCACCGGCGTCGGCGGTGGTGTCGGCGTTCGCGGTGGCGGTGGCGGTGGCGGTCGCGGGCATCGAGGCCGTGAGTGCGAGGGCGGCCACGGCGGCGAGGGCGGTGCTGCGGAAACGCATGGGCGGCTCTCCCGAGGGTCCGTGTGGGGGCAGGTGAGGAGAAGGTAGTGACCGACCGGTCGGCATGTCGCTGACTGCGCAGCTCACCTTTGCTGGCCCCAGCCGCCACCCCGCAGGCCCCGTCGGCCCGTCGTCAGCCCGCCTCGGCTCCCGTCAGCCGCCCGAGGCGATCCGGTAGGCGCCCGGGGTGGTGCCCGTCCAGCGGCGGAACGCGCGGTGGAAGGCGGTGTCCTCGGAGAAGCCCAGCCGTGCGGCCAGTTCCGCGATGGGTTCGCCGCTCTCCGCCAGTCCCGCGATCGCCGCGTCCCGCCGCACGTGGTCCTTCAACTGCTGGAAGGACGTGCCCTCCTGGTGCAGCCGGCGGCGCAGCGTCGCGGGGGACACCGCGAGCCGCGCCGCGACCTCGCCGAGCTCCGGGAGCCGGGGCGAGGTGCGCAGCCGCCGCGTCAGGGTCCGGCGTACCTGCTCCGCGACCGTGGTCCCGTACTCAGGGCGCGACAGCAGGTCGAAGGGGGCCCGGCGGAGCATCGCGTCGAGCGCGGGCTCCTCCCGGACGAGCGGCGCGGTCAGCCAGTGCGCGGCGAACGCGGCGGCCGTCCGGTCGGCGCCGAAGCGGACCGGGCAGTCGAAGAGCACCTCGTACTCGTCCTCGTACGGCGGCGCGGGGTAGGCGAAGGCCGCGTGCAGCAGCGGGATGCGGCGTCCGATGAGCCAGCTGCTCAGCCGGTGCCAGATCGCCAGCACGCATTCGGCGAGGAAGCGTTCCCCGTCCCGGTCGCCGGCCACGTCCCCGGCGGCGGGGCCGCGCACGGTGAACCGGGCCTCGCCGTCGGCGACCTCAAGTGCCAGTTCCGGGCCGCCCGGGAAGAGCCCGTAGAAGGCGGCGGCCCGTTCGACGGCCGCCCCCAGGTCCCGGCAGCCCAGCGAGGCGTAGCACATCATGGCGAAGGTGCCGGGCCGGCTCGGTACCGCGCCCAGGCCGAGGAACTCGTCCTGCGTCGTGCGGTACAGCGCCCGGAACAGCCGGGCGAACTGCGCGGGCGTGATCCGCGCCCGGTCGTCCCCCAGCAACAGCGGGGGGATCTGCGCCCCTTGCAGCAGCGGCACGGTGTCGATGCCGGCCCGCCGCGCCCCCGCGAGCAGCGCACGCACGTGGTGCACGGTGATCGTCCGCCTCCCCATGGGACCGACGGTAACCCCAATGAGCTCTGGGGTCAGCGGTGCTGACGCTTCCGGTCATGCCGTCCGGGCCGCCCCGGTGCCTAGCGTCGGGGTACCCACCCCAGGAGGCGAACACGATGGACGCCGTACAGGACCCGGTGCGACCGCGCACGCTGGCCCTCTTCACCGAGTGGACCGGGGAGCGGTACGGGCGCCACAACGCGCTCCGCTTCCGGTCGGGCATAGCCCCGCGGGACGGCTGGAGCACGCTCTCCTACGAGGACCTCCGCGCCCGCGTCCGGCGCACCGGGCGGGCCCTGCTGGGCCTCGGGGTAGTGGCGGGCGAGCGGGTGGCCCTCCTCGCGGAGACCCGGCCGCAGTGGACGTACGCCCACTTCGGGGTGCTGGCGGCGGGCGCGGTCCTGGTGCCGGTGTACCCGACGGCGGGGGAGGAGGAGCTGGCCTGGGTGCTGTCGGACTCCGCGGCGGTGGTGGCGGTCTGCGACGACGCGGCCCAGGCGGCCCGGGTGGAGGCGCTGCGCGGGCGGCTCCCGGCGGTGCGGGCGGTGGTCCTGCTGGACGCGCTCCCGGAGCTGCCCCCGGCCGCGGAGGCGGAACTGCGGGCCCGCGCCGAGGCGGTGACCCCGCAGGCGGACGCGGCCATCGTCTACACCTCGGGGACGACCGGGCCGCCGAAGGGCTGCCGGCTCACCCACGGCAACCTCGGCGCCGTCCAGGACGCCACCCTGCCCGTGGTGCGGGGCGGCCCGGGGGACACGACGTACCTCTACCTGCCGCTCGCGCACCTGCTGGCGCAGCTGATCCAGTTCACCACGCTGCTCCAGGGCGGTGAGCTCTGCTACTTCGGCGGCCGGATCGAGAACGTCCTGGCGGAGCTCGCCGAGGTGGCGCCGACCCACCTGCCCTCCGTGCCGCGCCTGTTCGAGAAGCTGCACTCGGTGGTGCTGTCGCTGGCGGAGTCGGCGGAGGGCGGCCGGGAGCGGTTCGAGGAGGCGGTCCGGCTGGGCGTGCTGGCCGCGGAGGGCCGACTGCCCGAGGAGGCGCGGGCAGCGCACGAGGCGGCGCGCGAATCGCTGTACGCCCCCGTCCGCGCCGCCTTCGGGGGCCGGCTGACCTGGGCGCTGACCGGCGGCGCGCCGATCGCCCCCGCCACCTCGGACTTCCTGCGCGCCTGCGGGATCCCGGTCTACGAGGGCTACGGCATGACGGAGTCCGCCGGGGTGATCAGCCTCAGCCACCCCGGATCGGTCCGCCCCGGCACGGTCGGCCGGCCCGTCGCGGGCTGCGAGGTGCGGATCGCGCCGGACGGCGAGGTGCTGGCCCGGGGTGCGATGGTCTTCCCGGGCTACCACGGCAACGATGCCGCGACGGCCGAGACCGTCGACGCCGGGGGCTGGCTGCACACGGGCGACCTCGGCTCGCTCGACGCCGACGGGTTCCTGACGATCACCGGCCGGAAGAAGGAGCTGGTCATCACCTCGGCGGGGAAGAACATCACCCCGACCGAGGTCGAGTTCGCCCTCCAGTCCTCCCGCTACGTCTCGCGCGCGGTGCTGATCGGCGACCACCGCCCGCATCCCGTGGCGCTGATCACCCTGGACGCGGACGAGATCACGGCCTGGGCGGCCCGGGAGGGGATCGCCCCGGACGCCCTGGACCGGCCGGCGGAACACCCCGCGGTACGGGCCCTGGTGGCGCGGGACGTCGAGGCGGCCAACGCCACGCTCTCCCGCCCCGCCCGGATCCGCGCCTTCCACCTGCTCGCCGAGGACTTCTCGGTCGAGGCGGGCACCCTGACGCCGACCCTGAAACTCCGCCGGGCGGTGGTGGCCGAGCGGTACGCCGCCGAGATCGAGAAGCTGTACGGCTGAGCCGCCCCCGCCCGGGAGCGGCCGCCGAGGTGCCCGGTTACCGCAGGGCGCGGCCCAGTCGGCGCAGGCCCTCGGCGATCTCGGCCGGGGTGTGGGTGACGAAGGACAGCCGCAGCGTCCGGTGGTCCGGGGCGCCGGTGAAGAAGGGCGCCCCGGGGACGTAGGCCACGTCATGGGCGACGGCGGACTTGAGCAGGGCCGTCGCGTCGTGACCGGCCGGCAGCCGGGCCCAGACGAACATGCCGCCCTCCGGCCGGTTCCACTCCGAGCCGGCCGGGAGCGCCCCGGGCAGACCGGCCAGCAGTGCGTCCCGGCGGATGCGGTAGGCCGCGCGGACCCCGTCGATGTGGGCGTCGAGGTCCGCCGAGGCCAGGTAGTGGGCCGCCGCCAGCTGGTTCACCGTCGAGGTGTGCAGGTCGGCCGCCTGTTTGGCGACCACGGCGGCCCGCAGCAGGGCCGCCGGGGCCCGGAGCCAGCCCAGCCGCAGCCCGGGCGCCATGACCTTGGAGAAGCTGCCGAGCAGGGCGGTACGGTCCTCCGCCCCGGGGTGCGCGGCGAGCCACGGCACGTGGGCCCCCTCGTAGCGGAGGTCCCCGTACGGGTCGTCCTCCACCAGCCACAGGCCGAGCCGTGCGGCGACTTCCGCGACCGCCGCACGGCGGGCGCCGGGAAGGGTGCGGCCCGTCGGGTTCTGGAAGGTGGGGACGCAGTACAGCAGCTTCGGCCGCTCGCGCCGCACGATCTCCTCCAGGGCGTCCGGGAGGATGCCGTCCTCGTCGCAGGGGACTGGTATGACCCGGGCCCCGGCCAGACCGAAGCCCTGGAGCGCCGCCAGGTAGGTCGGGTTCTCCACCAGGACGGCGTCGCCCGGGTCGAGCAGGGCGCTGGTGAGCAGGGCCAGCGCCTGCTGGGAGCCGGTGGTGACGGCCACCTGGTCGGCGGTGGTCGGCAGTCCCCGGGCGGTGGCGCGCGCCGCGACGGTCGCACGGAGCTCGGGCACGCCCTCGGTGGTCGAGTACTGCAGGGCCCGGGCGGCGGAACCGGGCGCGGACAGGGCCGCGTCGAAGGCCGCGCGCAGGCCGGCGGTGTCGAACAGCTCGGGTGCCGGGTAGCCGCCCGCGAAGGAGACCACCTCGGGGCGGTCGGTGAGGGAGAGGATGTCGCGGATCGGCGAACCCGCCACCGCGGCCGTCCTGGCGGCGAACGCGGGCAGCGGCAGGGCGGTGACGGGGGGGGCACGGGGACTCCTTCGGGCGGCGGGTGCGCGCAGCCTAACCACGAAAGGTGCAGACGGCACCTACCTGTCCGACAGGTGAACGGGCGGCGGGCGAAACGGTGTCGGCCCCCTCCCCAACTGACGCTGCATCAGATAGACCGGTCCCATGACGACAGACGAGACGCGCCTGCCGGGCCGCGACGGCGACGGCGACACCCGGGCCGAGGACTACGCGGCGCTCGCCGCAGTGGGCCCGTACGGCGTCCGCCCCGGCCACGCGCTGATCACCATGGTCGAACCGCACCCGGGCCACGAGTTCGCGTACAACCGCTGGTACGAGGACGACCACTACTACGCCGGTGCCATGGCCATGCCCTGGATGTACGCCGGGCGCCGCTGGGTGGCCACCAGGGACCTCCAGGAGCTGCGCTACCCGGAGGAGTCGGCCGTCGCCCAGCCCGTCACGGCCGGCTGCTACCTGTCGACGTACTGGGTGACCGAGGGCCGCTACGACGAGCACATGAAGTGGACCGTCGGCATCAACAAGCGGCTGAACCGCGACGGCCGCGTCTACCAGGACCGCACGCACGTCTTCACGGCCTTCCAGGACCACGAGGCCACCGTCTACCGCGACGGTGCCGCCGGACCGCGGGACTTCCACGCCCTCGACCACCCGTACGCCGGGCTGGTGCTCCAGGTCATCGACGCCGACGGCCCCGAGCAGCGGGCGCGACTGCTGGAGTGGCTGCGCTCACGGGCCCTCCCGAAGCGGCTGGCGGGCGGACCCGCGGCGATCGTGACGGTCTTCCGGCCCACGCCGCTGCCGGGTGACCGGATGACATACGTCAAGCAGGTGGAGGGCGTCGGCACCCGGTTGACGCTGCTGTGGTTCCTGGAGGCCGATCCCCGAACCTGCTGGCACCGGTTCGAGGGGTTGGACACGGAGGTCACGGAAGCGGGTCTGGGGCGGGTGGAGCTGGTGGCGCCGTTCATCCCGACGGTGCCGGGGACGGATCGTTTCGTCGACCGGCTGCGCTGAGGGGCGCGGCGGGTCGGGGCGGCCGGTGCGGCGGGCACGGCCGAGCCCCCTCGGCCAGGACGGCGACCGGTCGAGAGGGCCTCATTCAACTGCCGTCGTCGTGGTGCGGACGGTCGGGGCGGACGTCGTCACGCTCAGACGAGGCGTCCCAGCCGTCCCTCGGTGACGTCGGTGACGAAGGAGTTCCAGGACCCCGGCGCGAAGGTGAGGGACGGACCGTCCTGCACCTTCGAGTCGCGGACCGCGATGGCGTCCATGACGGGCGACTTGACTTCGACGCAGGCGCCGTTTCCGCCGGAGTAAGAGGACTTGGTCCAGTTTTCCGTAGCACCCTGACGAATAGCCATGTTTCTCTCCGGTTCAGCGAGTAGTTCCGGGTCTCGCCAGCCATTACTCCGGCTGACGTGATCGACGCTACCTGCACCGTCCGAAGGCTGAAGTGGGCATTCACTCGACCGGGTGGCATATTCCATTCAGACCTTCTGTGGCCGGGAGGTGACGGTGTACCGTACCGGCCCCCCTCGCCACCTGGACGGTTTCCTCCGCTTTTACTTCCGCTTGCCCGAATAGTGGTCGATGATCTCGCCGATGAACTGCCGCGTCTGGTCGACATTGAGCGCCTGGGCACGCAGGTGCTCGTACATCACGCTGTACTTCTGAACGTCGTTGGCCTTCTCCAGGTACAAATCGCTCGTCACGCCCTCGATGTAGACCACCGTCGAGTCGGAGGCGTCGGGGAATTCCAGGATCGCGTACTGCCCGTTGACGCCCGGATGCGCGCCCATCGAGAACGGCATCACCTGCACGGTGATGTACGGCTGTTCCGACTGCTCTATCAAGTATTCGAGCTGCCGGATCATCAACTGGGCGTCCCCCACGTGCCGGCGCAGCGCCGCCTCGTCGATCACCGCCCACAGCCGCAGCGGCCCGACGTCCGGGTTGTTGTTGTCCGTCTCGGAGAGCCGCTTCTGGCGGTGCATCCGGACCTGGACGCGCTTGTCCACGTCGGCCGGCGCGGTCTCCGGCAGCGCACCGCGGATCAGGGCCTGGGCGTACTCCGGGGTCTGAAGCAGGCCCGGGACCATCTGGGGCTCGTACGTGCGCAGGCTGGCCGCGTCCGTCTCCAGGCCGATGTAGACGCTGTACGGGATGTCGCCGAAGGCGTGCCACCAGCCCTGCTGGCGGGAGTCCTTGGCCATCTGCATGAGGGAGTCGACGAGCCGGCGGTCCTCGACCTCGTACACGTCGCACAGGTCGCGGACGTCGCGCTGGCTGATGGAGCGACGGCCGTTCTCCAGCCGGCTGATCTTGGACTGGGAGACGAGCAGGCGCTCGGCGACCTGCTCGGCCGTCATGCCCTTGTCCTCGCGCAACTTGCGCAGCTCCATGCCCAGTCGGCGGCGTCGGACGGTGGGATTGACATTGGACGCCACGGGGACGGCACCTCCGCCTTCTTCTGGTTCTGTCTCTCTGCGTGTCTGATGTTCAGCAGACTGCCACCGAAGGGTGCGACGGCGCTGGGGAACTGACCGGAAAGACAGACGCGCGGGACGGCGGGACCGGCGAACCGGCCCCGCCGCCCCGCGCGCTGGCGGCTCCCGAACCGGGTCTTTGGGGGACGGCCGGTTCCGGCGGTGGCGCAGTGGTGCGTGCGGTGCGCGCCCGCTGGTGGTCAAGGGGTGTAGCGGGGCGCGGTGCGGGTGGTGCGGGTGGAGCTGATCAGTGCGCGGGCACCCGGGCCATCGCACCCGTGCGGCGCGGCTGCATCGGTACGGCGGTGGCCCGGGCGGTGGGTGCCGCCGATGCCGAGGCCGTTGCCGACGCGGTGACCGGGGCGCGGTCGCGCCTCGGCTGTGCCGCCGCCCCGTTCTGGACGTCCATGACGGCGTGCGCCACGAGACCGCCCATGGGGTCGTGCCGGATCAGGTCCCGCAGCCGGGACCTGGACGACCGCCCCTCGTTGCCGGGGTACAGGTGCTTGCCGAGACCGACCGCGTGGGCCAGTGCGGCGAGCGCCGCGGTCCGCGGGTCCGGCGGTACACCGGTGCGGATCGCACTGTCGAGCCGGGCACGGATCTCCCGGCTGATCGCCGTGTCCGTCGCCTGGTAGCGAGTCGTCGGCAGCACCCCGCACATCTGTCCCGCGACGGCATGCACCATGCCGCAGCGCTCCAGGTGGGCGAGGTAAATCTGACGGAGCCCCAGCCGGGGTCCGCCGATCCAATGAACGGCCCGGACCGGGCTGCCGCGCCTGCGCAGCAGTTCCAGTGCGGAGTCCAGAGTCGGATCTCCTGTCGGCCGTGGCATCACCACGGCGATACGATCCCCGTCAGGGGCTATCCGTCCTGCCAGAGCCAGCTCTACTAGCTGTGCCCCGGCCAGGCCGAGGTCGAGCGACTGCGGCTGCGCCGTGGTTCCCGTGGTCGGGTCCAAGGCGAGCAGCAGAAGCTCCTCCGGAATTGTTCTGCGGCTCCTGCCCATCCATGCCTCCCCGCGTGGATGAATGACAGGGTGACGCCTCTCACATTCATCTGTCGAGAGCGCCTGGACGCTTTGTGGGGGAACCGGCAGCTATGTCGTTCTCGTCTAGCGGGTGGGCGATGCCCCCTAGACGGGACACTGTTAGACGGTTCGGACAGCGGCCGGACGGTGAACGAGGAGGAACTGGTGGCGGGCGAGTCCCCCGACAAGTCGGTAGATGAAGGTGCGTCGGGGACGGCGGAGTCCGCCGCGCCGTCCGCGGAGCGGGACCCGAGGCTGTCGGTCCTGCGCCCGCGCGAGGCGGCGGGGACCGGGGACCGGGACGCGCTGAAGGAAGCGGTGGCGGCCTGGGTCGCGACGGGTGCCTCCGGCGGTTCGGCGGAGGAGGAGCCGGAGCCGGCTTCGGGTGCCGGTGGCCGGGATTCGGCCGGGGCGTCTGCGGACCAGCGGAAGAAGTCGGGGTCCGCTCCGGCGGGCGACCAGGCGCAGTCGGCCTCGGGCGCCGCTGCGGCGGACTCCGCGGACCGCCGGCCGGCCGCGGCGCCGGGTTCCGCTTCGGCGGAGGAGGAGCCGGAGCCGGCTTCGGGTGCCGGTGGCCGGGATTCGGCCGGGGCGTCCGGGTCGGGTGAGCCGGAGAAGACCGCGTTCGGGGTGGCGAAGCCGGGTTCCGGTTCCGCCGCGAAGCCGGAGGCGGCGGACAGTGAGCGCACTGCTGTCTTCCGTGCCGTGAAGCCGGGCGCGGCCGCGCCTGCCGTCCCGGCCGGCTCGGGTTCCGCCGGGTCGGAGGAGACCTCGGCCCCGTCCGGGAAGCGGCCCTCCGGGGATCCCCGTACCGGGTCGGAGACGTCGGACAGTGAGCGCACCGCCGTTTTCCGTGCCGTGAAGCGGGATGCGGCCGCGTCGGAGGAGGAGCCGGCCGAGGCTTCCCGTGTGGCGGGTGCCGGTAAGCGGGATTCGGCCGGGGCGTCCGGGTCGGGTGAGCCGGAGAAGACCGCGTTTGGGGTGGCGAAGTCGGGTTCCGGTTCCGCCGCGAAGCAGGCCGGGGAGCCGCGTACCGAGGCCCCGGGCAAGCCGGATGCGGCGGACAGTGAGCGCACTGCTGTCTTCCGTGCCGTGAAGCGGGATGCGGCCGCGTCGGAGGAGGAGCCGGCCGAGGCTTCCCGTGTGGCGGGGGCCGGTGGCCGGGATTCGGCCGGGGCGTCCGGGTCGGGTGAGCCGGAGAAGACTGCGTTCGGGGTGGCGAAGTCGGGTTCCGGTTCCGCCGCGAAGCAGGCCGGGGAGCCGCGTACCGAGGCCCCGGGCAAGCCGGATGCGGCGGACAGTGAGCG
>NZ_JBSGYT010000023.1:0-29347 GCF_053610645.1 Streptomyces sp. NPDC054883 | reverse complement strand
CCACTGCTGTCTTCCGTGCCGTGAAGCCGGGCGCTGCGGCCCCGGGCAAGCCGGGTTCCGCCGCGGCGGGGGAGAAGCCCTCCGGGGCTGCCGGCAAGGGTGACGCGGCCGACAGTGAGCGCACCGCTGTCTTCCGTGCCGTGAAGCCGGACGCCGCCGCGCCGGAGAAGAAGCCGGCCGAGGCGCCGCGTGCCGCGGCTCCGGGCAAGCCGGGTTCCGCCGCGGCGGGGGAGAAGCCGGCCGCCCCGCAGGGCCGCGGCAGCACCTTCGTACCGCTGGGCGGCAACGGCCCCAGGCCCCCCGCGCCGCCGCAGTCGGCCCGGCAGCCGGCCTCGAAGCCCTCCGCCGACGCCGAGCGGACCACCCAGCAGCCGCTGCCCCCCAGGCCGCCGCTCGACATGCTGGCGGACCTCACCAACAACCCGCCCCCGCCGCCCTCCCCCCTGCGCACCGCGCTCCGGCGCGTCAAGATCTACGCCCCGATCGTCGCGCTCCTCGCGGTCGTCCTGGCCGTCGTACAGCTCGTACGCCCACTGCCCGCGCCCCGCCTCGCCCTGACCGCGAAGTCCTCGTACACCTTCGACGGCGGCGCCCCCACCCTCCCGTGGCCGAAGGAGGGCCAGGGCTTCATGGCCGCCGCCGGCCTCGGCACCGTCGGCACCTTCGGCGAGCAGAAGCCGATCGCGATCGGCAGCGTCGCCAAGACCATGACGGCGTACGTGATCCTCAAGAACCACCCCATGAAGCCCAAGGAGAAGGGCCCGATGATCGACGTCGACAAGACGGCGGTCGACGACGGTCGCAAGGAGTCCGAGGGCGAGTCCACGGTCAACACGCTGAAGGAGGGCGACAAGATCTCCGAGTACGACGCCCTCGCCGCGATCATGATCCCGTCCGCCAACAACGTCGCGCGGCTGCTCGCGCGCTGGGACACCGCCGGTGACCAGGAGGCGTTCGTCAAGAAGATGAACGACGCCGCCCGCGAACTCGGCATGACCAACACCACCTACACCGACCCGTCGGGCCTCGACCCGACGACCGTCAGCACCGCCGAGGACCAGGTCAAGCTCGGCCTCAAGGTCGTCGAGATGCCGGAGCTGCTCGCGATCACCAAGCTCCCGAGCTGGACCGATCCCTCCGGCAAGCCCTGGCGGAACTACAACGACCTGATCCCGTACAACGGCGCCGTCGGCATCAAGACCGGCTCCACCACCAAGGCCGGCGGCAACCTGCTCTTCGCCGCCGAGAAGAAGGTCGGCAAGACCAACCAGCTGATCGTCGGCGCGGTGCTCGGCCAGTACGGCGTCCCCATCCTCGGTACCGCGATCGCGGCGAGCAAGGACGTCATGATCGCCACGCAGAAGGCGCTGACGGACGCGACCGTGGTCAAGAAGGGCGATGTCGTCGGGTACGTGGACGACGGGCTCGGCGGTCACACCCCCGTGGTCGCCACCGCCGACGTGCAGGCGGTCGGCTGGCCCTCGCTCACCGTCACCGTGAAGCTGGGCGACGGCGGTGCCAAGCTGCCGGAGACGGCGAAGGCGGGGACCGAGGTCGGGATGCTCACCGTTGGTGAGGGCGCCAGTCAGGTGAAGGTTCCGGTGGCGTTGCAGAGCGACCTCGTCGCGCCCGGCATCGGCAGCAAACTGACTCGCGTCGGCTGATCCCTCCGGCTGATCCCCTCCGGGAGATCCACGATCGACGGTCCACGACCCGCCCAGGCGCCCCGGACAACCCCGGGGCGCCTGAGCGCGTCTGTGAATCGGGCAGCCCGCACGGGCCGGAAGGCCGTAAGGCCCGCACGCGTGAACGCGACGGAAGAGAGCGTCGGCAGTGACCACCGCTGAGCAGTACAGGCGACCGGAGCGCGCCGACGACACCGGACCCCGCGCGGACGCCGGCGGGAGCTGGGCGCACCGGCATCCGGTGGCCGTGGCCGCCGCCCTCGCCGCGCTCCTGCACGTCGTCTGGTTCTTCAGCTTCGCCAACAGCGGCGGCGACCTGGCCGCGCAGGACGCGTGGGCGGAGTTCGTCGGGCGCCACCCCGACACCGCGTACAACCTCGCCTGGTACGGGGGCATGCACCCGGTCTCCTACAGCGTGGTCTCGCCGTACCTCATGCACGTGCTCGGCGTCCGGACCACGATGATGGTCGCCGGGACCGTCTCGGCCGGGCTGCTCGCGCTGATCCTGACCCGGTGCCGCGGCGCCGTACGGCGTCCCCTGTGGCCGGCCCTGGCCGGGGTGTACGGGCTGCTGTGCAACGCCCTGTCCGGCCGCGTCACCTTCGGGCTCGGCGCGATGTTCGCACTGGCCGCCGTCGCGGCCGTCTTCTGCTGGCCGCGCAAGTGGGCCGAGCGGCGCTGGGCCAAGGCCGCCGTCGCCGCGCCGCTCGCCGGGCTGGCCACCGCGTCCAGCCCGGTGGCCGGCCTCTTCCTCGGGGTGGTCGCGGCGGCGCTGTTCCTGGGCGGGCGGCGGCCGGGGGCGTACGCGCTGGGGCTGGCGCCGGTGGCCGTGGTCGGGCTGTCGGCGTGGCTGTTCCCCTTCTCGGGCACGCAGCCGATGAAGCTGGGCTCGGCCTGGCTGCCGTTCGTGTTCGGGCTGGCGATCCTGTTCCTGGTGCCCGAGCGGTGGAAGACGGTCCGGATCGCCTCCGCCGTGTACACCGTGGGCGTGTTCCTCACCTGGGCGATCGACTCCCAGGTGGGGTCGAACGTGACCCGTCTCGTGATGCTGTTCGGCGGGGCGGTGCTGCTCGCGGCGCTCCCGCACTCGGTCCCGCGCTCGCGGCGCTGGTACGCGGTGGTCGTCGCCTTCACCGGGCTGACGGCCTGGATCACCGCGAACAGCATCACCGACATCATCCGCACCACCCCGCTGGCCGCCTGGAACCGGGAGCTGGCGCCGCTGGTCGACCAGCTCCAGAAGGCCGGCGCCGACCGGGGTCGGGTGGAGGTGGTCCCGGCCAGCAGTCACCGGGAGTCGTCGGCCTTCCCGTCGTACGTGAACCTCGCGCGCGGCTGGAACCGGCAGGCCGACCTGGAGCGCAACCCGCTCTTCTACGACGACACCCTCACCGCCGACAGCTACCGGTCCTGGCTGGAGCGCTGGGCCGTGCACTACGTGGTGCTGCCCGCCGACAAACCCGACTCGGGCGGGGCGGACGAGGCGAAGCTGGTGCGGGAGGGGCTGCCGTACCTCCAGCAGGTGTGGGGCGACGCGAACTGGCAGCTGTACAGGGTGCTCGCCCCGACGGACCTGGTGGCGGGCCCCGCCACGGTGGTGCGGGCGAGCGCCGACCAGCTGGTCATCGAGGTGCGGCGGCCGGGCCGGGTCCTGGTGCGGATCCCGCACTCGCCCTGGCTCGGGCTGGTCGACGCGGCGGGCAAGGCGGTGCCGCCGCCGCAGGAGACCTTCGCGTCGAAGGCGGCGGCCACGGCGCCCAAGCAGTACGCGAACGCGGCAGGCTGCCTGTTCAAGGCCCCCCTGGACGCCGACGGGGACAGCTGGACGGAGCTGCTGGCCCCGGCGCCCGGGCAGTACCGGGTGGCGGCCAAGTACCAGCTGCCCAGGGGCACGCCGTGCCCGCAGGAACTCCTCCAGGGCCCTTGATCGGCGTGCGCCGCCCCCCATACCTGCATACGATCCCGTTAGACCGATCGGCAGACCGATCGGGTGCCTCCCGAGGGAGTGACGACGGGATGACCAGACAGCACAAGCAGGACGTCCGGGCGGCGATCACGAAGGCCGCGGACCAGACCCGCCTGCCCCGCACGCCGGGTCACGGCTTCGAAGGTCCGGTCCCCAGCAAGGTCAAGGGCGGAGCGCACACGAAGGCGGCCCTCAAGCGTTCCGGCGCCCCCCAGGGCGACCGCATCGGCGAACGCACCAAAGGCCTGAGCTGACCCCCATCGGCTGCCCCGGCCCCCGCAAACCCGAGGAGGCCCCCCGCCGTCACCGGCGGGGGGCCTCCTTCGCGTCAACGTGCCCTCGGCAGGATTCGAACCTGCGACACCGGCTTTAGGAGAGCCGTGCTCTATCCCCTGAGCTACGAAGGCGGGAGCGCGCGGTGATCCCGCCCGTGAGGGCGGCCACCGCGGTCAGTGTAGCGGGTGGCGCTTGATCCGCATCTGCGATGTCCTGCCGGCTGCCGCGCCGGGCTGCGGGGGGTCGCGGTGGGGGCGATGTCGGGGAATGCGGGGCGGGGCCCCGGGCGGGGTGGGAAGGTGGGGGCGTGGAGGCGGGGAACAGGATTTACGGCGGGAACTTCTACGGGCCGGTCATCATGGGCCGCGACGTGGGGGTGGCCGACTTCGGGGAGACCGTGCCGCGGGCGCCGCTCGTACCGCGGATGCTGCCGTACGGGCCCGACGGGTTCGTGGACCGGGAGCCGCTGCGCGACCGGCTGGACGAGCTGCTCGCCGGGCGGGACGGGCGCGGGACGCCGCTGCTCGTGCTGTTGCACGGGACCCCGTGGGTGGGCAAGAGCGGGCTGGTGCTGCACTGGGCCCGGCAGCGCCAAGGGGAGTTCTCCGGCGGGACGTTCTACGCCGACCTGAGCCCCCACGGCGCCGGCGAGGTCGCCTCGCCGGCCGCCGTACTGGAGTCCTTCATCGGGATGACCGGCGTGCCCAGGGCGGAACTCCCCGGTACGGAAGCGGCGTTGGGCGCCCGGTTCCGGGGACTGACCGCCGCCGAGCCCTCCCTCGTCGTGCTCGACGGGGTGGCCCGCGCGGCCCAGGTGGCGCAGCTGCTGCCCGGCCATCCCGCGAGCATGGTGGTGCTGACCAGCCGGTTCCGCCTCGGGACCATCGACCGGTCCCGGCTGCCGGTCCGGCTCGGGGTCGGGGAGCTGGGCGAGGCGGCGTGCGCCGAGCTGTTCCGGCTGGTCGCGGGGGAGGACGTACCGGTTGGCGGGGAGGCGTTCGACGCGGTGATCCGGGCCTCGGCCGGGCTGCCGCTCGTCGTGCGGATCGCCGCCGCGCAGGCGGCCGACCCGCTGCTCGACGGGGTCGAGGGACTGGCGGCGCGCCTCGCCGGGCACGAGTCGGTGCTGGAGGTGATCGGAGTGTCCCTCGGCCAGACGTACGACGCGCTCGACCCCGCGGCCCGGCGCGCCCTGCGCATCGTAGGAGCGCATCCCGGCCCGGAGTTCGCCGACGCGCTGCTCGACGACCTCGCCCCCGGCGGCCGGGCCGGCCTGTACGCGGCCGGGCTGCTGGAGCGGGCCGCGCCGCACCGGTCGCGGATCAACGCGGCCCTGCACGGGTGGGCGGCCCGGCACGGCGGCACGTACGACGGCACGTACGACGGCGCCGGCCCGGACGAACGGGCCGGGGTCATCGGCTGGTACCTGCGGCGCGCGGCGGCCGCCGAGTGCGTCCTGTCCGGCCGCTGGCGCCACGCGGCCGTGTTCGAGCGGGCCGAAGAGCTCAAGCAGGAGTTCCCGGGCGGCAAGGCGCAGGCCGTCGAGGCGCTGGAGCCCGAGCGGAACAACCTCGTCGCGATCGCCCGGCTCTGCCGGACCGCCGACCCGGCCGGCCTTTGCCAACTCGCCGAATCCGTCCACGCCCTGTTCTTCGAGCGGGGCCACCACAGCCTGTGGATCGACATCGTCCGCCCGGCGGTCGAGGCGGCCGGGCAGCTCGGCGACGGCGTGCTCCTCGCCCGCATGCACTTCGAGCTGGGCTTCGCGCTCGCCGCCCGGGGCTCCGCCCAGGACCTGGAGGAGGCCCGCGAGCAGTACGGCAAGGCCCGTGAGAGCGCCCGCCGGGCCCGGCCCGGCGGGCACCCCCGGACCGAGTCCTCGGCCCTGGAAGGGCTCGGCCTGATCGCCGCCCGCAGTGGCGACCCGGACACGGCCGTCGAGTACTACGGCCAGGCCCTCGCGGCCCTGGGCGATCTGCAACACCCGCGCGGACGCGCCCTGCTGGAGCTCCACCGGGGCACCGCGGCGCTGCTCGCCGGGCGCCCCGCGGAAGCCGACGCCCTGCTGCGCGAGGCGCTGCGGCAGTTCCTGGGGCTCGTCCCGCCGGACCACGCCAACGCCGCCAAGGCCCGGCTGCGCCTCGCGATGGCCCTGCTCGCCGCGGACCGGCCGGGTGAGGCCGCCGAGCCGCTGCGCCAGGCGCTGGAGGTGTTCACGGAGCCGACGGTCAACCGGGCGGACGCCGTTCTGGTACGGGGCGACCTGCGCGCGGCGCTCGGCGACCCGGAGGCCGCCCGGGCCGACTGGCGCGCGGCCCTCGCCCTGTACGGGGCACTCGGCAGCGTCCGCGCGGAGGAGCCCCGGCTCAGGCTAGCCCGCGACACCGGCGTCCCCGAGCAGGGCGAACCGCAGGGCTGAGGCGGCGCCCCCGACCCGCAAGGTGACCTCGCCCCGCGGGTCCGCGTTCGCCGCGAGCAGGGCCAGCAGCGCGGAGGCGGCCAGCGCCGGGTCCGCCCCGGGCGGCACGGCGAACTCCCGCCCGTCGCGCAGCCGGAGCCGCTGCGGCCCGGCCACCAGTACGCACCCGGGGTACCGGGCGAACAGCCCCGCCGGATCCGCCCCGGCCCGCGCCACCAAGACGTCGGCGAGCCCGCGCCGCAGGAGGTCCGGCTCGGCGGCGTCGGCCACCACGTGCGGGTCGGCGCCGAGGTGCCCGGTCGCCGGGCCCTGTGGCTCGGCCGGGTAGCGGCGTACGGTCACCTCCCGGCCGGCGACGCAGGCGTCGACGTACAGCGCCGGGGCGAAGGGGGCGCGGCCGCCCGGGGCCACCGGCTCCGGCACCGCGACCGGGCGCGGGACGCACGCCGAAGGCGGCTCGGGCAGCCGGAGGTGGCGGTAGCACAGGGCCCGCAGCAGGGCCTGCGACCGGCCGGGGCGGGAGGTGATCCGAGCCGCGGCCGAGGGGAGCGCGACGGCCGCCTCCAACTGGGTCCGCAACGGGATGCCGGGCTCCAGCCGGGGCAGCCGGCCGCCCAGCCAGGACATGGGCGAGCCGGGCGCGACGGTGGCTGCGTCGAAGGCGGCGAGCAGGCCGGGCAGGCCGCGGGCGGCGGCGTAGAGCGAGAGCGAGCCGTGGTCCCCGATGAAGGCGTCGGCGGCGCAGATCGCGGCCTTCCAGGTGTCCCCGGCGGGCGGCGGCAGCAGCAGCCCGGAGCGCAGGCAGGGCTCCAGCCAGTTCCGGATCTGCCAGCCGCCGTGTACGTACCAGGCATTGGGATGGACGGCGGCCAGTACCCGGAATTCGTCGCACGGCAATTCCGCGAGCGCCCGGCGCACCGTGTCGAAAGCGGCACCGAGGAGGGAGCGGTCGCCCCAGGTGGAGGTGAGCAGCAGCAATTTCTGTTCCGGCCGGATTCCGAGAGCGGTGCGGTATTCCGTGCGGAAGGGCGCGGACACCTCCAGCTGGTCCGCGGACGGGTCGCCGAGCACATGGGCGTACGGAACCGCCTCGGGGCAGTCCCGGCGCAGCCGGGCCAGCTGTTCCTCGTGCGAGAGGGCGATGGCGGAAGGGACCACCGAGCCGTCGTGCAGCAGCCATTCGGGAGACAGGCCGAAAGCCGCCGCCCCGCCCCGCGCCCCGTCCCCGGATGCCGGATTCCGGATTCCGGATTCCGGATTCTTGCTGAGCTTTTTATTATAGCCAGCGCCGTGCGGCGTGCCGATGAGAGGAGCGGAAATATCCGCCAGGTTTCCCCCTCTGCTCGCGCTCACGGCGAGGTCGAAGCGCTCGGCCAGGGCCTGCTCCCAGGGAATGAGGAAAAGCCCCCGGTCGCTGATGAATTCCGCCATCCCGTCCTCGAACGCGGAGGACCCGGGGCAGGTGAACACGGTGCGGATCCGCGGGTCCCCCGCGAAGACGGTGAGCAGGTCGAGGAGCCGGGTCCCCGCGGTGACGTTGTGGACGACGCCGAGGACCGTGCGTTCGGCGGCCACCGTGAGCCACCGGCGGGCCGGCAGCCCGCGTCGCGTCCGCACCGCCACCACCCGCTTTCCCGAACCGCCCGCGCCGCCGTCAGCCTACGGCTAGCGTTGCCGCATGGACGTGGGGGCACTGGTGACGGCGGGCGCGACGACGGTGGTCGGCCTGATGGCTTCCGACGCGTGGGCCTACGCGAGCGGCCGTTTCGCGCGGCTGCTCGGCCGCGGCGAGGGCGCCGACGGGGCCCCGGACGAGGCGGACGCGGCACGCGAACTACGGGCGTCCCGAGCCGAGTTGCTGATGGCCCGCGCCGACGCCGACGAAGCGGCCGCCGCCCGCGTGGAGGACGGCTGGCGGGAGCGGCTGCGGGAGGTGCTCCAGCGGGACGAGGCGGCGGCGCGGGAACTGGCCGAGCTGCTGGACGAAGTGAACCCGGGCTGGCGCGAGGGGGCCTCGCCGGCCGCCACGCACAACACGGTCAGCGGCGGCACGTTCCACGGACAGGTCTTCCAGGGCCGGGACTTCGGCGCCATCACCGTCAACCAGCCGCCGCGGACCGACCCGGCGGGGTGAGCGGCGTCAGGGGCGGGTGACGCGGACCTTGAAGCTGCCGTCGGGGAGTTCGCCCACCACCGCGATGCTGATGGCCGCCTTCTGGTCGGTGAAGGTCTCGCCCGGCCGGAACGGCGCGTCCGAGAGCTCCGCGTGGACGTTCGGCCGCCGCGTGCAGCCCCCGCTGCCGCTCACGCTGTCGGAGACCGTCACCGGTCCGCGCCCGGTGTCCACCTGCGAGTCCACCTTGTAGATCAGCACGCCGGGCTTGCACACGGATTCGTCGTTGCCGGCCTGCGTGCGCACCTCCACCGCGTACCCGCTGTTCTCCGTCATCGGTACGAAGGCCAGTTTCAGGCCGCCCTCCACCGCCAGCGGCGTCAGCACCTGCTCCGTGACCCCGGACTTCGACGCGCAGCCGATCTGGTTGCTGTCCAGCCAGCCCAGCTTCCACTTGTGCCAGCCCAGCAGGTCGTTGTTGGCGCCCCAGTCCTCGCTCATGATGTCCCAGTGCCCGACCGCGCCGCCCCCGTCCGGGGTGTACAGGTCCGGCAGCCCGAAAACGTGGCCGTTCTCGTGCGGGAGCACCCGGTAGCCGGTCTCGCGGTAGGAGCCCGAGCCGTCGTCCTGGCGGCTGTAGACGAAGGACGTGTTCGCCAGCGGTACCCCGTCGGCCATCGGCGCCTCGCCGTTGCCGGAGAACGTCACCGACAGGACGGTGTCCAGGGCCGACGGCCCGGCGTTCGGCGTGACCAGGACGTTGATCAGGTCGTACCGGCTGAAGTCCACCTCGGAGTCGGCGGCCTGCGCGATGTGCTCGACCAGCTGCCGGTAGCCGGGTTCGTACGCGGACCCGCGCCCGATGCCGTACGCCGCGAACGGCATCGGCATCCTCAGCCAGTTCCGGATCGGCGCCTCGGCCCGGTAGGTGAGTCGTCCGTACGAGCTGGTGCGGAACCAGTTCGAGGTCTGGGGGAAGAACTCCGCCAGCCGGTCCATCGCCGAGCCCTCGCCCTTGGCGTCGGGGAAGTCGATCATCAGGTTCAGGGCCCGGACCTCGCCGGTCGAGCGCGCGTACCCGGGCGGCGTGGGGAGTCCCTCGGACATCTGGACGCCCATCGTGCTCGTGATCCGGCAGGGCGCGAGCGCCGAGTCGACGCTCGTGGCCACGGGGCCGGCGGCCGAGTGGGTGCGGCTGGATATCCCGGTGCTGGCGGTCGCCGTGACGCCGATGGCCAGCGCGGCTATGCCTACGTACGCGCAGGTGCGGCGTGGACTGCGTATCCGGTGGCGGGTCTGTGTCATGGAGCTCGCCTTCGGGCCGCGGCAGCCGGCCGGGCCCGGACTGCTCTGTGCGCTCACCCTCCGACGGCTGCGGCGCGCCCGCGCGCCGGGAGCGGCCAAACGGGAGCGGGCGGCGTCGGCGGCGTGACCCGGCTCACACGTGCGAGTGAAATAACCGGGGAGTCCATCCCCGTTTGAACGGAGGTCCCGCGAAACGGGGACGGCTTCCCCATTTGGGGAGCGGGCCGAGCGCGTGGATGACGCCGGCCACGCCGTACGAGTCCAGCCCGAGGAGGCCCGGAATGAAGCGCCCCACCACCGCCACGGCGGCCCCGACCGCCCCCCGCGCGTCGGTGGACCTCGCGGACCCGGCGCCGCGCCCGGCGCGCCCCGGCTCCGGCGCCTCCGACGGTTCCGGGCGACTGCCGCGCCCGCGCGCCGACGCCGTCCGCAACCGGGAACGGATCCTGGCGGCGGCCCGCGAGCTCTTCGTGGAGTCCGGCTCCGCCACCCCCTTCGACGAGGTCGCCCGCAGGGCGGGCGTCGGCAACGCCACGCTCTACCGGCACTTCCCCGACCGGGCCACGCTGGTCCACCACGTCGTGCTGTACGTCATGGACCGGGTCGTCCTGCACGCCGAGGAGTCCCTCGCCCAGGAGCCCGACGCCTTCGCCGCGCTGTGCCGGTTCACGCACGCGGCCGCGGACGAGCGGTTCGGCGCCCTGTGCCCGATGCTGTCCGCGGACTTCGACCACGACCATCCCGAACTCCTCGCGGCCCGCCGCGCGCTGGCGGAAGCCATCGAGAACCTGCTGGCCGCCGGCCAGGACCGCGGGCTCGTCCGGGCCGACATCGGCGTCGGCGACCTGATGATCGCCCTCTCGCAGCTCGGCCGCCCCCTCCCGGGCACCGGCTGCCCGGACGCGGACCGCTTCGTCCACCGTCACCTCCAGGTGTTCCTGGACGGGCTGCGCACTCCGGCCCGCTCCGAGCTGCCGGGCGCCGCGGCCACCCTGGAGGACCTGAGGCGGACCGCCATGTGACGCCCCGGGCCCCGGTCACCGCGCCGACGACGCCAACGCGCCCTGCCGAGCGCCCTTTTCCGACTTTCAGTAGCAGTTCCGTCATTCCGCACAGTGAAGTGGGTATCCCCATGTCCAGAACAGCCGCGACACCCCTGTCGGCTGCGGACCCCAGTCGCTGGAAGGCCCTCGTCTTCATAGCCCTGGCCCAGCTGATGGTCGTCCTCGACGCGACCATCGTGAACATCGCCCTCCCGTCCGCCCAGACCGACCTC
This sequence comes from Streptomyces sp. NPDC054883, assembly GCF_053610645.1. Classification (NCBI taxonomy): domain Bacteria; kingdom Bacillati; phylum Actinomycetota; class Actinomycetes; order Kitasatosporales; family Streptomycetaceae; genus Streptomyces; species Streptomyces sp. NPDC054883. The sequence continues at coordinate 18,307 of NZ_JBSGYT010000023.1, read as the reverse complement.
GGCATCTCCGACGGCAACCGCCAGTGGGTCATCACCGCCTACGCGCTGGCGTTCGGCGGCCTGCTCCTCTTCGGCGGCCGCATCGCCGACAAGTGGGGCCGCAAGAAGACCTTCATCACCGGCCTCACCGGCTTCGCCCTGGCCTCCGCGCTCGGCGGCGCCGCCACCAGCGAGGCCATGATGCTGGGCGCCCGCGCCCTCCAGGGCGCCTTCGGTGCGCTGCTGGCGCCCGCCGCGCTGTCCCTGCTGGCGGTCATGTTCACCGACGCCAAGGAGCGGGCCAAGGCCTTCGGCATCTACGGTGCGATCGCGGGCGGCGGCGGCGCCGTCGGCCTGATCCTCGGCGGCTTCCTCACCGAGTACCTCAACTGGCGCTGGACGTTCTTCGTCAACATCCCCTTCGCGATCATCGCGGCCGCGGGTGCCTGGCTGGTCATCCGCGAACCCGCCGGCGGCCGCAACCGCGCCAGGCTCGACGTCCCCGGTGTGGTCCTGTCGACGCTGGGTCTGGTCGCGCTGGTCTACGGCTTCACCCGCGCCGAGTCCGCGGGCTGGTCGGACGCCCTCACCGTGGCCATGTTCGTCTCCTCCGCGGTGCTGCTCACCGGCTTCGTCGTCCTCGAGCTCAAGGCGAAGTCCCCGCTGCTGCCGATGCGCGTCCTGCTGGACCGCAACCGCGGCGGCGTCTACCTCTCCCTCGGTCTGGCCGTCATCGCGATGTTCGGCCTGTTCCTCTTCCTCACCTACTACCTCCAGGTCGTGAAGGGCTTCTCGCCGGTCAAGACCGGTTTCGCCTTCCTGCCGATGATCGCGGGCATGATCACGGGCTCCGCCCAGATCGGTGCCCGCCTGATGACCCGCGTCCCGCCGCGGCTGCTGATGGGCCCCGGCTTCCTGCTCGCGGCCACCGGCATGCTGCTGCTCACGCAGCTGGAGACCGGCTCCTCGTACCCGGCGCTGATCCTCCCGGCGCAGCTGCTGCTGGGCCTCGGCATGGGTTCGGCGTTCATGCCGGCGATGTCCCTGGCCACGCACGGGGTGAACCCGGCCGACGCCGGTGTCGCCTCCGCCATGGTGAACACCTCGCAGCAGGTGGGCGGCGCCATCGGCACAGCACTGCTCAACACCATCGCCGCCTCGGCGACGACCGCGTACCTGACCGACCACGCGGCGCAGGCCGCCGCCGGCGGTGCGGCGGCGAAGCTGGTCCAGGCGCAGGCCATGGTGGAGGGCTACTCCTCCGCCATCTGGTGGGCCGTCGGCATCCTGGTGACCAGCTCGCTCATCGCGTTCACCCTGATCAACACCGGCCGTCCCGGCTCGTCCGGTCCGGTGGCCCAGGGTGCCGGCACCGCGGACGAGGTGCAGCTCCCCGTGATGGCCCACTGACCGGCCCGGTGCGCCCCGGGCCCCGCTCACCGTGCGGGAATGACTGACGACCCCGCTTCGTTCAAATTTGAACGAAGCGGGGTTAGTCTTTTCAGGGGACCTCGTACGGGAACCCCCGCGACCGGCCACGAGGAGCGCGCTGTGCCTTCGAACACCACCCCCGGAACGGGCCGCATGCCCGCGCTGTACCTCAGCCACGGCGCCCCGCCGCTGGCCGACGACCCGGTCTGGCCGGGCGAACTGGCCGCCTGGTCGGCCGGTCTGCCGCGCCCCCGGGCGATCCTGATGGTCTCCGCCCACTGGGAAGAGGCCCCGCTGGCCCTCGGAGCCACTGAGCGGGCCCCGCTCGTGTACGACTTCTGGGGCTTCCCCGAGCACTACTACCGGGTCCGCTACGACGCCCCGGGCGCTCCGGAGCTGGCCGCCTCCGTACGCAAACTGCTGCGGGCGCCCGGCACCCCGGTCCAGGACATCCCGGACCGCGGGCTCGACCACGGGGCCTACGTCCCGCTCGTGGAGATGTTCCCCGAGGCCGACGTCCCGGTGCTCCAGATATCCATGCCCACGCTCGACCCGGTCCGGCTCATGGAGATCGGCCGCACCCTCGCCCCGCTGCGGGACGAGGGCGTCCTGATCGTGGGCAGCGGCTTCTTCACGCACAACCTGGCCGCGCTCCGCCACGGGGGCGTGCCCGGCTGGTCGACGGAGTTCGACGCGTGGGGCCGCGAGGCGCTGGCCGCCGCCGACGTGGACACCCTGCTCGACTTCGAGGCCAAGTCCCCGGCCGGCCGCCTGGCCCACCCCCGTACGGAGCACTTCGCGCCGCTCTTCGTCACCCTGGGCGCCGCCGAGGCCGCCGGCGACCTCGCCGGCCCGGCCACCCCGGTGGACGGCTTCTGGATGGGCCTGTCCAAGCGCTCCCTCCAGTTCGGCTAGCCGGGTTCGGGCGGAACGCGCCGGTTGTCGCGTATCCGGTCATTCGCTCATCAGTCCAGGCAACCAGGAGCCGGTGGCAGCCGTCCTAGCGGTAGGAAGTGCAGCCGAGGCGGCGGTGTGCCGGAGTGACGGGCGTCTCACGAGCGCAGCCGCCGCTGGTCTCCGCAGATGTCCGCGGAAGCCGCCGGGCCGGCTTCGGCACCGGCCCTGACCTGCACCTCTACCGGCTCTTGCGGCACCGCCCCGCGCCCCCCGTGGCCGGGGGAGGCGGGGCAGGATACTGCAAGATCCGGAAAATGAGGGGACCTCGTGGGAATTCTGTCCTGATTCCAGTCGTTGTTTCCTTCGGAAGCGGGCACTCGGGAGAGTGTCCGAAGGACGCGTCGACGGCGCCGCACCTCTCGCAGCCGAGGCGTCCGGCAGCCACACCGCGACCGAAATCCATCGCATCGCAAGGGAGCACGCATGGCAACCCGCGCCGTCGCCCGCAGTCAGTCCACGGGCAGTGCCCGCGCCGCGGGCGGCGAGATCGCCGACCGCGACCTGGTCGGCATGTACCTGGACGAGATCGCGCGCACCCCCCTGCTCGACGCGGCCAAGGAAGTGGAGCTGTCGCAGATCATCGAGGCGGGCATCTACGCCCGGCAGATCCTCGACGGTGCGATAGAGCGCTCCGGGGAGACCCCGGCGCGCGAGGAACTGGAAGCCCTGGCGGCCGAGGGAGAGCGCGCCAAGGAAGTCTTCATCCGCTCCAACCTCCGCCTGGTCGTGGCCGTCGCCCGCCGCTACCCGCGCAGCGGGCTCCCGCTGCTCGACCTGATCCAGGAGGGCAACGCCGGCCTGGTCCGCGCGGTCGAGAAGTTCGACTACACCAAGGGATTCAAGTTCTCCACGTACGCCACGTGGTGGATCCGCCAGGCCATCACCCGCTCCATCGCCGACCAGTCCCGCACCATCCGCCTCCCCGTCCACCTGGTCGAGGAGCTCGGCCGGATCCGCCGGATCCAGCGCGAGTTCAACCGGGAGAACGGGCGCGACCCGGAGCACGCGGAGATCGCCGCCGAGCTGGACTCGACGGAGAAGCGCGTCGGCGACGTACTGGACTGGGCGCGCGACCCGGTCAGCCTCAACATGTCCGTCGACGACGAGGGCGACACCCAGTTCGGGGACCTGCTGGAGGACACCTCGGCGACCTCCCCGGAACAGTCCGTGCTCTCCCTGCTGCGCAGCGAGGAGCTGGAGGACCTGCTCGGCAAGCTCGACCAGCGCACCGCGTCGATCATCAAGATGCGGTACGGGATCGAGGACGGACGCGAGCGCACGCTGACCGAGGTCGGCAAGCAGCACGGCCTGACCCGGGAGCGGATCCGGCAGATCGAGAAGCACGCGCTGCTGGAGCTGAAGCGGATGGCGCGCGACACCGGCTTCGACGCCGTGGCCTGAGCGGCACGCGGAAGACGGAGCCCCCCGAACGAGCCCCCGGTGCCTATCCCCCCCAGGCGCCGGGGGCTCCCCGCTGTCCGCAACCCCTCCCCGCCGCCGGAAGGCACTGGCGCCCGGCCCCGCGCCCCCGCCTCACGCCCCGGCGGGGCTGGATCCCGCCAGCCGCGCGCCCAGCACACGCGCGGCTTCCGCGAGGGCCGGCGGGGTGTGCACCGTGAAGTCGAATCCGGTCAGGGCCAGCCGGGCCGCCAGCCATTCCGGCGCGTCCCCGCTCTCGAACCGCACCCGGCAGCCCTCCGCCACCGGCGCCCCGTCCCCCCGCAGCCAGCCCGGCAGCGCCTCGGCCGGCGCCGCGAAGACCACCTCCACCGCGTAGGTCTGCGTCCCCCGCAGCCCCCGCCGCACGAACTCCGCCGCGTCCACCGGGAGCGCCCGCGGAGCGAACCGGGCGCCCGTCGCCAACGGATCGCCGACCCGGTCCACCCGGAAGGTCCGCCAGTCCTCCCGGTCCAAGTCGTACGCCACGAGGTACCAGCGGCTCCCCGTGCTCACCAGCCGGTACGGCTCCACCAGCCGCCGCGACTCCACCCCGTCGCGCGCCCGGTAGGCGAACCGGAGCCGCTCCGGCCCCGCCACCGCCGCCGCCATCGTCGTCAGGGTCCGCGGATCCACGCTCGCGCCGTCGCCGCGGGTCACCGCCACCGTGGCCGACTGCAGCGCGCCCACCCGGCGCCGCAGCCGGGCCGGCAGCACCTGCTCCAGCTTCGCGAGGGCCCGTACGGACGCCTCGTCCACCCCTTCGATGGCGTGCCCGGCGCCCGCCCGCAGCCCCACCGCGATCGCCACCGCCTCCTCGTCGTCCAGCAGCAGCGGCGGCATCGCCGCGCCCGCCACCAGCCGGTACCCGCCCTCCGACCCCAGCGTGGCCTCCACCGGGTACCCCAGCTCCCGCAGCCGCTCGATGTCCCGCCGGATGGTCCGGGCGCTCACGCGCAGCCGCTCGGCCAGCTCGCTGCCCGGCCACTCGCGCGGGGTCTGGAGCAGGGAGAGCAGAGTGAGCAGCCGCCCGGGAGTGTCGTTCATGACACCAGGCTGCCAGGGAACTAGGACATCATCCGACCTATATCCCGTCTAGGTTTCTCCCCATGAGCACCGAGACAGCCCAGACATCGCCCGAAAGAGAGAACGGGCCCGTACAAGAAGAGCGGATCGAGACCCTCCACGACGACACGAGCAGCAGCTCACCCGCCGACCGCCGCCGGTGGCTGGCGCTCGCCATCGTGATGACCGCGGCCTTCATGGACCTGGTCGACGTCACGATCGTCAACATCGCGATACCGAGCATGCGAGCGGACTTCGGCGCCTCCACCAGCGCCATCCAGTGGATCACCGCCGGATACGCCCTCGCCTTCGCCGCCGGCCTGATCACGGGCGGCCGTCTCGGTGACATCTACGGCCGCAAGCGCCTCTTCCTCGTCGGCATCGCCGGCTTCACCGCCGCCTCGGCGCTCTGCGGCATCGCCGCCAACCCCTCGGTGCTCGTCGCCTCCCGCATCCTCCAGGGCGGTATGGCGGCGATGATGGTGCCGCAGGTGCTCGCGATCATCCACGTCACCTTCCCGCCCCACGAGCGCGGCAAGGTCTTCGGCATGTTCGGCGCGATCGTCGGCCTCGGCGCCGTCTCGGGCCCGATGCTGGGCGCGCTGCTCACCGAGTGGAACCTCTTCGGCCTCGAATGGCGTCCGATCTTCCTGATCAACCTGCCGGTCGGCATCGCGGGCGTGATCCTCGGCGTCAAGTTCATCACCGAGTCCAAGGCCCCCAAGGCGCTCCGGCTCGACCTGGTCGGCGTCGTGCTCGCCACGCTCGCCCTGATCATGCTGATCTTCCCGCTGACGCACGGCCGTGAGAACGACTGGCCGCTGTGGGGCTTCGTCTGCATGGCGGCCGCGCCGCTCCTCTTCGCCGGCTTCATCGCGTACGAGAAGTACAAGATCCGCACGGACGGCTCGCCGCTGGTGGAGCTCTCCCTCTTCAGGATCAAGAGCTTCGCGGGCGGCATCGCCGTACAGCTGACCTTCGGCATCGCGACCGGCATCTTCTTCCTGGTCTGGACGCTCTACATGCAGATGGGCCTAGGCTGGACCCCGCTGCGCGCGGGCACCACCGGGATCCCCTTCTCGATCGCCGTCTCGGCGGCCGCCGGCATGTCCGTCCAGAAGCTCGTGCCGCGCTTCGGCCGCAAGGTCCTCCAGGCGGGCGCGCTGACCATGGCCGCGGGTCTGCTCCTCTACATCTGGGAGTCCGCCCACTACGGCATGCAGATCGCCTCCTGGCAGATGGCGGCCCCCCTCGTCGTGATGGGCGCCGGCATGGGCCTGATCGTGGCGCCGCTCACCGACACCGTGCTCTCCCAGGTGCCGCGCGAACACGCCGGCTCCGCTTCCGGCCTGATCAACACCACCGGCCAGATGGGCAACGCCCTGGGCCTGGGCCTCACGTCCGTCGTCTTCTTCGGGATGATCGACGACGACACGGCCTACGGAGCCCCGTACGTCGAGGCCTTCCGCGGCGCGCTGTGGTGGGTCGTGGCGGTCCTGGTCGTGATCTTCGCGGTGATGTTCATGCTGCCGCGCAAGCAGGTCCCGATGGGGGAGCGCGAGGGCGCCGACGCCGCCTGAGCGCCGTACCCGACGGGCGCGTCCGCCTTGGGGCGGACGCGCCGGTTCCGGTTTTCCGCGGCCGGACGGGCGTACGTCCGCCCCTCCGCGCGCCGGTACGTCAGCGGACCCGGGCGCGCGCTTCCATCGCCTCGCGCGCCGAGGCCTCGCTCTCGTACACCTCGCACATGTGGCGGCCGTCCGGCGTGGCCGTGTGCTCGACCTCCCACAGGCTCAGCTCGCTGCCGTCGACCAGTACGAACGCGTGCTCGTACAGGGTGAATCCCACCCCCCGCCCGTCCGACTGCCACTGCCGGCCGCCGAACGCCTGGGTGATCTGGTGCGCGTACGCCGAGCGCAGGCGCAGCGCCACCCCCTCTCCGGGCCGGTCCGCGTTCTCCGCGCGCCGCAGCACCCGGCGGGCGTGGTCGGCGGACTGCTCCACCGTGTACTCCCGGTGCGGGGTGGGCGCCGGGGTCGCGAACAGGGCGCTCAGCGCGGCCGCTTCGTCTTCCGGCCCGGCGCCCGTGGGCGCCAGGTCCCGCGCCACCTGGGAGGGGACCACGCCGAACAGGCGGGCGACCGCCAGGCAGAGCTCGGACCGGCCGGCGAAGAGCTCGTACCGCACGACCCGGTCGTCCTGCCGGCGGTAGACCAGCTCCCAGAGCGATTCCGCCCCGCCGTCCGCCAGGAGGTAGGTGTGCCGGTGGGTCTCCCGCCACAGCCCCGCCGACGGGCTGTGATGGGTGGTGTGCAGCGAAGAACTGTGGGCGAGCGCCGTACGCAGGCGCCCGACCAGCCGGTCCGGCAGGTCGAAGGAGTTCAGGGCGCGGCCCAGGAGTCGATCGAGGTGGGCCTCGGTTGTCTCGTACGGATCGCTCAAGGTGGGTCTCCAGGCCGTCGCAGCTTGTCACTTCGCGGAAGCACAACGTAGCCCCTGGCACTGACATCACGTCCGGGATTCGTTAAAACGTCCGGGAAGCATCGGGGGTTCCCGCCACCCCTTCAGGGCAACTTGCCTACGTCTGGGTACGGTTGGCCCCGGTCTGCGGCGGAGCGCGGGACTATGGGCGGCATGGCAACGAACGGAACGGCACCCGACAGCACCACAACCGCCCCGATGGGCCTCCCGCGCCAACAGGACCGCTCCAGACGGACCGGGGACGAAGGCACCGGCACCTTCCCGGGGTTGGCGTGGTTGCTCGTCCTCACCGGAGCCGCCGGACTGCTCGCCTCCTGGGTGATCACCCTCGACAAGTTCCTCTTGCTGGAAGACCCGTCCTTCAAACCCGCCTGCAGTCTCAACCCCGTGGTTTCCTGCGGCAGCGTGATGCGGAGCGAGCAGGCGCAGGCCTTCGGCTTCCCCAACCCCATGCTGGGGCTGGTCGCCTACGGGATCGTCGTCTGCGCGGGCGCGGGCCTGCTCGCCGGGGCCCGCTACCGGGGCTGGTTCTGGCTCGGACTGAACGCCGGAATGTTCTTCGGCACCGGCTTCTGCACCTGGTTGATGGTCCAGTCCCTCTACGAGATCAACGCGCTGTGCCTGTGGTGCTGTCTGACCTGGGCGGCGACGCTGCTGATGTTCTGGGCGGTCACCGCGCACAACGTCCGTACGAGCACGGCCCCCGGCCCGCTGCGCGCGTTCTTCGCCGAGTTCGGCTGGGCCCCGCCCGCCCTGCACCTCGGGGTGATCGGGATGCTGATCCTCACCCGGTGGTGGGACTTCTGGACGGGCTGAGCCCGTCCACGCGCGAGGGCCCCGGCAGCTGGAGGCTGCCGGGGCCCTCGTCACATCACACACCGCATCGCTTCGACCGCGTCACAGCGTCGCTCCACGGGCGCGGGGCCCGGACCCTACGGCCGGTCAAGCCGCCGGGGAACGACGCTCAGCTGCCGTTGGAGAGGTTGCCGGACAGGACCGGGATGTTGTCCAGGATGTGCGAGAGCGGCTCGTCGCCCTTGGCCTGGGTGGAGTTCTCGGTGCACTGCTGGTTCTGCGGGTTGGACAGGACGTTGATGTCCTGGATACCGATGTTGACCAGGGCCAGGATCGACTGCACGTTGGCCTTGACCGGCAGGCCGATGCAGGGCTTGTTGAGCGTGCCCTGGACCAGGCCGAGCTGCGGGCTCATGGGGCCCTCGGTCTTCTGGTTGCCGTAGATCTGGGTCGCCCCGTTGCCGTTGACGGTGTTGATCCCGTTGTCGTTGCCGATGGCCATGGCCGGGGCCGCGACAGCAGCGCCCGCGCCGACGGCGGCGGCGGTGACCGCGGCAGCAGTCATGATCTTCTTGAGCATCATTGGTCCTTTTGTCGCACGAGTGCCCGCTAGTGGAGCGCCCTGATCAACTGCCTTCCGCGGGGTTGGTTCCGCTGCTTCACTCAAACGGCCCGCTCGGCGGAGCGCATTTCCCCGGCCCGGGTGAGGGGATCCCGGACGTGTGCGCGAAGTCCGTACGCAGCGCGCAGGGACGACCGGGGCGGACGCGCCCGGCGACCGGCGCGGACGGCGCGCCCGGGGCCGTCGCCGAGAGAGCCGTCCGTGGCGCTCCGGTTGCGCTCCGTGCAAGGTGTTCGCACGGTGGGTAGGGAAGTGGATCGTTGGGGTCCACTTCTGTGCGACCACCGTAAGGAAGCCCATGCGCACGAAGCCGTTCCGCACCCGAGTCCTTGTCCCGTCGGCCCTCGCCGCCGCCATACTCGCCGGCGCGGCAGCCCCTGCGGGCGCCGCGGGCGGTGACACTTCCGCCGCGCTCACCCGTCGGGTCGCGGCCGTACAGCAGCAGGTCCAGGCGGTCGAGACCAAGGCCGCGGCCGGTCCGGTCGACGATCTCCTCGCCGGTCTCATCAAGACGCTGCAGGACCTGCTCAAGTCGCTGACGGGTCTGCTCCCGGCCGGGGTGACGCTGCCGCCGATCGAGCTGCCGAAGCTGCCGACGCTGCCGGAGATCCCCGGGCTGCCGACGCTCCCGACGCTCCCGACGCTGCCGGTCGAAGCCCCCAAGAAGACCCCGTCCGGCTCCGTCCCGGCGGTACCCGCCAACCCGGCAGTGCCGCCGGCGGCGAGTCCGGCCAAGCCGCCGGCCGACCTGATCCCCGAGATCCCCGACGTGCCCGACCTTCCCTGAGGGCACGACGGGCCGGGGCGGGGCGGCGGAGCAGCGGCCGGGAGCACGTGCGGAGTACGACCATTGGGCTGAACAGGTCTGATCTCGCCCGTACCCGTGTCGTTCGGGAACCAGAACCGTTTCGCTCGACGTGAGCCCCACGAATCGGGGCAGGACGTCGAAGAGAAGGTGCACTTCCCATGAACTCTGCTGCCAAGAAGGCCGCTGTGGCCCTGGCCTCCGCTGGTCTCGCTGTGGCCGGTGCCGCCGGCGCTGCCTCCGCCGACTCCCTGGCCGAGGGCGCGGCCGTGGGTTCCCCCGGTGTCCTCTCGGGCAACCTGGCCCAGGTTCCGGTCCACGTCCCGGTCAACGTCTGCGGTAACTCCGTCAACGTCATCGGCGCGCTGAACCCGGCGTTCGGCAACGTCTGCGTCAACGACTGACGTCGGTACATCCGACTGTGGGCGCCCCGGCCTCGCCGGTGGCGCCCACAGTCATGCCGGGACCGGGCCGGTCCGGTCGGCTCAGTTGGCCCCACCGTTGAGGTGGACGCCGCCGAGCATCGGGGTCGCCTGGGTCGCCCCGTCCGCGAGCTTCATCACCTCGCCGGGCGCGTCGTTGCGGACCTTGTTGACGCTCTGCACGGTGCCGACGACCTTGCCCACGGTGTCGCCCTGCTCGGCCAGGGCGTTGCCCGCGGTCTGGGGGAGCGCCTCGGAGACCGGGTTGACGGCGTTCAAGGTCTCCGTCACCCCGCCCGTCAAGCTCATGGGGGGCATCGCGGCCGCCGTCTCGGCGGCGAAGGCGGGAGCGGTGGCGGCGAGGGCGGCGACGGAGCCGGCGACGACAGCGGCGACCTTGGTGAACTTCATTGTTTCGAAATCCTTTTCCAGCGGCGACCGTCGCGCCGCTTTCGACCTGGCTAACGATTCCCGGCGGATACGGAAACGCGCGAGCGAACACGGCGACGGCCGGAGAATCCGAACAAGGGATTCTCCGGCCGATATTTATTCTGATTACCGGTATTGCCGCTCAGGCGGCGGACCGGGACCGCCGGTAGAGAATGGCGCCGCCCAGGACCAGCGCCGCGGCGAGCGCCGCCGCGGCTCCGGGCTGGCCGGCTCCGGTGGCGGCCAGTTCCGGGGCGCGGACCTGCGGTTGGGCCACGGCGGGGGCGGGGGCGGGGGCCGGCGCGGGAGCCGGTGCGGGGAGCACATGGACCGGGGTGTCGCCGGCGGGGGCGGCCGGCGGCTGGTCGGCGGGGCGGACCACTTCCGGCGCGGGCGCCGGGGCCGACCGCTCCACGACCCGGCTGCCGTGCGGCGGGCCGGAGTCCTCCTCGACCGGAGCCGGGAGGGTGTGCGGCGCCTCGTCGACCGGGGCGGGCAGGGTGTGCGCCTCCTCCTCGACGGGGGCGGGCGCGGGCGGTGCGGGGTGCGCGGCCCGGGGGTGGTCGTCGCACTCCTCCTCGTCCCGGCTCCCGCCGGAACCCGAACCGCCGTAGCCGTCCTCGTGCGAGACCTCGTGCCGGGGGCCTGCGGGTCCGTGGGCCTCGTGCTGCGGCACCTGGTGCACGGGAGCCCCATGACGCGGGGTCTCGTGGCGCGGCATCTCCTGCTGCGGGGCTTCGTGCTGCGGTGCCTCGTGCTGGGGGGCTTCGTGCTGCGGCGCCGCGTGGCGGGGCGCGTGGTGCCGGGGCGCCTCCTCGGGCCGTTCTTCCTCGTGCCGCTGGCGGGGCAGCGCGTGGCGCCCCTGCCGCTCGTCGAGGTAGCGCTCGAAGGCCTCGGCGTGCTCGGGGCTCAGGTGGCGCTGGTAGTCGAAGCCGGCGTCGGATCCGGTGGTGGTGGCGCAGGTGTTGCCGAACGCCGGGTTCAGCGCCGCACCCCCGTCCACGCTGTTGCCGCAGACGTTCGGGGCGAAGGTGATCGGTACCGAGATGCTGTTGCCGGACGCCACACCCGGCGAGTGCGCGGCTTCGGCCATCGCCCCGGGGTATGCGTAGGCCGCGCCGGTCGCGATCGACAGCAGGCTCGAAGCGGCCGCCGCCGTGAGCACCCCCTTGCCCAGTACCTGTCGGCTCAGTACCTGTCGCATGGGTCCTTCCCTGTCTACCGGCACTCTCGCCGGTGCTGAATCGAAGTGGCCTCGGAGTGCACCGCCGTGCACTCCGAGGCCACTGGCGAGGAGGTGTGCCCTTGCGGGCGCAAGCGCTTCGTCAGTCGTTGACGCAGACGTTGCCGAACGTGGGGTTCAGCAGCGCGATCACGTTGACGGTGTTGCCGCAGACGTTGACCGGGACGTGCACCGGGACCTGCACGAGGTTGCCGGAGAGGACACCGGGGGACCCGATGGCCGCGCCCTCGGCACCCGCGTCGGCCATGGCGGGAGAGGCGGCACCGGCGGCCATCAGAACGCCGGCGGCCAGCACCACTGCCTTCTTGTACGTCATTTGTTTTCGATCCTTTCCTGCAGGGGCGTATCCACTGCGAAATTAACAACGAGTGGGTCCGGGAAAAGAAACCGGGTATTTCCGGACGGGGTCGGTTGTTTCACTCCGATGCCCCGTTCCCGAATTCACCGGCGGTTTAGCGGGGGCGGGATGCGCCGGGCGGAATGCCGGGCCGCACAAGCGGCGGGGCCGCCGCCACCCGAAGGTGCGGCGGCCCCGTCCCCGGCGCGGGGTGCGGTCAGCTGCCGGCGGAGACGTTGCCGGAGAGGATCGGGATGTTGTCCAGGATGTGCGAGAGCGGCTCGTCGCCCTTGGCCTGGGTGGAGTTCTCGGTGCACTGCTGGTTCTGCGGGTTGGACAGGACCGGGATGTCCTGGACGCCGACGTTGACCAGGGCGAGGATCGACTGCACGTTGGCCTTGGCCGGCAGGGCGATGCAGGGCTTGTTGAACGAGCCCTGGATCAGCGCCATCTGCGGGCTCATGTTGCCGTAGGTGGCCTGGTTGCCGTAGATCTGCGAGGCGCCGTTGCCGTTGACGGTGTTGATGCCGTTGTCGTTGCCGATGGCCATCGCCTGGGGCGCCATGGCGGCACCAAGACCCACGACGGAGGCGGCAACCGCTGCGCCGGCCGCAAACTTCTTGATCATTGTCGTCCCTTTTTTGCAGGATTGCCCGTTACTTGGAGCACCCGGATCAACGGCGCGGTCCCGGCTCGGGTTGCGTGTCTTCACCCGGATGCCGAAGTTTCGGACATCACGGTTGACGTCGGGCGTTGACGCGGGTGGTTGCCGAACGAGGGCCGAGGGCGGCGACGGCGCCGACGGCGGGGCCGTCCGGTTCGCCCGGACGGGCGAGTCCGCGGTCATCTCCGCTTTTCCCTTTCGGTTCGAACAATGGTGCACCCGCATAACGACCCGCCCGCCCCGGGGGTGCGTGTTATCGCCCAAAAGGCCGTACGAGCGAGTCCCGCGTGATTTCAGCCCTGATTTCTGACAAAGTTCACTCCTGTTTTGTCCCCTTGATCGAAAATAGGAGGCAGGGTCATGGGTTCCCCCCGAAGAATCCTCGGCGCGCTCGGTCTGCTGTCCTGCCTCGTGCTTTCGGTGAACGTCCCCGTGGCCGGCGCCGCCGCGCCCGCCGCAGCGGAAACGGTCGCCGTCAGGGAGCTGCCCCGGGTTCCCTTCACCCAGCGCTACCAAGCGGTGCAGCACGGCGGGCTGGTCCGCGCCTCGAACTCCGCGATCACCTGCCGCAAGGAGGAGGCCCCGCAGGCGGAGCCGTGTCCGGACGTCAAGCGCGGCGCGTCGGGGGTCAACAGCGACTACGACATGTTCTACACGGAGGTCGACAAGGACCCCGACACGTACAACTCCACCCGTGCGGAGCTCAAGATCCCGCAAGGGGCGAAGGTCTCGTACGCCCGGCTGTACTGGGGCGGGAACCTGCGCGTCGGCGAGCAGAAGCCGCCGGAGGACAGTGCCCGGGTGCTGGTCGCCGAGCCGGGCGGCGCCTACAGGGAAGTGCTGGCGGACACCGTGGTCGGGCACCGGACCGACGACGCGAGCGATGCCTACCAGGCCTCGGCCGACGTCACCCCGCTGGTCCGCAAGGGCGGGACCGGGATGTGGACGGTCGCCCAGCTGAACATCGCCATGGGCCGCTCGGAGGTGGGCGCCTGGGGCGGCTGGACGCTCGTCGCGGCGTACGAGCAACCGCAGGAGCCGCTGCGCCGGGTTTCGCTGTGGGACGGCTTCGAGGTGCTCGCGGCCGGGGCGGGCGCGGCGGCCGGCGAGACGGTGGAGCTGGCCGGGCTGAACGCGCCGGCGGGGTCCTCGGGCCGGGTCGGGGTGGTCGCGTACGACGGGGACCGGGGGAACCTCGGGGACTCGCTCACGGTGACCGCCGACAGCGGCCGCCGGGTGAGCATCAGCGATTCGGAGAATCCGTTCAATGACGTCATGAATTCCACCATCACGGAATTCGGCCAGGCTTCGTCCGTACGACAGCCTGAATATATGAATAATCTCGGATACGACGCGGACGTGTTCGATCTGAGCCCCGCCCTGTCCGGTGGCGCCCGCAGTCTGAGCTTCAAGTTCACGGGCGAAAGCCAGGGGCAATTCCTCGGCGTGCTCTTCGTTCAGACAGACGCGCGCCGCTGAACGCAGGAGACCACTCCACGTGCCGACACATCGTTCGACAGCACAGTCCCCGCACCCGCCCACCGAGCCGTTCACCGTCCTCCACCTGGTCCAGCCCGTCGACGGCGGGGTCGCCCGGGTCGTCACCGACCTGGTACGGGCCCAGTCCGCCGCCGGGCTGCGCGTCGTCGTCGGCTGCCCCGGGGGCGGACAGCTCGGCGAGGCGGCCCGGGACGCCGGGGCCGAGGTCCACACCTGGCACGCGGGACGCTCCCCCGGACCGGCCCTGCCCGCCGAAGTCCTCGGCGCCGTACGGCTGGTCCGCCGCGTCCGCCCCGACCTGCTGCACGCGCACAGCGCAAAGGCCGGCCTCGCCGGACGGCTCGCCGTGCGGGGCTCCCTGCCCACCGTCTTCCAGCCCCACGCCTGGTCCTTCGACGCGGTCGGCGGGGCCACCGCCGCGCTCGCGCTGCGCTGGGAGCGGTTCGGGGCCCGCTGGGCCGACCGGGTGCTCTGCGTCAGCGAAGCGGAACGCCGGGCCGGGGAGTCTGAGGGGGTCGGTGCCCGCTGGTCGGTGATCCGCAACGGCGTGGACCTGTCCCACTTCCGTCCCGGCCGGCAGGAGGACCGGGCCGGCGCGCGCGCCGGACTGCCGCTGCCCGCCGACTTCCGGGGCCGGGGGCCGCTGGCCGTGTGCGTCGGACGGCTCTGCCCGCAAAAGGGCCAGGACATCCTGCTCCGGGCCTGGCCGGAGGCGCTGGGGACGGTCCCGGACGCCCGGCTGGTGCTGGTCGGCGACGGCCCCGACGGCGAAGCACTGCGTCGCGCCGCGCCGCCCGGCGTGCACTTCGCCGGATCCGCCGCCGACATCCGACCGTGGCTTCGGGCCGCCGACATCGTTGTACTGCCGTCGCGGTGGGAAGGAATGGCACTCGCCCCGCTCGAAGCCATGGCCTGCGGCCGCCCGGTCCTGGTCTCCGACGTCAGCGGTGCCCGGGAGAGCCTGCCGCCCGGCCAGGGACGGCTGTGCCTGGTGCCTGCGGAAGACCCGACGGCCCTGGCCAAGGCCCTGGGACGGCTGCTGGCCGAACCGCGGCTGCTCACCGAACTGGGGGAGCAGGCCGGGCAGCACGCCCGGACCGAGTTCGACGTGCGGCGGACCGCGGACGCGGTCACCGGCCTGTACCGCGAACTGCTGGGCAGGCCCGCCCCCTCGCCCAGCCGGGGGGACTCGCCCCACGGCTCCGCCGGGGGGACCCCCAAGCCCTCGAACATGGAGCGCATCAGCCGATGACGATGGACAGCGCACCCGCCCGGCACACCGGGCAGAGCGGCACGGGGCCCGCCGGCGGCACCACC
The DNA here is from genome assembly GCF_053610645.1 of Streptomyces sp. NPDC054883. NCBI lineage: Bacteria > Bacillati > Actinomycetota > Actinomycetes > Kitasatosporales > Streptomycetaceae > Streptomyces > Streptomyces sp. NPDC054883. The sequence goes on along the minus strand of NZ_JBSGYT010000023.1, from coordinate 2,823 downwards.
GCCGTCCGCCGTGCCGTGACCGCCATCCACCCCCCGCGCCGGCCCAAGGCCGAGCAGGCCCGGCCCGCCGTCCGGCCGCAGCGGGCCCGGCGCGGCGACGGGAACCTCCCGCTGCTGACCGCTGACGCGCTGGCCGCCGTACTCACCGCGACGGCGGTACCCGGTCTGGGACTCACCGGTGAACTCGTGGCCCCACTCGCCGTACTGGTCACCGCGCTGCACGCGCAGGCCGGGCTCTACCGGCCCCGGCTCGCGCCCTCCGCCCTGCGCGAACTGCCCGCGCTGGCCGGGCGCGCCGCCGTGCTGTGGTGCGGCGCCGCCGCCGTGCTGGCCGCCGTCCGGCCGGGGCAGGCGCTCGGGTGGGAGGTGCTGCTGAGCGCCCTGTGCGTGCAGACCGCACTGGCCTGCGCGGGCCGCGGGCTGGTCAACCAGCTCCGTCGCCGGGCGGCCGTGCGCAGACCCTGCTCCGCGCTGGTCGTCGGGCGCGGGGCGGGCGCCGGCGCCGTCGCCGCCGCCCTGCACGGGCGGCGCGAATACGGGCTCCGGCCGGTCGGGATCGCCGACACCGGCTCCGCGCCCGACGTGAAGAGCGGCCCGCTGCCGGTGCTCGCCACCCACGAGGACGTCCGGCGCGCCGTCATCCAGAACTCGGTCCGGCACGCCGTGTTCACCCGGCCGCCCGAGGCCGACGAACGCACCGCCTCGCTGGTCCGGCTCTTCCACGACCACGGCTGCCGGCTCTGGCTCGCCGATCCCGCCGGGACCGCGAAGGTCACCGGCATGCGGGTGGCCGAGCCCGCGGACCAGCTGTGGGGATACGCCGTACAGCCGCTGCTGCCCCGGCCCGCCCGGCCGCTGGAGCGGCACGCGAAGCGGATCATCGACTCCTCGCTCGCCGCGGCCGCGCTGCTGGCCGCCGCTCCCGTGATGGGCGCCTGCGCCCTGGCCGTACGGCTCTCCGACGGACCGGGGGTGATCTTCCGCCAGGAACGCGTCGGCCTGTACGGACGGCCCTTCACGCTGCTCAAGTTCCGCACCCTGAGCGCCGACGCGCACGAGTCCGCCACCCGGTGGACCGTCGCCGGGGACCGCCGGATGAGCCCGATCGGCTCCTTCCTGCGCAAGTCCTCGCTGGACGAGCTGCCGCAGCTGTGGAACGTGGTTCGGGGTGACATGAGCCTGGTCGGGCCGCGCCCCGAGAGGCCCTTCTTCGTCGCGAAGTTCAGCACCGTCCACCCCGGCTACGAGGCCCGGCACCGGATGCCGGTCGGGATCACCGGGCTCGCGCAGATCAACGGCCTGCGGGGGGACACCTCCATCGAGGACCGGGCCCGCTTCGACAACCACTACATCGACACCTGGTCGCTGTGGCAGGACCTGTGGATCCTGGCCCGGACCGCGGCCTCCTTCTTCCGTTTCCGGCTGGGAGGCAGCTGAGCATGACCCTCGCCGTATCGAACTCCCGCCCCCGGGGCCGCCCGTACGGCGGCCGCCCGTACGCCCGTCGGGTGCTGCGCCGGCACTGGCCGCTGCTGCCGCTGGCCGCGACCGTCCTGCTGCTGCTCGCCCCGCTGCCCGCGGGCGACGCGAGCACCTCCGGCAAGGTCGGGCCGGCCGACGCCGCCTCGCTGCTGCTCGTGGCCGTCTGCGCGCTGCGGGCCCTCCAGGGCCGGGTCCGGCCGCTGAGCCCGCTGGGCGCCCTGGTCCTCGGAGTGCCCGCGGTGGGCCTCGCGGTGGCCACGGTCACGGCCGGCGACCCGTACGCGGCCCTGCCGGGGTTCGTGCGCTACCTCCAGGTCTTCGTGCTGGTCCCGGCGGCGATCGTGCTCCTGGTGCGGGACGCCGGGGAGTTCCGGCTGGCCGCGGGGTGCTTCGTGGTGCTGGCGCTGGTGCAGGGCGCCCTGGGGGTCGTCCAGTTCGTCACCCACACCGGTGCTTCCTACCAGGGCGCCGACATCCGGGCCGTGGGCACCTTCGGCCCGGGCGACGTCATGGGCATGGCCACGGTCGTCGCGTACGGGCTGGTCGTGGCGACCGCCGCGGCCCTGGCGCCGGGGCTGCCGGGCCGGGTCCGGCGGATGGCGGCCGGCTGCGCGGCGGCCCTGACGGTGCCGCTGGTGCTGTCGTTCAGCCGGGGCGCGTGGATCGCGACGGCCGGCGCGGCGGTGCTGGTGATGGTGCTGGCCGGGATCCGGCGGGCGCTCAAGGCGGTCGTGGCGCTGACGGCGGTGGGCGTGGTGCTGGTGGGCGGGTTCGGGGTGGGCTCCGAGATGGTCACCGAGCGGCTGACCTCGATCACCCAGGTCTCCGACGCCCCCGACCAGTCGGTCACCGACCGGTACACGATGTGGGCCGCCGCCGAGTCGATGTGGCGGGAACGGCCGGCCGCCGGGGTGGGGCTCAAGGGCTTCCCCGCCAACCGGGACGGCCATTCGTCACTGGCGCTGTCCTCGGGCAGCGACACCGCGGGCGCCGGCCAGGCCTTCGTCAAGCAGCCGCTGCTCTCCCCGCACAACATGTACCTGCTGGTGCTGAGCGAGCAGGGACTGATCGGGCTGACCGCGCTGGCGGGCGGCTGGGCCGTGCTGCTGGCCGCCGGCCTGCGCCGGTACGCGGCGGGCGGTGAACGCGGCCTGCGGGACTGCGGGCTGATCGCGGTCGGGCTGCTCGCGTGGCAGCTGACCGACTTCCTCTACGCCGACATCGGGGGGCCGTCGACCGTGCTGACCGGAGTGATCATCGGGCTGGCCGCGTGGTGGGCCCTGCCGTCCGAAGCCGGGGGTGTCGCCGCCGTGCTCCCGGCCCGGCCCGGCCCCGAGGGGC